>CAYSSA010000207.1:4673-8939 GCA_964433485.1 uncultured Tepidisphaeraceae bacterium | reverse complement strand
TTATTCAGCCGCGAGAGCATGGATTCGAGCATTTCGATGATGCGCCGTTGTCGCGATTGAAGCTCCCGGTTTTGCCTGACCTGTTCCTCGACCACCTTTTCATTGACGATGGCCTGGGCGAGGTCGATCGCCTCCCTCGCCGGGTTGGCCGCCAGCACCAGCAGCATCTTCTGGATGATCTTGTCATCGGGATCGAACTGGAATGTTTCGGCGGTGCCCACCATCATGGCACGCAATTCGGTCTGGCCTGCGTGAATCCGCGGCATGTCAGCGCCGCCCGGCTTCCAGGCGACGGCCCCGGAATGCAACGATTGCTGTTTTTCCAGCATTTCCCGCAGCGCCTGCCGCAGCTTGTCGAACTGTTCCTTCTGCTCCCTGGCGATTTCTTCCGGATCGCGGAACTTGATTTCATAGACCGGCGATGCGGTTGTCTGTGGGCCCAGATCCCGCGATGACGACGGCGCGCCGACGCCGCCATTGAGCAACGACGCCAGGTTGCGGTTGTCGGTCGCCTCGACCTGAATCTTGATCGACCGGCCATGCACACGGGCCTCGGCCGGGACATCCACCACCTTCGCAAGCTGGAACACCGTGCCATCGATTTTTTGTTCGAACACCGGCGCCAGCGGAGCGTCCGGATTGGCGCTCATGAGAATACGGCAACCAGTCAGGCCGAGGTCGTCGCGAATGATGGCCGACAGCTTGAGCTCGGCCCTGGGGGACACCGACAGATCCTGCACCGGCCACTTCATTTCGATCTGCGGCCCGGAGTCCTTTGTGCAATGAATGCGCAGCGACGGATCGGGCAGCCTGGCGATCACCTGCCCATTCTCGTTGAACAGCGCCGCCACGTCGCAGCCAGCCATGACGATGAAGCTGCCGGCGAAACGCGTGCCGCCCGGCTGGGCGTGCATGGGGGCTGGCTCGATCTGGTCGATCTGCATCAGCGCTGACTTCACCGGCACGTCAATGCCGATGACCATTTCCAATCTGGACCCTTCCAGCACCGTGATGGGAGTCTTCAGGACCTCTTCCGGCTTCAGCGCCAGCGTCTGCGCCGCCCGCTGGGTATAGCTCGGCGGCGTGATTTGAAGCGACAGATCCCGCAGCTTGACCTGTTTCACAACATGAACCACGCACCAGTCCGATTCGCTGTCGCCCACCTCTACGCGGAACCGCAGCTCCTCCTCGACATGATCAAGGCGATAGGTGTAACGAAGCTGGTCCTCTGGCGTGATGACCGGCGCCAACTCGGCCGGCTTGACGGCGTTGTTCTCAAAGATCAGGCGCGCCGAGGGCAGACCCTTGTCGGGGTCTTCGGCCAGGATGCGGATTTCCAACGGCTGGCCCATGACCAGCGTGATCTCTCGGGGTGAGACTTCGATCAGCCGCACCTTGCCGGTCCTGGCGACAAAGGCGGCCGGATTGAACATCTGCTGCCAGCCGCGCTGAAGTCGATAACGTGTGGCCGGAATGGCCAGCAACACCAGCGCGACGCCCAGTGCGACGCACAACCGTACAAACGGGCGTTGCAGATCGCGGACGCTCACGGCCGATTGCAGCGGCGCCGCGCGCGCGGTGGAGAGAATCTCGTCGAAGATCAGCGCCAGCCACGGGGACTGCCTGATATCGCCGGCCTGTGCGAGGAGAACGCCGTTGGTCAGGCCGTTGTGGAGGTTGGGGACGCGGGACTCAATGAACCGGGCCACTTCGACGGGTCTGGGGCGCATGAGCAGCGGCCGAACGATCCACCAGGCGGCCGAGCCGGCCAGCCAGGCCACCCAGGCATAAAACGCAAGGTGGGCGACCCTTCCCGCGCCGGCGGCGCCGGCCACGACGCTGGCGCCAAGCGAGGCGACAACCGCCGCGAATCCCCATAGAACCGTCCCCCGTGCGATACGCAGCCCGCGGTATTTCTGGCCAATGAGGTCGAGCTGGTCTTCGATCATCAGATAGGAAGGATGCTGTGTGAGCTGGCTCATGTCGGCTCCTGCGATGCGCGAAAACACCTGTGCCCTCCGCGGCCCGGTCGGCGCATAATGCCTCCCCTTCACATCGTCCTAAGTATTGTACGCCAAAGCAAATGGAATATTGATGGAATATGGAAGGAAATTCCAATCAGGCATTTGTGACATTTTTTTGCGATTCTGCGTGATTCCGCGTATCAGTCGGAGTTGAATGCCCCTACAATGAGTTGTCCAACCGATTGGAGCCGTTGCGAGTCCTGTTGATTTATCCTGAGTTCCCTGAGACGTTCTGGAGTTATACGCACGCCTTGCGGCTGGTCCGCAAAAAAGCCCTCACGCCCCCGCTGGGGCTGCTGACGGTGGCCGCCATGTTGCCGCGCGACTGGCAACTCAAACTGGTCGATCTCAATCTTGCGCCACTGTCCGATAAGCACATTTCGTGGGCCGATTGCATCTTCATCAGCGGCATGGCCGTTCAGCGCGACTCGGCGCGGCGGATCATTGCCCGCTGCAAGGCCGCGGGCAAGACGGTCGTCGCCGGCGGGCCGCTGTTCACGGGCGAATATGCGCTGTTCGAGCAAGTCGATCACTTTGTCCTCAACGAGGCCGAAATCACCCTGCCGCCTTTCCTGGCAGACCTGGCCAACGGGACCGCCAAACGGGTCTATCGCACGCGTGAGTTCGCCAACATGCACCTGTCGCCCGTGCCCCTTTGGCATCTGGCCGACCTGAGCCAGTATCATGCGGGCGCCATTCAATTCTCGCGAGGCTGTCCCTTCGACTGCGAGTTCTGCAATGTCACCGCGCTGTTCGGACGCCGCCCGCGCACCAAAACCGGGCAGCAGATCACCGCGGAGTTGCTGGCCCTGAAACAGGCCGGCTGGCGCGGCACCATGTTCTTCGTGGACGACAACCTCATCGGCCACCGCCCATCGCTCAAGAACGACCTCCTGCCGGCACTGCTCGACTGGCAGAAGAACCATGGCCCCACTCCGTTCTTCACGCAGGCGTCGATCAACCTGGCCGACGACGCAAATCTCACGCGCGACATGGTTAGCGCCGGTTTCGATTCCATCTTCGTCGGGATCGAGTCATCCGATCCGGCGAGCCTGGCCGAATGCGGCAAAAGCCAGAACCGAAACCGCGACCTGATTGCCGACGTCAAGCGACTGCAGCGGGCGGGCCTTGAGGTTCAGGCCGGCTTCATCCTGGGTTTCGACCACGACACCGCCGACACCTTCGAGCAACAGATCCAGTTCATTCAGGCCAGCGGAATTGTGACTGCAATGGTGGGCCTGCTGCATGCGCCGCCGGGTACGCATCTGGCCGCCCGCTTGCGCAGCGAAGGCCGGCTCCTCGGACCATCGTCGGGCGACAACACCGACGGCTCGACGAATATCGCCCCTCGCATGGGCCTCGCGGCACTTCGCGACGGTTACCGCCGCGTGCTGGACCGCATCTATTCCCCCGGGCCGTTTTATCGGCGCGTCAAAGAGTTTCTGCGGGGATACGGGAAACCCGCGGTCAATTCCCCGCTGGACTGGACTCGAATCCGCGCCTTTTTCCATTCCATGTTTCATCTGGGAATCGTCGGCAGCGAACGCATCGACTACTGGTCGCTCCTGGGCTGGACCCTACTGCACCGGCCATCGCTGTTGCCAATGGCCGTGCGACTGGCAATCTGCGGCCATCACTACCGTAGAATCTGCGAGCTGCATGGACTCTGCTCCGGCGATTCACGCTCCGACTCCGACGCCCTCAGCCCCACGTTCTCCATTACGCTCGATCCGGCGGTCTAACCCAAGCGCTCTGCGCCGCCGACCAGACCCGAGACAACCCAGCCGAATTGCGTATCATGGCCGGCCATGAGACATGCCATCCGGTTCATCGTCCTATGCCTGCTGGGCATCAGCACTCTCTCCATCGCCCGCGAAACCACCGATCCGGCTAAGCTCGTCACGGTCAAGTCCAAATCCAAACCGGCGAATGCGTGGAAGGAATACCCCACCCGGCCGCTGGAAGCAGTGGCTGGATTTGAAGCCGGCAAACCGGGACCGGCTCTCGACAAGTTCGGCGGACGCACCGATCGCTCCTGGCCAGCACGCGGTTTCTTCTATGCCAAGCAGGACCGTGGCCGCTGGTGGCTGGTCGATCCGGAGGGGCATCCCTTCATTCATGTCGGGCTGGCCACGGTCACGGCCGGGCGATCCCCGGCGGTGCAGGCCGCGCTGAAACGGAAGTTCGGCACCAAAGAGAAATGGGCCGAGGCAACGGCGAAGATGCTCGCCGACAACGGGTT
>CAYSSA010000207.1:0-4585 GCA_964433485.1 uncultured Tepidisphaeraceae bacterium | reverse complement strand
CCATCTGCAACCTCATGAGCGGCTTCGGCAAGAGCAAGAAGATCACCTATCAGAAACCC
Organism: uncultured Tepidisphaeraceae bacterium; assembly: GCA_964433485.1. Lineage (GTDB taxonomy): Bacteria > Planctomycetota > Phycisphaerae > Tepidisphaerales > Tepidisphaeraceae > JANYKD01. Next base: position 4,526 of record CAYSSA010000207.1, on the reverse strand, counting down.
GGCCACGCCGGCTATCCCAACGACTGCATCCCGGTCTTCCATCCGGAGTTCGAGACGTATTGCCTGGAGCAGGCCATGCAACTGGCCGCCACGAAAGACGACCCGTATCTGCTCGGGCATTTCTCCGACAACGAATTGCCCTATCCCCAACTGGCCAAATACCTGCAACTGGACGAAAACGATCCCGTCATGGGCTCCACCGCCAAGGCTGCCCGGCAGTGGCTCGCCGATCGGAAGAAAAAGCCCGACGCCACCGCCAACGACGCCGCAGACGAGGACCGTGACGCCTTCGCGGCATTCATCTTCGAGCGATACTTCGCCATCACCACCAAAGCCATCCGCCAAGCCGACCCGAACCACCTTTGCCTGGGCTCGCGCTATCATTCGACCGAGAAGAAAAACCCCGCCTGTTTCGCGGCCGCAGGCAAACATCTGGACGTCATCTCGGTGAATCTATACGGCCAGTGGACTCCGGACATGGCCATGCTCAAGAACTGGGAAAAATGGTCCGGCCGGCCGTTCCTCATCACCGAGTGGTACACCAAGGGCGCCGACAGCGGCTTTGCCAACAACAGCGGCGCGGGTTGGATCGTGCCCACCCAGGCCGATCGCGGCCTGTTCTACCAGAACTTCACGCTGCAACTGCTGGAAAGCGCCGCCTGCGTCGGCTGGCACTGGTTCAAGTACCAGGACAACGACCCGGAAGACCTGACCACGGATCCCTCCAACCGCGATTCCAACAAAGGCATCGTCACAGTCGGTTTTGAACCCTATGTCCCCCTGCTGACGCGCATGAAACAACTCAATGCCGAAGTCTACCGCCTTGCGGACCATTTCGACCCCGGCCGAAAGTAAATCCCTTCATCATCAACCGTGTGAATCGCCCCTCGCTGTTGACGGCTGACTGCCAGCCTAATTCTGATAGTTCCCGCCCGGTAGAATATCCCACGGGTCGTCCATCTGCTCGCCATTGGCGCCGATCCAGCTCGGCGGATCCTTCGCATCCACATGCCCGTCCATGAACAGCAGGTTGCCGATCCGGCCCTTGCCGTGCCGTTCGTTCTCCACGAGGTTCTTGTACTGGCTCTGCCCCACCCCGAAGCTGTTCATGCGAAAATCACTCGTCCATGCCTTCTTTTCCCCCATCACCACGATATCGCAGGCGTTCACCTTATGTGAACGATTGTAGCGAATGTTGTCATAGTGAATGTGCATGTTCAGCAGATAGGAATGCTTGATCCACTCCGTCGGACAGTTGAACGTCGCCGCGTCGGCGATGTCGTTGGCCCCGAGTTCCTCGTCGGCCGGACAGAGCATCACCTTGGGCATCGGGTTGCTCTTGACCATGTTGTTGGGAAACACCACGGACATCCATCGCTGGGTCGGGGGCTTCCCGCCGCCCATGTTGTACGGAAACATCACGTCGTCATTGGCGTGCGCGTACATGATCAGGAACTGCCCGATGGAACGCAGGTTCGACTGGCAGGCCGTGCTCTTGGCCTGGGCACGGGCCTTGGTCAGCGCCGGCATCAGAATGCTGATCAGCACGGAAATGATCCCGATCACCACCAGCAGTTCAACCAAAGTGAAACCGGCCGACCTGAATGAACGTTTTCCGGTCAACATACAAACCTCCGCTCAAGAGTACCGCACACGCCCGCGGCAATGTCGATCCACCATTATAACATACCCGACATCTTCCTCGCCGTTGCGACTCCCGCCGCAAGGCCGGGCGACTCGCCAGAATCGCGCCGGCCTGTTCGAGCGGAAGAACCGTGTCCACATCTCCGTTTCATCCCATGCCCCGCGCGCATCTATCCCGCCGAGACAACCATCCATAAACAAGCCAGCGCCTGTTCCGGAGATAATATGACATAGCCGTCATTTGGCGACTTGTTTCTGACCCCGTCCAGTCCCCATGGATTGCGGATTTTCAGTCCGATCGGTCTGCCTGCACGATACACCACCGCATCCACGCTGTATGCGTGCTGCACAATGACCGGTGCGCCCCTGGATGCCTTGGTTCCAAGTGCGACAGCCCGCCCTTTTTCCAACTCAGCGCCGATCCAGCTCAGAAGCCCGGTCCCATTGCGAAAGCGGGTTGCTGTTGCGCTTTCCTTGCCCAAAGCGGCCTGCGCCTCCTCGATAAAACCGCGATCCAGCGAAGCATAGGAGCTATTCCGGGTTCTGAAAGCCGCATAGGCTTTCTCAACCAGCGCTGCCCACAGCGATCCCTCGCGCCCAAGTCCCGAATACACCATGCAGCCACGCGAATCCACCGGCAAATCCGGATCCACACGAACATAGGCCTGTTTGCCGTCCCGGTAGAACCTGACAGCGTAAGTGCCGTCACCCAAATCAGTTATGGTCTGGCGTATGGCGTTCGGGTTGGTCTTGGCCAATGCCGCCAGGCTCGCCATCAGATAACAATCGCCGGCCGAGCCTTGCCGAACGTCATCGGCATCAGGCCCGCGCGAAGAAAACAGTGGCCGCGTTGAGAAACTCCGGTAGACCGCGCCCGCGCGCACTTTTGGATCCACCGTCTTGCCCAGCAATGGCGCCGCCATCGCGGATGAACCGCTGGAAACCTTTGCCGACGGCGCCTTTACGCCTAGAAACGATGCGATGCGATGGACATTTCCGGCCGCCGATTCCTCCGGCGAGACGTCGGGCAGAATCTGTGTCGATAACGCGCCGAGCCAGTAGCTGTCCAAGCCCGCGCCTCCCAGCAGCGTATCGCTGCCCGCGCTGACATCGACGAGCGTGTCGTCGCCGCCGTTTCCCTCCAGCAGATCATTGCCGGCGCCGCCGTACAGCACATCTTTCCCCCAACCGCCGCGAAGCGTGTCATCTCCCGCGTCGCCGTGGAGCGTAACAGGCACGTCCATCGAGTCATCCACTTCGATGACATCGTTTCCGGCCCCGCCTCGCACGACGACACCGACGAATGACTGGTTGAGCCGCAGGTTCCAATCGCCGTTGCTGGCGGCGAAACCGGCCTCCGTGCGAGAAACGACAATGTGATCGTCGCCGGGGGTTCCGTTCAGCAGGAGCACGGCCCCCGCGTGGTTGTAATCCACCCCGAACGACAGGGGTTGACCGCTGAGCAAGGCGCGCACCTCGAGCGCCTCGATGGTGCAGTTCTTCCGCTCCATGATTGTCTCCCTTCCGGCGCGTGGTGCTGGCGAGCACCAACGCGCAGGCCGCGAGTCTGGCGAAACTCGCGAACAGGGGAGACTTCCAATTCACTTGAGCAAAAGACAAATCCGCCGGAAAGGCGATAACTGCGGCCGGGACGCGACCACAGCGGAAAGGCGAAACATCTGCCGTAAATGACTCGGCGAAAACTACTTGGGAAGCCCGATAATAAGCGCCTCTCGAGCGCGAGCGGCCAGCAGCAACTCCTCGACATCCACCGGCTTGCCGGTCAGAGTCCCCGCGTAGCCCACCCAGCAGAGCCACCCGTCGGTCACGAGCTTGGCGAAGATCGTGTGCTGCCCATTCTCAGCCACATACCGCAATGCCCCCGATTCGTCCCGGTGTTTTTCGATGAGCTTCGACTGGCTGTCGGTCTTCTTCATCTCCATCATGAAACCCATGAGCGCCAGTTCACTGCCCACGGGCAATGGCAGACGAACAAAGATCACTCCAAAAGCCGTGCTGCCTGTGGGGCTGATCCATACCCGATGCAGGGAACGATCGGTCGTCTTCAGAGGGTCGGCCTTCCAACCGGCCGGAGGCGACACCAGTGCCTGCACGTCAAAATCCGCTTGGGTCGGCGAAAGACCCCTCGTCTCGGCGACCGGCTGCGTGGTGGCGGCAACAGGCGTCTGCTGAGATACGCAAGCCGACAGCAGGACCGGCACAAGGAACACAACCAAATGAACAAAAGGCGATCGTTGCATCGCCCGATGGTATGCATCCCGCGCCTGAACGCAACCGGCGCGCAACCCCACCCACGCACGGCGAATCGTGTCAAACCCGTCCGTTTTGAGAAAAGCCGAACCGAGTAATTCCGGTTGACGCTTACTTGGCGGCCGGCTTGGCCGGGGCGCCGCCCTTCTGGAAGCTGTACGAACCACCGAACTTCTTGGAGAAGCGCTCCACGCGACCGGCCGTGTCCAGCAACTTCTGCTTACCGGTGAAGAACGGGTGACAAGCCGAGCAGATGTCAACATTGATCTTGGGCAGGGTGCTGCGTGTGACAAAGGTGTTGCCACAGGCGCAATGCACATTGCAGGCTTGATAACGGGGATGGATGCCGGTTTTCATGAACTATACTCCTGCTTTTGCCCGGACGTGCGTGGGAGACACTCGCTCCTTACGTCAGCCGGAAAGCTGTTGGACGCCGGATTGCAAGGGGGCGAAAGTTAGCAGAACCACCAGACTTTGGCAAGCGGCCCTTTCGACTCAAACCGGCATCAGGGCATCGGGCCGGCGCCGGCATCTTCCTGCGACGGGCTCTTTGGGAGTGCGGCCGCAGGAGGCCGCTTTGGATTTCAACGCCGGACAGCGTCAGGTACAGA
>CAYSSA010000206.1:6974-8998 GCA_964433485.1 uncultured Tepidisphaeraceae bacterium | reverse complement strand
GGCGACGGCGCATGGAGTCGGGCAGTTGGAACTGGCGGTGGCCAGGGACCGCATGGAGCAGGAGGCGATGTCGCGGATCGCGGCGCGCTACGCGGCCGAGAAACCGGGTCTGCAGCCGGCGCCCGCACCGAGAGCGCCGGAGATCAAGCCGTCGATGATTCCGCTGGCGGCGGGCGAACAGCGCATGTTGCAGTTGGCCGACCGGTTGCTGGAGGACATGGGCGAGACGCAGACGGCCGGAGAAGCGCGCCTGCGGCTCATAGATTACCTGATGGATCGACAGTTGTGGGACAAGGCGATGGCGTTGATTGACGAGCAGGCGTCGCGCGAGGCGGCGCCGCACGCCGCCGACCGCTGGAAACTGCGGATGGCCGACTGCCTGATTCGCAAGGGCGACCCTGCCAAGGCGCTTCAACTGATCGACCCGATGTTGCAGAACCGTGAGAATCCGAACCGTCCGGCGGCGATCGCGGTGGCCGGGGAGTGTCATTTGCTGCAGAAGAACTGGGGCGCCGTTCAGGAGCGGATGGCGCGGTATCGCGATTCGGGCCAATATGCGAACATTCCCGGAGTGAGCGATCGGGGTCTGATTCAGCTTGCGCAGGCACTGGCGATGACGGGCAGTTGGGATGCCAGCCGACAGGCATGCGAGGTGTTGTTGCAGCGATTCCCGCACAGCCCGCGGGCGTTGGAGGCCCGTTTCCACATGGGGTTGGCGATGCAGAACGCGGGGCAGTTTGACCCTGCGATAAGGAACTTCGAGGAACTGAGCAAGCGGGAACGGACCGAACTGGCGGCACGGGCGCAGTTCCACATCGGCGTGTGCCGGATGCAGCAGAAGAAATACGCCGAGGCGTTGCAGGCATTTCTGATGGTGGTGTACAGCCACGAGTATCCGGAGCTGACGGCGACAGCGCGGATCGAGGCGTCGCGGGCGCTGGAGGCGCTGAAGCAATCTCCGCAGGCGAAGGACATGGTGCAGCGGGTCATCGCGGAGAACCCGAAGGGCCCCTGGCATGAGGCGGCGCAGAAGAGACTGAAGGAGATCAAGTAGGCATCTCTGTTTTTGATTTTGAATTGTCGATCCGTGATGTCCGGCATGGGCAATGGATTGCCGAATGAGGTAGCGATATGAAGACGAATCGAATGGTGAAACTCGCGTTGGGTGTGATGCTGACGGGCGCGGCGTTGATCTGGACGCGGCCGAGCCGTGCGTATGTCGAGGCGCCATACGCGTTGGGGCGACTGGTGCAGGAATCGACGCATGTTCTGTTGATGCAGGTGGAAAAGGTGGACCGGGAGCGCAACCTGATCGTCTATCGTAAAGTGAAGGATATCAAGGGCGTGCATCCGACGGATGTGATCAAGCACAACATCGGCAAGGCCGGTTTCCATCCGCGTGAGTCGCAATTCATCATGGCGGCGGTGGAGCCGGGCAAGATGGCTGTGTTCATGCACAACGGTTCGGCGAGCGAGACTTGTGTGGAGAACTACTGGTACCAGACCTATCCCGGCGGGGAATGGTGGAACATGAGCCACGGCGAGCCGTATCTGCTGAGGGCATTTGCCGGGAAGCCGGAGAAACTGGCGGACCTGGTGACGCAGATGCTGGCGGGCAAAGAGGTGGCGACGACCTGCATGGTGGACGGAGACAAGAACGCCATTCAGCTTCGCCAGGCGCGTCTGCAGCGGATGAGGGCGAGCCTGAAGATTCAGGACTACGATGCCAAGCGGGACTTCCTGGGTTGGGGCGGCGATGAATTCCGGCGGGTGACCGGGATGCCGGCCTTCAGTCTTTACGGAACTGTAACCCGCACCGACCCGGGCGCGTGGGGTGCGGCGGCGGCGGACATCACCGGGTCGGCGCAGCAGTCGTTGCTGCTGTTCGGCGAGGACAAGAGTGCTCTGCTTGTGCCCAATTCAGCGGGCACTTCGATGGAAGAGGCGTCCCTGCCGTACGGCGGAGGCGCCAGGGCCGGATGTTTCGCCGATTTCAACGGCGATGGCAAGATGGATATTCTGCT
>CAYSSA010000206.1:0-6873 GCA_964433485.1 uncultured Tepidisphaeraceae bacterium | reverse complement strand
ATCTGACCGGGGCGACGGTGGCGGATTTTGACGGCGACGGCAAGCCGGACGTGCTTCTGGCCAACGGGTTCCTGGGATTGCGGTTGTATCGGAACATCATGGGTTCGCCCGGTTCGGCGGCCGCTGCCACGCCCTCGGCGCCGCAGGTGTCCAAGTGGCACTACATCGGGCCGTTCGAGAACGCCGACGGGATTCAGGGTTTTGACATCGCTTATCCGCCGGAGTCGGAGATTGATTTGAAGAAGTCCTATCCCGGCAAAGGAGGCGAGGCGTGCGGCTGGAAGGAAGGCAACTTCAAGGATGGTCAGGCCAACGAGCTGACGGACTTGTTCAAGCCCGAGCATCGGGCGCGGGCAGTGGTGTATCTCTATCGCGAACTGGATTACGGGCCGAACGCGGTGAATCTACCCGTGTCGCTGGGAAGCGACGACACGCTGACAGTCTGGCTCAACGGCGAGCGTATCGTGTCGGAGAAAGTGAGCCGATCGTGCGCGCCGGACCAGGCAACGCCGACGCTCAAGCTGCGGCCTGGCAAGAACCGACTGTTGATGAAGATCTGTCAGGGCGAAGGGCAGTGGTCGTTCTATTATGCCGCCAAGCCGCCGCAGGCGATGCCCGTGAGGCAGTTTGAGGATGTGTCGGTGGCCGTTGGGCTTGGTCCGGCGGGCATCGCAAACAGCATCAAGGGGGACCGGCTGCTGTCGGGCGACTTCAACGGTGATGGTCGGCAGGATGTGATTTACTGCGCCGGCAGCGGCATTCTGCTCTTGAACACGCCGCAGGGATTTGTTGAATCCAGGGACCACGGGCTGAACTTCAAGGCCGGTCGCATCGCTCCGGCAATCGGCGATTTCATGGGCGACAAGACGATGGGGCTGTTTGTGCCACAGGTCGGCGGATGCAAGTTGTATCGTGGCGACGGCAAGGGGCATTTCTTGGACGTGACGGCGCAGTCGGGCGATCTGGCGAAGTTCACGGGCAATGCGACTTCGGCGGCATTCGCGAATTTCTTCGGTACGGGCCGGCAGGATCTGATTGTCGGCTGTGTGCGGGGTTACAACCGGGTGTACCGCAACAACGGCAACGGGACGTTCACGGACGCCACGGACGAAACCGGTCTGGGTCAGAAGGTCTTCAACACCCGCGGCATTGCGGCCTTCGATATGAACAAGGACGGCGTGATCGACCTGGGCTTCAACAACGAAGGGCAGGAGTCGTGTGTGCTGGTGGGAGCGCCGCGGACGAAAAAGTGAGGCCGATGGCGGAATGGCGCCGCGGAAGGCCGAAATTCGAATGACGAATCAAATTTGAGACTCGAACGTCGGGATGGCGTCGCCTCTCGGCATTCGGTCCTTCGTCATTCGTGCTTGATTGGTCATTTGTGTTTCGAAGTCCAGTCCGTTGCCAGGAAGGATGCCAATAATGATCACGATTCGACTTCTCGGTAGTCTGGTTATTCTGACGTTGGGGGTCGCGGCCGCGGCCGCAGCCGATTGGCCCACCAATCGGGGAACGGGCGAGCGCACGGGCAACGTGGACAAGAAGTCCGGGCCCGTGGCGGGCAAGGTATTGTGGGTGTATGAGGGGCAGGAGCACTACCTGGCGTCGCCGGTCGTGGCCGGGGACAAGTTGATTGTATCGGGATTAGGCGCGTTCAACACGGCGGCGGTGCATGCGCTGTCGCTGGATCCGGCGGCCGCGTCGCGCGTCGTGTGGTCAAAAAGGGCGCCGTATTTGAAGCAGCCGGTGGTGTGCGCTCCGGCGGTGGTGGGCGACCGGATGGTGTTCGGCGACGGAATGCACCAGACCGATGGCGGAACGCTGCATTGCGTCAAGCTCAACGGCACGCCGGTGTGGCAGTTGCCGGTGCCGGGGGCGCTGGTGCATCTGGAGGGCGGGCCGACGATAGCCGACGGGCGGGTGTTCATCGGCGGAGGCAACGCCGGGTTGATCTGTGTGGATCTTAAGCAGGTGGTGGTGGACGGGAAGGAAGTATCGGCCGCAGAGATCGAGGCGAAGAACGAGAAGCTGTGGGCGGAGATGGTGAAGAAGTACGAGGAGGACAAGAAGAAGGATCCGGACTTTGCAATTCCGCCGAGCGAGGATGCGTTGATTCGCCCGCAACCGAAGAAGCTCTGGCAGGCAGGCAACGGGCAGGGCGGGCAGAAGCAGTGGCATGTGGACGCGGCGGTGGGCGTGGCGGGCGACACGGTGCTGGCGGGTTCGGCATTCCTGGAAGCGGAGAAGCAGGGGGACCGGGCGCTGTTCGCGGTGGGCGCGGCTGATGGCAAGGTCAAATGGCGAGTGGAACTGAAGCACAACCCGTGGGGTGGTCCGACGGTTGCGGGAGATCTGGTGGTGACCGGGTGCAGCAATGTTCGGTTTGAGCCGAAGGACATTCCCAAGGCCAGGGGCGAGGTGGTTGCGGTGAAGCTGGTTGATGGTTCGCCGGTGTGGAAGAAGGACGTTCCGGGCGGTGTGTTGTCGCCGGTGACGGTGGTGGGTGAATGGGCGCTGTTCACCGCGACGGACGGCAAGGTTCGGGCCTGGAGCGTAAAGGATGGCAGCGAGAAGTGGACATACGACGCGGGCGTGGGGATGTTTGCCGGCGTGGCGGTGGCGGGAACGGCGGTGTATGCCGCGGATCTCAAGGGCGTCGTGCATGCGATCGGCCTGGCCGAGGGCAAGCGGTTGTGGACGGTGAATCTGGGGAGCGATCCGGCGGTCAAGGCGCCGGGCATGGTGTATGCTTCGCCGGTAGTGCATGATGGGCGGCTGTACGTGGCGACGAGCAATCTGGATGCGAGCGGGAAAACAAAGACCGTGGTGGTTTGTATCGGGGATAAGTAGGGTTTTCGATTATTGATTTTCGATTGAGGCATATCATGGCGATCAAGAGATTGTTGGCGGCGTTGCTGTTTGCGGGTCTGTCGGTGTCGGCGGCGGCACAGGACGGAATCAAGGTTGACAAGGAGAAGGGGCAGGTGATAGTCGATGCCAAAGTGGCTCCGCGGAAGATGCCGCACCTGAATGAGATTTACCCGATCGAAGTGATCGCGTCATGGGGTTTGGAGAAAAAGGGTGAGAAGGCGCATGAGACGGTGGTGACGATTGACGTCAAGCCGAGTGATGTGCATAAGGCGCTGGAATCGCTGGGGCTCAAGGCCGGCAAGCCGGCCAAGGGCGAAGAGGGCACGGCAGAGGGCTCGCCGGTGAAGATTTATCTTGAGGTTCCGTCACAGACCGGCGGCGAGCCGCGACGTGTGCCGATTGAGAAGACGGTCGTTGACAAGAAGACGGGAAAGAGCCCCGGTTCGGTGAAATGGTTGTTCACGGGTTCGGCCATGCGGCAGGTGAACCCGGAGAAGGACGAGAAGACCTATGCGGCGGACCTGAGCGGGACGCTGATCGGCATATTCCCAGTGACGGACGCGACGGTGATCCAATCGGCATTGACAATGAAGGATGAGCCGCTGTTGAAGATGGACACCGACAAGAAGCTGCTGGGCCCGGAAGGGACGGCGGTGAAACTGATAATCGAGGCGGTGAAGTAACCTTGGAGTGCGGTGGCTTGACACCGCTTTCAATTTCAGTGCCAAGTGGCCCAACGGGGATGTTTGACGTTTGAGCCGAAACGGGTTCTGCTCCCGAACTCTAAGAAACGACAGCTTGAACAAGGCTTGGCTCCGAATCCAACATTGCCGGGTTGGGCCGACTCTGATATTTTACAAGACCGATGGTGCGGCAACACTTTACACAAGCTCTTTTGAGTAAGTACGAATTCCACGAATGGAAGCATGCCTGCGCCATCTTGAAGAGTGATTTCCCAAATGAGTTCGCGGACATCATTGCCATGCTTGGCGAGTTCAGGCTGCGACACTCATGGATTGCCAGCGGTGGTGGCAACAAGACGGAACTTGCCAAATGGATTGATGATTATTTATCGGTGAGGGGCTGGCGCGAGAAACAATTCACGACGACGGTGACCGTGGACGACCATCGCATGGATTCCCCGACCCATAAGGTGGACTGCTTTAAGAACCGCATTGCCCTTGAACTGGAGTGGAACAACAAGGATCCGTTCTTTGATCGTGATCTGAACAACTTCAGGCTCCTGTTCGACCTGCGGGCAATCAGCGTCGGCGTGATACTGACTCGGTCTGACGAGCTTCAGGAGTTGTTCGATGAACTGGGACGCGGCAAGTCGTATGGGAACTCCACAACGCACATCTCCAAGCTTCTGCCGCGGATAGAAGGCGGCGGTGGAGGAGGGTGCCCGATACTTGTAATTGCCATGAAGAGAGCGCTATATGACGAAAGTATGTGACCAGAACGCTGCCCGGGATTTCGCATCGTTCATCGGTGACCGCAAGTTCCGCACGGTGCTGGCCGACCCACCTTGGCAGTTCATGAATCGCACGGGGAAGGTGGCGCCGGAGCATCGGCGACTGAGCCGGTATCGCACGCTTTCACTTCACGAGATCTGCGAAATTCCAGTGGCTCTTGCGGCAGACACTCCCTCCCATCTTTATCTGTGGGTGCCGAACGCACTATTGCCGGAGGGTATTAGGGTGCTTGAAGCTTGGGGTTTCAAATACAAGTCGAATCTGGTTTGGCACAAGATCCGCAAGGATGGGGGCCCGGATGGTCGCGGAGTTGGCTTCTATTTTCGCAACACAACCGAATTGGTGTTGTTTGGAGTGCGAGGTCATTTGAGGACGCTGGCTGCCGGCAGGCGTCAAGTGAATATCATCAAGACGATGAAACAGGAGCATTCACGCAAACCGGAGGCGCTATACCAGTTGGTGGAGCAATGCAGCCCGGGACCGTTCCTCGAACTCTTTGCCCGAGGCACGCGCGCCAACTGGACCGCATGGGGGAATCAGGCGACTGATTACGAAATCACCTGGCCCACGTACAAGAACGGCAGCCAGCCGGCACGCACGATTCCGTCGGAGAGCTTGCCAGGGCTTTTCAAGATCAGTGCGTGAATACTTTGCTGCAATGATAATGCTCACAACTTCCACGGCGATCGCATCGGCCCGCGAGAGATCAGCTTGTTGGCCTCATCATCGTTGGTGAACTTCTCGGATTTTGGATCCCACTTGAGCTTGCGGCCGAGTTTGCACGCCATCTGGCCGAGCAGGCACATGGTGTTGGTGCGGTGGCCGAGTTCGAGCGGTTCGAGCGTTTCCTTGCGGCTCTTGATGCTGTTGATGAAGTCCTGTTTCTCGCTGATCAGCGGCAGTCGCTGGGCATTGGCCGGGAGTGGGTCTTTGAGGATCTCGGGCTTTGAGGCGCTGATGGGAGTTTTCTTGAACCACTCGACTTCGATCCAGCCGTCAGTGCCTTCAAAGCGCACGAAGGGGCGTCCGATCATCTTGAAGCCGACATCGACGCCGGTGGCGTAGCGGGAGGTGATGGCAAAGGCCTGCATGACGTTCCAGAAGGCGCCGGCCGGGTAGTCGCCCTTGCCTTCGATCTCGACGGGGCCGGTGTTCTCGGAATTCAGTCCCCACTGGACGATGCTCAGGATGTGCGCTCCCCAGTTGAGTACCATTCCATGGGAGTAGTCCTCGATCTGCATCCAGCCGGGGAAATTGTATTTGTAGCCCTTGCCGTCCTTGATGGGATGGACTCGGGCCTGGGTGTATGGCCGTTCGGGCGCGGGGCCCTGCCACATGTTGTAGTCGAGTTCCTCCGGCACGGGCATGGGCGGCGGCGCTTCCTGCATCATGCCGTGCTCCTTGGGTGTGCCGCAGAGAACGCGCTGAATCCTGCCGATGCGGCCGTTGCGCACCAGTTCGCACATTTGGTGGGCGGGCTTGTAGAACCGCACCTCGGTGTCGGTGCGGGAGATGCGGCCGTGCTGCTTGATGGCGTCGGCGATCCTGCGGCCTTCCTCGATCGAAAGAGCGATGGGTTTTTCCAGGGCGACGTCCTTGCCGGCTTTGGCGGCCTCGATGGCCAGGACGGCATGCCAGTGATCGCAGGTGGAGATCATTACCGCGTCGATGTCCTTGCGGGCGAGCACTTCGCGGAAATCCCTGGTCGTCATGCACCCCTTGTACGGGCCGCCGGGAGCGCGGACGGAGTAGTGGTCCTCGACTTTCTGGCGGGCGCGTTCCAGCCGCCAGCCGTCGGCCTCGCACACGGCCACCACCTGGCACTCGTCGGCATAAAGGAACCAGGGCAGGTTCACGGCGAAGCCCTGTCGGCCGACACCGATCATGCCAAGGTTGATGCGATTGCTGGGCGCGGGTTTATCGGCCAGCCCCAAGGCGCTGGCGGGGACGAAGCAGGGGGCTGCCATGGCACAGGCGCTGGTTGTCAGGAACCGGCGACGCGAGATGGATGTGTTGCTCATGTCAGTGGTACAGGCGAGTTGGCGTGGCGTTTCGCGTCAGGGGGCAGATGGAACTGACGCCGAATATCAGGCTTTGATGGTGACCGTTTTTCCCGATGAGGCGGCTTTGTAGGTGAGGGATGTCGGCGTCCAGCCGCCGAGAAACTCGCCGGAGGCCTTCAGTGTTCCTTCGTAGCCGCTGCCCGATTTCCAGGGTTGTGCGACAGCGGGGGCAAGCCGGTTGAGCGCAAAGAGGCGGCTGATGGCGTTTGGGCTTGCACCGGCGCTGTCGCGGACCATGGTGGCGTAAAGCGAAGGGACGGCCGTGTGGGCGAGGAGGTCGGCAAGCGTTCCCAGGTCAACCTTGAAGGTTGCGTCGGCGGTCAGCGCGTGGGCGGGCGTGCTGAGTGTGGAGGCGATGAAGGCCAGTGAATAGCGGGAGCGGGCGGCGTAGTCGACGCTGGTGATCAGGTCGTCGGCGGGGTCGATGGCCACGATGCGATTGACGCCGCCGGCGAAACCGGCGG
>CAYSSA010000205.1:3242-9062 GCA_964433485.1 uncultured Tepidisphaeraceae bacterium | reverse complement strand
AAAGGTTCAGCTTGGCCGGCGCGAGGCAGGCGCTCAACGTCCGGGTGGACGGCGCGGCCGCCTGGGGCCCTAACACCGACGTCCGGGTAAGGGACGCGTCCGGCCGCACACTCATGGTTTACCTCGGCCTCAATCCCGGATTCAGCGCGGTGTCTCTGCCGCCGAGCTACTTCAATCTGGTCGGCATCGTCGATCAGGCATCGTCCACCGGTCAGGACGGCTATCGTCTGCTGGCGCTGGACCCGACGCGGATTCTCCGCCACGGCGACACTGACAGCAACGGCGATGTCAGTTTCCTGGATTTCAACCGCGTGATCGCCAATTTCACCGGAACCAACGGAGCCGGCAAGACCTGGAGCGAAGGAAACTTCAACTCCGCAGAGAATGGCTCCGTCGACTTCGATGACTTCAACGTCACGGTCGCCAACTTCACGGGATTCACGAAATACCGCCCGGAATCCGGCGGGTTGGCTCAATACGCGGCCACCCCGGTATCGATCGCGTCCGGTCCGAATGCGGGCGAGGCGCAGTTGCTGGTGGACGTTGCAACAGGCGCCCTCACGCTACTTGGCAATGCCGCGCAGATCAGCAGTTGGGACATCTACTCACCCTCCGGATTGCTGGTTCCCGATCCGGATGGGAACGCCAGTCCCTGGTTCAGCTATCTCATCAACGACTCCAGCGAGGCTGCGGCGTTCATGTTCGGCTCGAGCGTCGCTGTGAACGGAGAAATGCTCCTGGGGCCGTCGGTTGTGCCCGGTCGGCCGGTTGATCTGGTGTTCCGCTACGCCGATGCCCGTGGCAATGTGGTGCTGGGCGGGGTTGTGCTTGTGCCCGAGCCGGGTGCCTTATCGGCATTGCTGCTGTCGGCGGCCGGGCTGATGGTCCGGCGTCGTTCGGCGTTTCGAGGCTGATTCCGATGCGCAGGTCGAAAACGACAACGTCGCGCGCCTTCACGCTCGTCGAACTGCTCGTCGTCGTCGGCACGATTGCTCTGCTCATCGGCATCCTTCTGCCGGCGTTGGCCAGATCGCGGCTCAGCGCCCAGACAACCAGGGCGCGCGCCGACCTGCGCAGTATCACCATGGCGCTGAGCATGTATGGCCAGGACCACGCGCGGCGGCTGCCGCCGACGCGCTATTCCTGTGCCAGCCGCGCCGAATACGAACTGCCCGTGGAACTTGCCCGGGGGCGCTATCTCCCGGGCGAGACCAGGGCGTTCGGGCTGGTGGTGAAGATGCCGGATGTCTTCAATCCGGAGACTCCCTACAAATACCGTGCGCCCGGTCCGGCAATCATGAATGAATCCATGCTCATTTCCGACGGCGCCTGGATCTGGGTGCCGGAGGATTTCCCCGTCTGCGACAGCAGCGCCGGACAGGTCCACAACGATCCCGCCAGAAGCCCCGTCCGCTATGCGGTCTGGAGCGTCGGCCCGTGCCCGACTTCGCCCAGGTTCATGGATCAGCCGGGTTGTGTGCCGCTGCCAAGCCGGTTCTGGTATCGCGGTGATGCCGGCGGCGGATTGCTGACGTTCTTCGAGGATCGTCGCGGCCAGATGCATATGAAGCCATGATGCGCCAAAGACGCCATGTTCCATCGCTCATAGCCATGCTCATAATGCTGGGAGCTGTTTCCTGCCGCAAGCCGGCGGCCAATCCGCAATCCGCGCCGGTTGTGGCTGTGACCACATCCTACCTCGAATGCGCCGTGCGCGATCTGCTGGGCGACAGCATCCCGGTTTTCAGGCTGGCCGAGCCGGGAATGTGTCCGGGACACTTCGACATCCGGCCCAGTCACGTGCGACAACTTCGACAGTGCAGATTGCTTCTGCGTTTCGGTTTCCAGGACTCGATGGAAAGCCAACTCGTCGGCGCGGGCGATCTGGCCGTGTCGCCGATCAATCCCGGCGGCGGCATGTGTGTCGTTGACAGCTACCGCCAGTCCTGTCAGCAGGTGGCGGCGGCCCTGGTGGGCAGGGGGCTTCTGGCACAAGACGCGGCCGAACGACGATTGACGGAAATTGATGCGAGGCTTGATGATCTGGCGAGTGAATCGCGGGCAAGAATCAGACAGGCGGGCTTGAGCGGCCGCCCCGTCGTCGCCAGCGGGCATCAGGCGGCGTTCTGCCGTTGGTTGGGGCTTGAGGTTGTCGCCGCCCTTGGGGGATCGGATTCGGCGTCGGTGAAACAGGTGGACCGGGCCGTGGCGGCCGGTCGGGCCGCCGGGTGCGGCATCATCATTGCCAATCGCCCCGAGGGAACACAACTGGCCGAGTTGGTTGCCGGAGCGCTGGATGCGCGGCTGGTGGTCTTCGACAACTTCCCCGATCTCAGTTCCCGTCAGCGGACCTTCGACGCATTGGTTCTTGGCAACGTCGACCGCCTCATTTCATCGGTGCACCCGTGAGCGCGCCACCGCTGGTTCTCGAAGACGTACGCGTCACGGCTGGCGGCAGACCAATTCTGCAAATCCACCGCCTGTCGGCCGAACCCGGCGAGATGCTGGGAATACTCGGTCCCAATGGCGCCGGCAAGACCACGCTCCTGCGGACCTGCGCCGGCTTCTGTAGGCCGAGGGAAGGCAAAGTGAGCGTTCTGGGGCGGGAACTGACCGGCCTGGGCCGGGCCGAACTGACGCGGACGCGGCGTCGGATCGGCTATGTCCCGCAGCTCCACGCCGTTCCCGGCGCCATGCCCATCACCATCCGCGAGGTCGTCGCCATCGGCCGGACCGGAATCCGCGGGTTGTTTCGGAGGCTCCGGCGCGAAGACTGGGCGGTGGTGGATGCCTGGATCGAGCGACTGGAACTGCGCGAGATCGCCGGGAGCCTCTACGGAGAAGCGTCGGGAGGTCAGCAACGAAAAGCGCTCATCGCCAGAGCCTTGGCGCAGGAGCCGGCGCTGCTGCTGCTCGATGAACCCGCCGCGCATCTGGACATCGGCGCCCGCGAGCAGATTGTCCGGACCCTGCAATCGCTACACTCCGGACACCGACTGACGACTCTGGTGGTCTGTCACGAGGTCGAAGTCCTGCCGCCCGCGTGCCGGCGCGTGGTGCTGCTGGACCGGGGCCGCATCCGCGCCTCGGGAGACTGCGAACAAGTCCTCAACTCCCAGTGCATCGAGGCGCTGTACGGCCCCGGCTTTTCAGTGCTGCATGTGGATGGCCGGCACGGCATCGTTCCCTCGGGCGGAGGCGGATCATGATGGACTGGTGGCTTTGGATGCCGGTGATTCTCGGCGGCACGCTCGCCGGTTCCTCCACCGGACTCCTGGGCGTCTACGTCGTCGGAATGCGCATTCCCTTCCTGGGCATCTGCGTCTCTCACGCCGCGCTGGCTGGAGCCGTCTTCGGGGCTCTGTTTGGCCTGAGCGGCCAGATGCTGCTGGTTCCGGCGCTGTTCGCGGCCGTCGCGGCATCGCTGCTGCTGGGAACCCTCGATCAACAGCGCCTGAAGCTGGACGATAACCTGATTCTGGGCGTGCTGTTCTCGTTGACCATGGGACTGGCCTTCATCGGCATAGGGCTGTTCAGCGCCTTTGGAAGATCGGACAACGATGTGCGAACACTTCTCTGGGGCAGCCTGATGTTCTGCCGCTGGCGCGATGTCGGCCTGATCGCCGCCGCCTCGGGCGCCGTCGGGCTGTTCGTGGCGGCTTTCGGCAAGGAAATGCGGGCCATCATGTTCTGCCGCCAGCACGCCGCCGCCGCGGGGATACACGTCACGCTTGTCTGGACGGCCTTCCTCATCCTCACCAGCGTGGTTCTCACCGTCAACTTCCAGGTCGTGGGCGGACTCATGATCTACAGCCTCATGACCAGCCCGGCCGTCGCTGCGTTTCAGATCGCCCGGGGCCATGGGCGGGCCATGGTCGCCGCCGCCGTCATCGGAGGCGGCAGCGGGCTCGCCGGTTTCTTCATTTCCGCTGCCACAGACCTGCCCACCGGCGCAACCACAGTGATTGTGGCGTCGCTTGCGGTGGCGGCGTCCATCGCCGTGCGCCGTCTCGCCCGCCCGCTTCAGTGAAGGTGCGTTCCCGCCGAACTGATGGACAGCGCCGAGTGCAGCACGCCCTTCTGCTGCCCGGCCAGGTCGGCGATCTGCCTCAGTTCATGGGGGTGGCCCAGCATCATGATCATCTCGGCGCAGATGTGCTCGTCGAGGTGAACATGGGTGGTCGCCAGCACCGTCTTATGGTGGTGGTGCTGAAGGTCGGTAAGCTTCTTGCTCAATTGATAGGCATGGTGGTCATAGATGATCGTCAGCGTGCCCACAACATGCACGTGGCCCTCCTCCCATTCGCTCTCCACGAGCTTGGCCCGCAGCAGGTCGCGGATGTATTCCGAGCGGTTCGTGTAACGGTGCTTGCGGACGAGCTGCTCCATCTGCCGAAACAGCGACTCCTCAAGTGAAACGGCGAATCGGGTAATCTTGCCCATGGACGGTTCTCCAGTTGTCGCGGTCGCCAATGGGGCGGCCTTAGTTGCCGGATTGTATCCGCCTTTCCTAAACCGGCGATGTCTGCGGCCAGGGTCAAGCTCGCTCGAGTTCCTCCGGCGAGAAGATTCTGCTTCGTGTTTCGTGTTCACAACACCCCAATAGTGGTGCAAGCCCGACACAACAAGGATGGCTTGCTCGTCTGTATGATCCAAACGACCGGAATCATCAGGAAAGTGGCGGCCAATCCCGCAATTCGCAATTCTGAGTATATGTCAATCTGCTACTTGTATATCCTGGATTGTGTAGCTCGATTATCGACGACCGTGAGCTGCGACACCGTCACGCTCTTGCATCAACACGCCCTGGTTTCGGCAATACCGCTCGTTAGGAGATCCCCCATGCTTCGCTCACTCATCGCCTTTCTGGTTGTCGCCGCCGGGGTTCATGCCGCCGAGCCCGTTCCGCCAATTCCGGAGGATGGGCACGGCTGGAAGCTCATCTCAGGCGAACTCATTCAGCGACTTCAGCAGGAGGGCAAGAAGATCGGCTATCCCGGCCAGACGACTGGGCTGGCCGTCGACCGGACGACCGGCGAGCTCTATCTCGTGGTGCCCGACCAGGGGGTGTGGAAATCGTCCGACCACGGGCAGACCTTCGCGCGCATCGACGGCGGCGCAGTCTCCGGCCGCTGTGAAACCGGCTACACCATCAATGTCGATCCCAACGGCAAGCGACTCGCTTTCTTCATGCTCGATGGCAAATGTGCCATGACGCTCGATGCCGGCGCGACGTGGTTGCCGTTTGCCTCCGTCGGGCGAAACTGGGATTATGCGGCCGTCGACTGGGCCACCGATCAGCCGCGGGCGGTCTTTGCCGCCCTGCACGAATCCGGCGGACAGATGATGGCGACGGCCGATGGCGGCAACACATGGACCAGGCTGGATAAGAATCCCAGGTACGCGGCCGTCGGCGTAATCGACTCCACCACTTTCCTGACGACGCTTGGCGATGGAATCCTCCGCAGCACCGACTCGGGCAAGACGTGGACGAAAGTGTCCGACTTGCAGCCGGTCGGCCGAGTGATGCAGATCTTTGCAGGCGCTGCTTGGTGGCTCGGCAAAGACTCAATGCTCGTCAGCCGCGACAAAGGCATCACATGGGAGAAATGGGGCGCGCCCATTGAAGGTTGCGGCTGGGGACCATGGTTCGGCAAGGGCGAGAAGCATGTGATGTTGGCCGGCAAAAAGGGGTTCTTCGAGACCACGGACGGCGGGCAGACTTGGAATTTGGCCGCCCCATTGCCGGCGATCAAGGGTTTCGATGCCCACAACCCCGGCTGGTTCCTGAATGTCGCCTGGGACCACAAGAGCGATACC
>CAYSSA010000205.1:1053-3218 GCA_964433485.1 uncultured Tepidisphaeraceae bacterium | reverse complement strand
CCTTCTATGCTTGTCGGATGGGCGCGGGAGCGTATCGTTACCAGCGGCGATAGCGCCATCACTTGATTGGCACGGACAGGCGATTCCATTCCCTCGATTCCCTCCCTGCGCGATGCGAAGCCGCTACGGTGTTTTCGCAGAGAGGGTTTTCGCATTGCCGATCTCGCCGTCCGGCCCTACAGTCGGTGCAACCTGAGCTTGTGAGTCGGCTCGGTTCTTGATAAGGACGGCGCATGCATGATCTGCCACTCATTTCGACCATCGCGGCGTCATTCACCGCCGCGCTGGTGTTCGGGGTGATCACCCAGAAACTCCGGCTTTCCCCCATTGTCGGCTATCTGGTCGCCGGCATCGCGATCGGTCCGTCCACGCCGGGCTTCGTTGGCGATGTACAACTCGCCCAGCAACTGGCGGAAATCGGCGTGATTCTGCTCATGTTCGGCGTCGGCCTGCACTTTCATCTGCATGACCTGCTGGCCGTGCGCAATGTCGCCATCCCGGGCGCCATCGGTCAGAGCCTGGTGGCGACACTGCTGGCGCTGGCATTCGCCGCGGCGTTCGGGTGGCCACTGAAATCCGGGTTGGTGCTCGGCATGGCCATGTCCGTCGCCAGCACCGTTGTGCTCATGCGCGTGCTCATGGACAACCGCATGCTCGACACCGTTCATGGACACGTCGCTGTCGGCTGGCTGATTGTTGAGGACATATTCACGGTCATCGTACTGGTGCTCATTCCCGTGATGGGCGTCGCTCCCGGCGCGCAGGCCCAGGCCGCATCGGGGAATCTGGCCATCACTCTCCTGGTCGCCCTGGCCAAACTGGCCGCCATGGTTGCGCTAATTCTCTGGGGCGGAAGCAAAGTCATCCCCTGGCTGATGGTCCAAGTCACGCGACTGCGCTCTCGTGAACTGTTTACCCTCACGGTGCTGGTGATGGCCATCGCCGTAGCCGCCGGAGCGGCCTATCTTTTCGGCGCATCAATGGCGCTGGGCGCGTTTCTTGCCGGAATGGTCGTGGGACAATCGTCAATCTCCAAGCAGGCGGCGGCTGATGCCTTGCCGCTGCGCGACGCTTTCGCGGTACTTTTCTTCACCTCGGTCGGCATGCTGTTCGATCCGATGTTCGTTGTGCGCCAGCCGCTCCTGACGCTGGCCTGCCTGGCTGTGGTGATGATCGGCAAACCACTGGCGGCGCTGGTGATCGTGGCCGTCATCGGCTACCCGGCCCGGACGGCGCTGACCGTCGCCCTTGGTCTGGCACAGGTAGGCGAGTTCTCGTTCATCCTGTCCGATCTGGCGAGCAAGCACGGATTGCTGGGCCAGGCGGGGCACAATGTTCTGGTCGCCTGTGCCATCATTTCCATCACGCTCAACCCGTTGCTGTTCCGATCATTCGGCCGTATCGAAGCGTTGGCGAAGCGTTGGCCATTTCTCTGGCGGCTGCTCAATCGGCGGGCCGACCGCCGCGGCAAGGAGATCAACCGACACGTCAATGAGGCATTGGGACAGTCGGACCAGCCCCTGGCCGTCATTCTTGGCTTCGGTCCGGTTGGTCAGACTGTGGATCACCTGTTACGAGGTCGCGGTCTGGAGACAGTCGTGGTCGATTTGAACATGGACACCATTCAGAGCCTCACGCGCCAGGGGCGTAAGGCGATATACGGGGATGCGTGCAATATCGAGGTGATCGCCGACGCGCTTCCACGGGCCACTCACCTGATACTGACAATCCCCCACGCGGAGAACCGAACCACGTTGATCGCATCCGTGAAGCTCATCAATCCGGCGGTGAAGATTTTCGTCCGGGCACGATACATCGGCGACAGGGCCGAGCTGACGCAGGCCGGCGCCGACGAGTCCTGCTACGAGGAGGCCGAGGCCGCCGTTGCCCTGGCCCGGCTTGTCCTTCGCGATCGTGGCGCCGATAATGAAACAATCGGAAGTGAAATGGTCCGCATCAGACGGCAGTACAACGCATCAGACGTGTACTGACACAACCGGCGGGACTTGGGTGAATAGGGCGGCCGTTTCGCCTCGCCTGCTTCCGGTCGCACAAGAATCGAGGCATCCATGCTTCATGCGCACGCCTGCCGACTCCTCATTGTGTCGCTCGTCGCCACATGTTGCCTGGCCCCCGACAGATCCACTGCCCAGACGACGCGCCCG
>CAYSSA010000205.1:0-1025 GCA_964433485.1 uncultured Tepidisphaeraceae bacterium | reverse complement strand
AACGCGTGCTGCGCTCGGCCGACGGATCTCCGTTTGTGCCCTTTGGCGTGAACTACTACCGCCCCGACACCGGCTGGGCGCCTCAGCTCTGGAAAAAGTTCGACGCTGATGTCATCCGCCGTGATCTCGACATCATCAAACGCCTCGGTGGCAACACCGTTCGGGTGTTCATTTCCTATGGATCGTTCTGCGCCACGGCCGGGCAGCTCGATCCACAGGGGCTCGCGAAATTCGACCGGTTTCTCGATCTGGCCGAACATACCGGACTCTACGTGCATCCGACCGGCCCCGATCACTGGGAAGGGACTCCCCAGTGGGCCCGTGGCGATCGCTTCGCCGACGAACAGCACCTCAAAGCCCTCGAGGATTTCTGGCGGCTCTTTGCCGACCGCTACAAAAACCGACCGGTCATCTTCTCCTACGACCTGCTCAACGAGCCGCACGTCCCCTGGTCAACGCCGGCCATTCTGGCCGAGTGGAAGAAACGCACAAACCGCGATGCGGCGCCGGATGCCAAGGCAGAGTCCGATCCCCGGATGCTCGATTACCAGCGACTGCGCGAAGATATTGCCGAGCAGTGGGTTCGGCGGCAGGCGGCCGCCATTCGCGCGGCCGATCCCCATGCACTGGTCACTGTCGGTCTGATCCAGTGGTCCATTCCCGCGACGCCCATGAGCCTGTCGCAGTACTCCGGTTTCCGGCCATCTCGGATCGCGCCTCATCTGGATTTCATGGAGGTCCATTTCTATCCCCTGGCGGCCGGAGCGTATCGCTATGAGTCGGCGGATGCCGAGGAGCACAACCTCGCCTACCTCGAGTCGGTCGTTCGCGAAGCGGCCAAGCCGGGCTTGCCGGTTGTGCTGGCTGAGTTCGGCTGGGGTGGATCAGCCTGGAAATCCGTCAGGCATCTGCCTCCGCAGCAGGCCGACGAGAACCAGGCCAGATGGTGCGCGGCTGTGGTACGGACAACACGGCCGCTGGCGTGCGGGTGGCTCAACTGGGGCCTTTATGACACGCCTGTTGCC
>CAYSSA010000204.1:8704-9110 GCA_964433485.1 uncultured Tepidisphaeraceae bacterium | reverse complement strand
AGCTGGAACTGTCCCTGAGTGAATTCCTCGAGCTTCGACGCGGCGACTTCGCTGCGCAACAGGCTCTTGGGCATCATGGCGATCAGCGGCTTCCGGAAACGGCGGAGCATCTGCCGCCGCAGCGCGTGGAAGTGCTGGCTGGGAAGCGTCGGCTGTATGACCTGGATGTTGTTCTCGGCGCAAAGCGCCAGGAACCGGTCGAGATAGCCGTAGGAATGCTCGGGACCCTGGCCCTCATAGCCGTGGGGCAGAAGCATGACCAGGCCGCTGTACTTCTGCCACTTGGATTCGGAGGCGACGATGAACTGGTCGATCATCGGCTGCGCACCGTTGACGAAATCGCCGAACTGTGCCTCCCACACCACGAGGTTCCGGGGATCGGCAATGGAGAAGCCATATTCAAAGC
>CAYSSA010000204.1:0-8677 GCA_964433485.1 uncultured Tepidisphaeraceae bacterium | reverse complement strand
AGCATGGTGTTCACGATCGCCAGCGGAGCCTGATCCGGGTGGATGTTCGCCAGAGGATAGTATTTGCGTCCATTGTTGTAGTCATGCAGGCATGCGTGGCGGTGCGAGAAAGTGCCCCGCTGGGCGTCCTGGCCGACGAAGCGGATGGCGGTGCCCTCCAGCATCAGGGAACCCAGCGCAAAGGCCTCGGCCGTTCCCCAGTCAACCGGGATCTTGCCCAATCCCATGGCCAGACGGTTTTCCAGAAGCTTCTTGAGCTTGGGATGCACTGTAAAATCGTCGGGCACGCGGGTGATTCCCTCGGCGACCTCCCGGATTCGCTCAGGGGAAACGCTCGTGCGCACATTCCACTGTGCCAGATCGGCCGGCGCGCGGGTGATTCCTCGCCAGAGTCCTCCGAGAGGCGCCACCGGATTGCGCGCCCGATTGGACCGGGCCACATCGAGAGCGCGATCCAGTTCCTCCCGGATGCGCGCCTTGCACTGCTCCGCCTGTTCGGCGGTCAGAACGCCCTCCCGCTCCAGCCGGCGCTGGTACATGTCACGCACGGTCGTCTTCTTCTCGATCTGACGGTACATCAGTGGCTGTGTGAAGGACGGCTCGTCCACTTCATTGTGCCCATGTTTGCGGTAACACCACAGGTCGATCAGGACATCGCAATGGAACCTCTGGCGGAAGGCGACGGCCAGTTCGGCGGCCCAGACGCACGCCTCCGGATCATCGCCATTGACATGGAAGATCGGCGCCTGGATGGTCTTGGCGACGTCGGTGGGATAGGGCGTGAACCGACCCTGCTTGGGAAGAGTCGTGAAGCCGATCTGATTGTTCAAAATGACGTGGATGGTGCCCCCGGTACGCCAGTAGGGCATCTCGGAAAGCGCCAGCGTCTCCAGGACGATACCCTGGCCCGTGAATGAGGCGTCGCCGTGGATAAGCAGAGGGACCACACGGGTGCGGCTGTTGTCGGCATAGCGGTATTGCTTGGCGCGGACCGTGCCTTCGATAACCGGGTTGACCAGTTCCAGGTGCGAGGGGTTGAACGCCAACCCGAGATGAATCTTCCTGCCCGAACGGGTGATGCGGTCCTGGCTGTAGCCCATGTGATACTTGACATCGCCGGAGCCTTCTCCGTCGTCCACGGTGGGATGACCCTCGAACTCGCTCAGGATCAACTCATAGGGCTTGCCCAGCACATGGGCCAGCGTGTTGAGGCGGCCGCGGTGGGCCATGCCCATGACGATCTCCTCGATTCCCAGATCGGCGCCTTCCTCGACAATGGTGTTCAGCAGCGGGATGAAAGCATCGCCGCCTTCAAGCCCGAACCGCTTGGTCGTGGGGTACTTCAGCTTGCAGTAGTCCTCGAAGCTCTGCGCCAGGCAGAGCTGGTGGTATATCCACTTCTTGCGCTCGGCGTCAAATTCGGGCGCATTGAGGACCGGTTCCATCCGCTCGGCCAGCCATTGCCGCTGGGCCTTGTCGGGAATGCTCAGGAACTCCACGGCGAAGGTGCCGCAGTAGGTTCGGAGCAATTTGTCCAACAGGTCGCGCAAAGTGCCGTCGGTCGGACCGAGGAATGGGCCCCGGCCGATCGTCTTATCCAGATCCTCGGCGGTGATGTTGAAATTGGACAGCTCCAACAGCGGGTGGTTCGGGCGGTTGTGGCCCAGCGGGTCGAGATTGGCAACATAGTGCCCCAGTTCCCGAAACGAGTGAACCAGGTCGTATATCGCGATGGTGTTGAGATTTCCCGAACCGCCCTGCGCCATCGCGGCGGGAGACTTGCCGCCGGCCATCTCAAATCCCGCAAAAAACGCTCGCCAGGTGTCATCGACCAGGGCCGGATCCTTCTGGTAGAGCTGATACTGCTGTTCGACGAACTCTGCATTGGCACGCGTGATGAGATCGAACTTCGCCATTATTGGACTCGCTGGAACGGGCCGCTGGGTTCATTTTCGCCGACGCCACGGAAGGCATTGGCGAACAATACGTTAGCCTCAGTGGGGGGCCATAGGCAAATCGCGGACGGGCGCGTTGGGCGGCGCGGCGATGCCGCTGGAGCGCGGATGGAGTACAATCCGCCCAGTCATGACTTTCCGGACTCAGGTTGCGGCGCGCATGGCCATGATGGTGATCTCCCTGATCATCGTCAGCGGAGCAGCCCTTTGGGGGCTGCATGCCCAGCGTGAGGACTATTCCTCAGCCCTGGCGGGCTATGAGGACTTGCGCGAGCTTTATGAGATCGGGTCCAACCTGGCGATGGCAAGAAAGCTCGCATTCGCCGAGTCTCCCGATCCGCGGGCGGTCATGCGCGAGATTCAGTCCGCGGCGGCCCGTTTTCAGGCTTTTGCTCCCCATGTGGCGGGACCCCGAATGGAGCCGATCCGCGCGGATGTCCGTCGGCAGCTTGCCGATGCCCAGACCCGGCTTTGGGAGCTTATCACGTCGGGCCAGGGCGATGTCACGGCCATGGACCGTCCCCTCGACCAGCTCTTGCGGCTGATCTCGGAGACCAGCACCGCGATTCGCCAGGAAATCCAGGCCAGCGAGCAGGCCGCTCACCGCAAGCATCAGGCGGCGCTGTACAGCACGGCCGGAATCTGCGCGGCCTTGATCCTGGTCGCCCTTGGACTGGGTATCACGCACTATCGCACGGTTATGCGCCCCTTGCGGCGGCTTAACCGGTCCGTGCATGAATTGACCGAAGGCCGCATGGATCACCGCGCCGACGCGACCGGGCCCGAGGAGTTCGCGCAACTTGCCCGCGATTTCAACACCATGGCCGATCGGCTCGATGCGCTCTATCGCGATCTGGAGCGGAAAGTCGATGAGAAAAGCCGCCAGCTCGTTCGTTCGGAACGGCTGGCGTCCGTGGGATTTCTGGCGGCCGGTGTCGCCCACGAAATCAACAACCCGATCGGAATTATCGCCGGA
Organism: uncultured Tepidisphaeraceae bacterium; assembly: GCA_964433485.1. Lineage (GTDB taxonomy): Bacteria > Planctomycetota > Phycisphaerae > Tepidisphaerales > Tepidisphaeraceae > JANYKD01. Next base: position 5,746 of record CAYSSA010000204.1, on the reverse strand, counting down.
CATGCCGAACTCGCCTTGGCGGAGTTGGCGAGGAGTTCGCCGGAGACAGCCTTGACCGGGGCCAGAGAGGCGTTTGGCGTCATCGCCGAGGAGGCGTTCCGCTGCAAGGCAATCGTGGAGAAGTTGCTGTCCTTGTCACGGCCCGGCGAGGAGTCTCGCAAGCCGGTGTCGCCGGCGGCGCTGGCCCGATCGGTGATTGAGAGCCTTTCGGCACTGGACCAGAGTCGGGGGCGCCAGGTCCACCTCGATGCCCGGTGCCCGGAATCCGTGCGAGTGCTGGGGTCCGAAGGAGAACTCAAGCAGGTGATGTTGAACCTGCTGATCAATGCCACGGAGGCGACGGACGCGACGACGGGCAGAATCGATGTGACCGTGACGCGCGAGGGCGATGGAATCGAACTCGCGGTTGCGGATAATGGCCGGGGCATGACCTCCGAAGTGCGGGAACGAATCTTCGAGCCGTTCTTCACGACCCGGCGAGGCGCCGCCCGGCCGGGCACTGGACTGGGGCTGTCGATCAGCCACGCGATTGTCGCAGCGCACGGCGGGCAGCTTTGCGCCTACAGTGATGGCCCCGGCCGAGGTTCGCGGTTTGTCATGCGATTGCCGTGTTTGCCGGAGGATGCCAGATGAGCGAGCCGCTGGTGCTGGTGGTGGAGGACGAAGCGCGCATGCGCGAGGTCCTGACCCGGGCGATCCGAAACTGGCAGTTTCGCACCGTGGCCGCGCCGAGCGGCGAGGAGGCGCTGCGGCTGATGGAGACCGAACCGGCGTCAATCGTGCTGCTGGATCTGAACCTGCCCGGAATCTCGGGACTTGAACTCCTTGAACGGATACGCCAGCGCTGGCCGGAAACCCAGGCCATCATCCTCACCGGTTTCGGCGATCTGGAGGCGGCCAGGTCGGCCATCCATCTGGACGTGGTGGAGTTCCTCACCAAGCCCGCACACCTGGGAGAGTTGGAGCAGGCCATCGACCGTGCCCGCAGGCGGATGCCGCGCGTTCTGCCGCGGCTGGAACCGATTCCGCCCGATTCAGATGCCGAGGTCGACGACGAGGCATCCACTCGACTGGCTGACGTGGAACGGCAGCACATCCTCTCCATATTGGCCAAGCACGATGGCAATCGTGTCGCCACCGCCGCCGAATTGGGCATCGCTCTGCGGACGCTGTACTACAAGTTGTCGGAGTACCAGAAGCAGGGTTACGGGGCCGACTGAATCGCTCCGCGCTGGCCGGTGTCGTAACGTCCGGTGATGCCCGACAAACCGGTACAACCGGCTGGACCCGTCACCGGTTCATACGAGGTGCTGCATGATGTTCGCCAGCCGCTGTCGCGCATCTTTCGATTCAGGGGTGTCTTCCTCGGGCTTCACGAGTCTCTCATCGAAAGGCGTCCCGGCGCAATCGTACAATCGGCCGTCCTCGCGCAGTTTCCATCGCTGGTCGCGAACAAATCGCTTCTTGACCAGTTGCACATGGACAAACTCTTTCTTGCGGCCGGGTTTGCCCAGAAGCGGGCCCGCGAGGCTGACGCCGTCGATTGGTCGATCGGTCGGAAGACGGGCACCGGCGATGTCGCAGCAGGTGGGCAACAGGTCGGTCAGGTCAACCAGCTCATCACAATAGCTGCCGGGTTGAACCTTGCCTGGCCAGCTGACCAGCAGGGGAGCCCAACTGCCGCAGTCCAGCATGGTGCCCTTGCCCCCGGTGAGTTCGCGACCGTTGAGCATGGTCTTGTGCTTGTCGGTGCCGCCGTCGGAGGTGAACACGAGCACGGTGTTGTCGCGCAGACCCAGTTCCTCCAGCTTGCGCACAAACTGGCCGACCAGCATGTCCATGTACTGCACCATGTAGGGAAAGTTGGCCTTGTCGTTTTTCTTGCCGAAGGGGTTCATCGGCGTCGGATCGTAATCGAAATGAACCAGACCCATGGCATACCAGAGGAAGAACGGTTGCCGTTTTCCCTTGCGGCTCTCGAGGTACTGCATGGCCCATCGGTGATAGACGTCGGGATGGTATTCAGTGGTGTAAGGCGGACCGTAGGTGATGTGAGGCCCGGAGAAGCAGAACTGCTCCTTGAACCCGCAGGCGCGGATGTTTGCCGAGGGACGATACTGCGACGGATCAAATTCCGCCGGACCGCTGGTCGGCCGGCCGCCCCAGCCCAGATGCCACTTCGAGCAGACGGCGGTGTCGTAGCCGGCATCCTTGAGCAGGTTGGCAAGCGTGATTTCCTTCCGCGGATCAAGGAACTCGGGAGCGCCGTTTCGGCCTGAGATGTCGATGTATCCGCTGCGGAAGTTGTATCGCCCGGTCAACAATTGGGCCCGCGATGGCGAACAGGCGGGATTGGCGAAACAGTACTTGAACTTCATGCCGGAAGCGGCCAGCCGGTCGAGATTCGGCGTCTTGTAGGTTTGTCCGCCATAGGCCCCGAGCAGTTCAAAGCCGACGTCATCGGTCTGGATGATGACAATATTGGGTCGTGCGACACCGTCAACCGCGCCGCCCGGTCGAATATCGGCGCTTCGGCAACCCGCCAGGAGTGTCGCGGCCAGTCCCGCGCCGCCGGTCAAGACATCTCGCCGTGTCAACATGTTGTATCCTCCGACTGATTGAGTTCACGCGATTCAAACCTGCGCCGGATGCCCGGGTTCCCTGGGCTCGATCACCCGAACCGGAATGTCCGGTGGGAGCAGGGATTCCAGCTTTTTTTGAAAGGATCCCTTGATGAACTGGTGCAGCGCGCCGCGACGCGACGAGCCGATCAGCACCGCCTCGACACTGTTCATGGCGGCAGCCTCGGCGATCAGTTCCGGACCGTTGGGCCCGACGTCATACATGGGAATGATGGGCACGCCGTACTGATGACCCCTGGCCAGGAAGTCGGCGTACAGTCCCTGGGCGGCGGGATCGGTTTCGAGGGTCATTCTCTTGCCCGTGGCGAACGTGAGGTTCACCTCGCGAACAAAACAGACGACCAGAGCGGCGTCGCGCTCGCGGCATTTCTCCAACGCCGCGATGGCAAGGCGATCCGAACCGGCGGTGGCCAGCAGATACCGCTTCTTCGCCAGTGCCGCCGGGGAAAGCTGTTCGAAGATGGCTTGTTGCAGCAGCGAAGGTTTCGGTCGACGGGCCGCGGCAATTCGAGTGAAATGCCTTACCGTCAGCCCCACAGAGAGAACCACGATGACGAAAATCAGCGCGTGGAGCTTGGTGAACGCCAACGTGATCCAGATCGCCAGCAGCAGAACCGCCAGGATGGACATGCCCCATTTGCGATACCACTTGCGCAGGCGCGGATGGAAAGCGCAAAGCGAGCAGTTGATGGCGACGGCCCCGACGATGCCGATGGCGTACAGGTGCGAAAGCGTCTCGAGTTCGTGGGCGAACAGCAGCACCATCGCTGGAATAGAGGTGGCCAGCACACCGCCGATCCACGGCGCGCCGAAGCCGTTGAGTCGCTGCACGGCGGCGGGCAGCTCCCCATCGCGAGACATGACGTAGACAATCGACATTAAACCGTTAATCGCAGTGTTGGTGGCCGACAACAGCAGCACGCCGCCGATAAGGCGAACGGCCAGTTCGCCCCAGTGACCGACGTAGTGCCCCGCCAGGAAGGCCATCATGTCCTCCTTGTGGCCTTCGCGGGAAAGGGGAAACACGCTGCACATGACCAGTGCGAGGACGATGTTGAACAGCGCCACTTCGATGGCGACGGTGGCAATGGCCTTTCTGCTGGTGCCGTAGACGGGCTTCTTCATGATGCCCGTGAGATTGGCGATGGCCTCAACGCCCGAGAGCGCCAGAACGATTCCCACGAACGCCTGCCACATCTGCCCCGGCGCCTGCAAGGGCGTGCCCAGATCCAGCGATGACCACTTGACCGCGGGCAGCGCAAACACAACCACCAGCATCGTGATGCCGATCATTCCCGCCGCCGCCACAACCGCGAACCCGGAGGAGTGCTTGGGTCCAAGTTGATTCAACAGTCCGATGAAAATGATGGCGACAACGGCCCATAACCCAGGTGAGTTCCAGGCAAAAAACGGAAGCGAGCGTGTGGCGTGGAAGATCGCGTCCACGGCCTGCTGATAGTCGGGGTCTGGGGAAAGTGCCGACAGGCGATGCCGCTGGAGGGGAGTCATCTCGCCCTGGAACGCCAGTTCCCTCTTTTCGGGGTTGTAGTGGACCGGAATGTCCGCGGGAAACGACAGTCCGGCCGGTATCCTCTTCAGCGGTTCGACGGCGCCCTGGGTGCCCTTGATGATGACGATCTGACTGCCGGCATCGCGAACATCCTGCTGCACGACCCGGTGCCGGCCCAGCCCGAAGTAGTGGAAAGCTTCCAGCGCGGAGAGCGACGCGGTCACGGTATAGTCGGCGAACAGCAGCAACGCCCCGATCACGCCCAGAAGTGGGCTCTTCTGGCGCGCGGCCGTATAGACTCCACCTCCATCCGGATAGATGCGACAAATCTCGGAATAAGCCCAGCCAACCGCCAGGATCAGCAGGCTCATGGCACAGATCAGATAAAACGAGGTGCGACCGGCCACCAGGAATGCCAGCCCCAGAACATACAGTCGCGACGTTCCCCAGTCACCAAAGAGCAGGCCGGCGGATTGAAACCAGTTGATGTTCCGCGGACGTTCGCTGGAAAGCAGGGCCAGAGCGGGAGGCAAAGATTGAGTTGATCGCTCCATTTGACGACAACGTAAGAACCGGACTGCTCGATACCCTTGGTTAAGCTACACGCCCGCGCGGTTATGGGCAAGACCTGTGCTTGTCAAACACAAACCGGGATGGCTTGCCGACAAGAAAAACACTTAAGTCATTTTGAATGAAGTGTTTGCAATAACACCAATTTTTTGTTTTGCGTGAGCTCCGATGGATGTTGGGTTGACAAACAAGATGTTTTGGCGAAGTTTGAAGCCTAGTGCCCGCCTCGCAGGAAAAACGCCATAAGTTCTTCTCCATGCTCGATATAAACGCCCTTCGCCGCGTTCGCTTCGCAGTAAGTTCCCTGCTGCGTCCGCGCCACGCCGGTTCCGGCCATGACAAAGGGGGTTGGACCGTAGCCATGCTTGCGGTTGCTGATTAGCGTTGGATGGTCGGGCATTACCAGCAGTCGCCATTCCGGATAGCCGCGCATTTTCTGGAGCACCGGCCCGACAATGTACTTGTCGATATGCTCGATCGCGGCGATCTTGGTTTTCCAGTCCGCCTGATGAGAGGCCTCATCGGGGGCTTCGATATGTGAGAAGACGAGGTCAAATCTGTCCAACGCTGCCGCCGTCGCCGCACCCTGCCCGGCATAGTCCGTGTCGTGGAAGCTGGTCATTCCGGGCACTTCAAGCACTTCCCAACCGAGCAGCACGGCCAGACCGCGAAGGAGATCCACCCCGGTGATCATGGCCGCCGACTTCACGCCAAACCGCTCGGCGAAGGTCGGCATATTGGGCGCATGTCCCTGTCCCCACAACCATACCTCGGAGGCTTCGTTCACGCCGGCTTTTCGGCGCTGCAGGTTGATGGGATGCTGCGCGAACACGTTTTTCGATATCTCGATGATCTGCCTCAAGATATCGCTGCCGAGTCCGGTGGGCAGGTACTTCGCCTCTGGTTCATCCGGGAATTCGTGTGGAGGCTTTGTCTTCAGGTCGAAGTTTTGTAAGCCACGGTATACCAGCAGGTTACGATAGCTCACGCCGGGATAGAACTGGAATCCGGGAAGATTGACTGC
>CAYSSA010000203.1:0-9155 GCA_964433485.1 uncultured Tepidisphaeraceae bacterium | reverse complement strand
AGCGGCGCTGTGCTGAAGGTGATCCCGTTCAACGATCGCGGCGAACTCGACATGTTCATCGACGCGGAGTTGCGGCGCAAGCAGAAGACGACGGAGAAGAAATAACGCCGCGCCTGAGACATATTGGATTAGACCTGCACCTGAGAATGCGGCTCCCCGCCGCATGATCAACTTTGCGCTCAACCGGTCTTTCACCCACGCAGGAGACCCGGCTCATGACCAAGTTCGCGTGCTCCCTGACGGGATTGCTGTTGCTGTGCCTGGGTATTCCATCCCATGCCGATACGCCCCATTTCAACGTCCGTCAGCACGGCGCCACCGGCGACGGCACAACCCACGATACCGCGGCCATCGCCAAAGCCGTCAAAGCATGTTCCGCCGCCGGCGGCGGACAGGTGACGTTCCCGCCCGGCAAGTACCTCACCGGCACCATCAACCTCGAAAGCAACATCACTCTCCTGGTCGAGGCCGGCGCCGAGATCGTCGGCACGGGCGACCTCGATCAGTACCAGAACTTCAACCCGCCTGGCTCGACTCCTCTGGCCGACCGCAACCGCTGGCACCGGGCGCTGATACTCGGCGTTGGCGTTGAGAACGTCGCCATCATGGGCCCCGGCACAATCAACGGCAACAAAGTCTTCGATCCCCGCGGCGAGGAGCGCATGCGCGGCCCGCATACAGTGCTCTTCGGCAATTCCAAAGGCATCGTCATACGCGATGTCTCCATCAAAGACTCCGCCAACTACGCCGTCATGCTCGAGTTCACCAGCGAGGTCGAGGTGCGCGGCGTGAAGATCACCGGCGGCTGGGATGGCGTGCATTTCCGCGGCTGGAAGGACAACCCCTGCCGCGATATCTCCATCACCAACTGCGAGTTCTACACCGGCGACGACTGCATCGCCGGATGGTTCTGGGAAAACACCCTCATCGCCAACTGCATCATCAACTCCTCCTGCAACGGCATCCGCCTCATCGGCCCGGCCAAGAGCCTCATCATCGACCAATGCCTCTTCTTCGGCCCCGGGCGCTTCGAGCACCGCACCACGCGTGAACAGAAACGCAGGAACATGCTGGCCGGCCTCTGCCTTCAACCCGGCGCATGGGACAAGACCGAAGGCGCCATGAACGACGTGGCGATCTCCAACATCACGATGCGCAACGTCACCACGCCGCTGCACCTCTCGCTCAAGCCCGGCAACACCGCCGGCCGCGTCACCATCGACCGCCTCACCGCCACCGGCATCTATCGCGCCGCCGCCTCGATCGAAAGCTGGGCCGAGACGCCCATCGAGCATGTGACGCTCCGCGACATCAGCCTCTCTTTCACGGGCGGCGGCACACCCGCGCAGGCGAAAATGCAGGTGAAATCACCCGGCGTTGACGCCCGCGCACTCCCCGCCTGGGGCCTCTATGCCCGCAACGTCAAACACCTCGACCTCCAGAATGTTCGCCTCAGCCTCGACACCGACGATGCCCGCCCCATGGTACTGTGCGACGGTGTGCAACGGCTCACGCTGGACACTCTCAAGTTCCCCAGGACCAGCGAACCGCCGTTCGCATTCGCCGAGGTTGGCGATGTGCGACTCTCAGACACGAGTGTCACCGTCGTCCCCTTCAAATGCCTCGATCTGAAGGCCCAGGCCACATCCGTCACCGCAACCATTGAAGCCGGCCCACAGGAGGGTCTGGCCAAAGTGGATCTGATCTACGACGCCATCACGTTCACGCGTTGGATCTACCTCAAGTCGGGTGAGAAGAAGGATGTCCTCTTCACTGAACTCCCGGCCTTCCCTCGTAAAAGACACGAACTGCGATGCGGCGACCTCCTCAAAGACACCACCCGTCCATAGTCTTCCCAAACGCATTCAACCCCTCGCCTCGCCGAGTGTAACAGGCGATGAAAGGAACAATTCCCATGATCCGCACTCAGACCAAGTACACCTCTCGAAGGCAGTTCATCAAGACGACGGGGCAGGTTGCCGCCGCGGCGACTCTGGCGGCGTCGGTCGTCCCCAGCGTCCATGCGGCCGCAAACGAGACCATTCAGGTTGCCCTGATCGGCTGCGGTGGCCGCGGCAGCGGTGCGGCACTCGACGCACTTCGCACCAAGAGCGGCCCGATCAAGCTCGTGGCCATGGCCGACGCGTTCGAGGACCGACTCAAGGGCAGCTACGGCAGCCTCAGCAAGCAGATGGCCGCGCAGGTCGATGTCCCCGCCGACCGCCGCTTCGTTGGCTTCGACGCCTACCAGAAAGCGATGGACTGCCTGCGGCCGGGTGATGTCGCCATCTTCGCCACGCCGCTGGCGTTCCGCTGGGTCCACTTCCAGTACGCCATCCAGAAGGGCATCAACGTCTTCATGGAAAAGCCCATCACCGCGGACGGGCCCACCAGCAAGCGCATGCTCAAACTGGCCGAGGAATCCGAGGCCAAAAAGCTGAAGGTCGGCGTGGGTCTGATGTCGCGCCATGCCCGCAATCTCCAGGAACTGCACAAGCGCATTCAGGATGGTGAGATCGGTGACATCATCGCCATGCGCGGCTACCGGATGCAGGGCCCGGTCGGCTCGTTCGCCTCGGGGCCCAAGCCCGACAACATCAGTCATCTGGAATACCAGATCCGGCGATTCCACAGCATGCTCTGGGCGGGCGGCGGCTGCTACAGCGACTTCAACATCCACATCATCGACCACCTGTGCTGGATGAAGAACGCCTGGCCGGTCAAGGCCCAGGGCGTGGGTGGTCGCCATTATCGCATGGCCGCCAAGAATGTTCCCTTCATCGACCAGAACTTCGACAGCTACGGCATTGAGTACACCTTCGAGGACGGCGCCAAGATGTTTTTCGACGGCCGCTGCATCCAGGGTGCCCAGAGCATCTATTCCAGCTACGTCCACGGGAGCAAGGGCATGGCCATCGCCTCCGCTGGCGGCGACTGCGGCGGACCCTCGGCCACGTTCAAGGGACAGACAAACAAGGACAAGATCTGGTCGTCGAAGGACAACACCAATCCCTACCAGAACGAATGGGATGCGCTCATCCAGGCCATCCGCGACGACAAGCCGCACAACGAAGCCAAGCGCGGCGTCGAGGCCAGCGTCGTCACCAGCATGGGTCGCATGGCCGCTCACACCGGGCAGGAGATCAGCTACAACGACATGCTCAACTGCGACCATGAGTTCGCCCCCGGCATCGACAAGATCACCAAAGACTCCCCGGCGCCGGTTCTCCCCGATGCCGACGGCGTGTATCCGCAACCCATGCCCGGCCTGAAGAAGCGCGAGTACTGATCGACCGAAAACTGCAACCCAGAACTCTTGCGCCGCCGAGGTTCCCCACCCGGCGGCGTTCTTCTTTGCGTGCGTCGTCATCCGCCAACGACAAATGCGACAACTGCCTTGCGCGCCAACCCGCAATTCTGTTCACTACAACCCCATCCCCGCCGCCGTGCCCGCGCCAAGATTCCCCGCCAGGATCGACGCGTCGGCGGGCGAAATCAGACCGTCATAGTCCAGGTCGCCCTCTAACCACTGACCGGGCTGGGACATATGGCCCAGCAGATTGAAACTGTCGGCCGGCGTCACCCGACCGTTCAGATCGACGTCCCCAAGATACGTGAACTTGATCACCGCCTGACGGAAATCCACTCCGTCTGAAAGTGTCTGCCTGTGCCAGACAAGCAACCGCAATTGCTCATTGTCGAACGGCGCCAGCGCGGCCGGATGCCCGTCGGGCGTCACGCCGCTGGTCACAATCGACGGACCGGACGCATGCAGGCCATTGAACAAATATTGCCGTAACCGATCGACCGGCGAAGCGCCGACGTAATTCAGAATCATGCCGCCATTGCCCAGATCGAGTCTGCCGCTGCCCGACATCGCAAAGGTGCCGGTTTGCAGGACGGTTCCTGGCCCGGCCACCATCTGAAGCAGACCGCCTTCACTGATACTCAGACAACGAAGCCTCTGCGACGCTACGGAGGTCACCGTGGCCTGGCCGATGACCATTGCCATGTCGCGGCCGGCTGCGCCCAGGTCCTCACTCAGCGCATAACTTCCTGCCAGAAAAGCAATTGTGTCTGCGCCCGGACCAATCAGTCTTGGCACAAACCCCAGCGGCGCCTCGATATTCAGCGTGTCGTTGCCGGATGGATCGGCGATGGTCAGCCCGTTGAGCATGCCCACGGGAACCGACCACGCGAGCTGCGCATTGCGGAGAATGTTGAGCCTCACGCCATCGACATCCAACTGAAGGCGGTACACATCGTCGCCGGAGCCGCCCCGCAGGCCGGCGTTGAAGTTGACCATACCGATCTGATACTCGCCGACGCCGGACTGCGACAGCACGCGCACGCGATAAGTTCCCGATGATCCGGCGGTCAGGTGAAGCAGTGCGTTGCGGCCATCCGCGGCGCTGGATGCATCCATAGCGACAAACCCACCGGCACTGTCGTAGACCTCAATCATCGGATCCAGCGGATTCTCCGGCACGCCGGGAGGCCCTCCGGGCGTGTCCGTTCGGAGCTGAACCACATCTCCGGCCGCGACGGTGAAACTGAACCAATCCTCGTCCCCCACCGTCAGGTAACCCGACGCAATGCCGGTTCCGTCGAGCGAAATGGCCTGGGCCGGGGTGTTGTCAGGCTCGCGGTCAATCGATGCGCCGCAGGTAATCCAGAGCGCATAATCAAGATTGCGGTCGCCCTGCACGCGAAGGAAATACTCGCCCGTCCATGGAACGACAAAACCGTTGATGTCGCTCGATGCGCCGTCGCCGGGGAGCCCGTCGGCCAAGGGAGTGCCCAAAGCATCCTGTAGCTGTAACGCCAACACCCCCGGCCGGGCGGAGGCTACGGCCGCGGCCACGCGATCTCCGGCCACCAGAGACACCGAAAAATAATCGGGGACCAGCGTCGGAGCCGGCGGAGCAAAGATCGACGAGAGATTGAGGTTCAGCGTGTACGCCCCCGCGCCGGTGGGGGCATACACCTCGACATAATAGACGCCGTCGACCGGGATCCGGCAGGACCAGATCCCGCTATCACCGATGGGGATAAAATTGCTGAAGCCGTCATCGGAAGCGAGAACATTGCCCGCGGAGTCCAGCAGGTCGACTGCGCTGTTGAGGTTGCTTACGCCGGTCGCCTCGACATAGACGGAAAGAACATCGCCGGCATGCAGTGTGAAGGAGTAATAGTCGCTGTCGGTGATTGTGGAGAGCGCGCCTGACGTCGAAGATGTATACTGCACAGGACGCCACGCGTGCGATATGTCAGTGGCCGCGGCAAACGAATCATTCGGCTCGGACTCGACGGTCACGGGAAAAGAAGTGCCGGCCGGCGCAGCGTTCTCAAGATAGGCAACCAACGCGTAGGACCCACCGGTGGCCGGCGGAAACGGACTGGCAACGACATAGTACACGTCCTGGAAAGCGATGGCCCATCGCCAGAGGAAGGCATCGCCACCAGGGCCTTCATCACCCGGACCGTCGTCGTCCGATGAGGCGACCAGGACGGGAGTGCCGCTGTTCCAGCGATATAGTTCGAGATAAGGATCGGCCAGAGTGCCGCGGCCGGACCCCTGCCCATGCATGGCAACAGTCAACAGAGCGCCGACGGGGAGGACGCCGAGGTTGTAATTGTCGAGGTCACTGGCGCTGGAACTTGTCGCCGCGATGGCAATCTGATACGCAAACGACGACGCGGTAACAAAATTGCGGCTGGCGTCACTGGCCTGGGAGATCGAGTCGTTGAACTCGGACTCGGTCAGGAGGATACTCGTCGGCAGGTCGGTCCGCCCGAGAACCGATGTCGCTTGCCCGCCCAATGGAAGCGGGGTGAACCAGGCATCCAGCGATTGCGCATTGGCAATGGTGTTGTTGGCCGATCCATTAATGCTCTCAAACTCAATGTCGGCGTTCACCGCAACGTCCAGCGTGTAAGTGCCGTAGGTGGACGACAGCCCGGCGATTCGAATGGTGTAGACACCCGGAAACGTCGCGCCGCTCAGGGAGAGATTGGCCTTGCCGTTGGCCGAAGCGCTGGTGGATCCCAACAGCGTGCCTGCGGGACTCCAAAGCTCAAGTGAGGGAGCAAGCCCCCCTGCCGCCGCCAGTTTCAGCGAAAGCTGCTGGCCGGGGGCCATCTGAATGCCGCGTTCGTCGACATCGCCGGGCACGTTGATCATCGCGGACAAGCTTCCCGTGTGAATCCGCGAACCAAGAGGCGCCGCGGGAGTTAGCGGGGGAAACGCAGCGGACTCGACATCCAACACGAGATTGCCCGACCAGGCGGCGCAGGGATTGCCGAAAAGGTCCGTCAGCGCGCCGTCCGCCAGAGACATCGACAGGTTGGTCTCCGTCAGCCCCGAAACCAGGAACCGCACCGCTTGCGATCCAAGCGGCAACAATCCAACAACCGTGCCGGCGCTGAGCCGCAGATCGGACGTCTGCAGGGAAGCAATGTCAACCACTTCATTGAAAAACAGGTCGATCTCGCTGAGCGTGGGCGCCGCGATGGAACCGGACACCGGCGAGGTCGCGATCACTTGCGTCGTAAGCGAATCGTAACGGAACGTGCCGGCAAATGCGGCTATGCCGCCGGCGTCTCCCTGTCGCTGAATCGCGCCTGCGGCAATGGACAGGCTCTGGACACCTTCCAGCTCGACAGGACTGGAATTGAACTGAAAAACCGCGCTGCGCTGATCGGACCCGATCGCAACAGAATCGGCCGCGATGCCGTTCACAGTCAGGTCTGAGGCGGCCAGGCTCGCCGGAGCCAGCAGATGCGAAAACGCGATCGTGAAGCTCGTCGGCGGCGTGGCAACCACCTGCCCCTCGCCGGGAGTGGCCGAAAGAACCAGCATCGGCAGGTGCATCAGAGCGCCGTAGGCGTTGAGTCGCTTGCCGGTGACCGTCTTGCCAGTCAGCGCCGCAATGGGGTCGCCGCCATTCAGCACGGCGTCACGAATCGTGCCGTAGCCGATGTTCCTGGGGCTGATGGAATACGCCAGGGCGACCACCGCCGACACGAACGGCGCCGCATAGGAAGTGCCGGCAGTGGAGACGGGGTCTGTATAAGCGGAGAAGCGTGCGGTGGAATAGATATTCATGCCCGGCGCGCCCAGATCAACGGAGTAGACACCGTAGTTGGACGAGCTCCAGAGCGAATCGGTGTTGGTGGTGGCGGCAACCGAGATGATGTTGGGAAGGTCGAAGGCGGCCGGATAGAAATCGTAGGTTTCGAGGTTCTTGCCGTTGTTCCCGGCGGCGGCGACAAAGATCATGCCGGCATTTCCAAAGTCCACAATCGCCCGTTGCAGCGCGCGGGAGTAGCTTGGTCCGCCCCAACTGTTGTTGCTGGCCACAATGTTGACGCCGCGCCGCTTGAGGTCGATGCAATAGTTCAGCGCGGCGATCGCTCCGGCCGTGTCGCCATTGCCCGAGGCATCGATGAACCTCAGCGGCAGTATCTTCACATTCCACGCCGCCCCGCTGCCACCCGTGCCGTTGTTGGCGACCGCTCCAATGATCCCCGAAACCGTCGTGCCGTGGCCATGATCGTCCGCGGCGTTGTTGGTGTTGGCCGCGAAGTTCCAGCCGCGCACATCGTCAACGTAGCCGTTGCCGTCGTTGTCGATGCCGTCGCCGGCGATCTCGCCGGGATTGACCCAGATGTTGGCGGCCAAGTCCGGATGATTGAGCTGTATGCCCGTGTCGATCACCGCCACAACGATATCGGAGCCGCCGAGAGTGATGTCCCACGCCTCCGGCGCGTCGATGTCGGCGTCGGGCGTGCCGGGCGACTGCGAGCCATATTTCTGGCCGGTGTTGTGCAACGCCCATTGCTGGGCAAACCCAGGGTCCGTGGGCATGGTCGAGGCCACCTGAACCAGAAAATTCGGTTCCAAGGACTTGAAACCAGCGATGCGTCTGACGGTAGAAAAAATCGACTTATAGGATGCCCCTTTTTTCGCTTTGAGGAGGAACTCGCCTCGTCCCAAATCGCCGATGACGCTGGCCCCAGCCCCGATAACTCGGAGCTTCCGATTCAGCATCGGCACGCGTCCCACGTCGGACTCATCAAGGACCAGTACCCACTGATTAGACCTCGCAACAGTAGCCTGACCCTTCCAAGTCACACTGGAGAAGCCGCGTGGAACGGCCTGCTGAGTGGGAAGCGCCGCGGACAAAAGGGTCCTTGACTCCAATGCCTGAACAAAGCAGGAACGATCTATCCCTTTTGTGCATAGGGACTTGCGCGCAGAGTCAAGGTGTGCATGGTGCTTCATCACGCCCTCAATACAGACCATGGCTAACTCTCAACAAAGACTATCAGCCAAAGTTGGAAAATGTCAAACACATTCCCGGCGCAGGCTTGGCCATTGGGGCGGTTCCCGTAACGCTGATGCCAGGAAGCCACGAACTTGGCCCTGAGGGCGACCGTCCCCAAACCCACCGGCTTGTGCGCAATGCTTGCGGGGACATTACTATTGCTTTGAAGGGCACAAACAAACCACGGCATTCGATTGTAGTCCCGGAATGTTCGGGTCAGGCTTCACTGCCTGTCATCCAAGCATCAGACACAGCACGCCATCACTCCCTCGGATGCCTCAGATAAACCCGCGCTTCCGGGAATGATCGCATCAACTCCGCCGCGCCTTGCCTGCCGAGAACGCCACACATCTTGGACATCGGGTCCGCGTCGATCCCTCTGGGCATGATGAGCGTCACCAGCAGCCGGCTGGTCAGTCCTATTCCCGTGCGCGGATCGACCACATGTGAATAGTGCTTGCCGTCGATCTCCACAAACTGAATCGTGTCGCCGGATGTGGACACGGCGCAGTTGGCCAGCTCGACCACCTCGTCCTCCATGTCCCGGCCGCCGGTGATCTCGATCCTCCACCCCTTCTGTCCGGGCGGCGCGTCGCCCAGCACCAGGTCGCCCCCGGCCTCGAACAACGCCCGCGTGATCCCGTGCTTCGCCAGCGTCTCCAGCGCCTTGTCGCCCGCGTAGCCCTTGGCGATGCCCCCCATATCAAGCTGCATGCCCGGCACGAGCAATTCGGCCGTCCGATTTCGCGCATCCAGCCGGATCTTCTCCCAGCCTACGAGTAACTTGGCCTTTTCAATTTCCTCGGGTGGCGGCAACTTGCCGCT
>CAYSSA010000202.1:8818-9233 GCA_964433485.1 uncultured Tepidisphaeraceae bacterium | reverse complement strand
GTTTCGTTGTCCAGCGTGTAGGCCCAGGCGCCGCTGGCGGAGTCGAAGGCGAACGTGCCGTAGGCACCCGCCAGCGCTCCGGGCGCCAGGGCAACGCCCAGCGCCGCGAAAATGACTGAGATTGTCTGTGTCAGACTTTTCATGGTTGTGCGGACGCAGTGAATACCCGCTGCGTCGCGGAATGTTAACGCCGCGCTATCATTGCCGCCCGATGCGGTTGACTGCGCGGACGGTCCGTGTGCGTTCCTCGCTCTCGTCGGTGAGGATTCCCTTGTTCCAGAGCTTGGCGCGGTAGGTGAATTCGCCGCCGGTGGGCAGGCACGGCACGGCCGCCGTGGTGGCGGCCTGCGGACGATAAGCGGCCGCGGGGCTGATCTCGGGATTCTCGTGGCAGCCGATGCAGCTCCGCGTCTCG
>CAYSSA010000202.1:7456-8788 GCA_964433485.1 uncultured Tepidisphaeraceae bacterium | reverse complement strand
CGATCTGGTTGCCGACGACGCGGCGGTCGCTGTCGAGGATCTGGGCATGCAGGAAACGATCCGCCGGCACCTCGACGTGAAACGATCCGTCGGCCGCCAGCGGCACCGTCCCCAGCACGCGGGCGTTGGTGCCGGTGTGGTTCTTCCACGCGTTGATGCCGGGCGAATTGTGGTTGGCATGGCGCCCGGTAATGGGCTGGCCTTCAACGATGCGCACCAGCCGTCCCCGCTCGCGTACCAGCGGCTCCTGCGTGATCTGGGCCGACGCGCACATCAGTTTCGCCGTATAGCCATCGCCCAGCGCATGCGGATCTTCCGGCAAGACCGGCGGTGGAATTCGCGGCGCCAGCGGTCGCGGCTCGAACTCGGCCCACTGAGGATCGTCGTAGAGCAGCGTCAGCTTGCCGGTCGCCAACTCCATGATGTACAGCCCCAGATTGCTGCCCAGCGGAGCGCCATCAAAGTCCTTTGTGTTCAAAGGTTCCTTGGCCGTGGCAGCGCATAACACGCGCCCCTGGTCCAGCGGAAAAGGTGTGGTGACGGCCATCGCCCGCTCGTGCGGCACAAGCGTCTCCCGATGGCGCGAAGGCCCAAGCACCACCAGACCGGCCGTCGACACCGAGATCATCCGCTCCGCATCCAGCGACTGCGTCTGCGTCGTCCGTAACACGCGATGCCGCGGTGGCACCTCGCCCCACCAGCGCTCGCCGGACTGCCGTGTGACATCGCGCCAGAAGTCGCGTCGCTCCGGGCCATAAAGCACGACGTTTCGCGTACCGTCCGGATGAACCGCCTCGAGCGTGATCTCGGTCTTCAGCCGCGAATAGAACAGTTCAAGTCGGCCGAATGCGATGCGCCCGTCGGCCAGAATCGCCGGCTCGTTGTCGCGCCCGAGGTTGAACCCGATGCAGTGGATGTCGCTGCCGTCGGCGTTCATCACCGCCAGGCCGGTGGCAAGATATCCGTGGTATTCATCGCGCAGTCCGATGCGGCTGGAGGAGAAGACAATCCGCCCGTCGGGCATGTAAGCTGGCTGGACATCGTGGTAGGGCCCGCGGGTCAGTTGCCGCAAACCGGTGCCATCGGCATTGATCTGCCAGATATGCCACCAGGGGTCTTTGTCGCCCCCGCGACGGGCAAAGAGTATGTGCCTCGCGTCCCACGAAACCTCGCAATCTGCGACATAACCCTCAGAAAAACTCGTCAGCGGCGTTGCCTTGCCCTGCGGCGTCGCCGGACGGAGAACAAAAAGATTTCGCCCCAGCCGGTACGTCGGTCCCGAGTCGGTTGTGGAATAAGTTTGCCGCCACGGGTCGATCTGAAAACGATTGG
>CAYSSA010000202.1:4949-7446 GCA_964433485.1 uncultured Tepidisphaeraceae bacterium | reverse complement strand
CAAGGTGGGCATGACGGAATCGCCCTGGATGAACACAACGGCATCGAGCGGGCCGCCGGCCGGTGGGGACTTCTCCCGTGTCAACGGCAGTGGGTGCGGTGACCCCGCCGGCGGCTCGGGGTGTGCCGTGCCGGTTCCGGAATCAACTCGCGCGGACACCAAGGGAATCATCCCGCGTCGCCAGAGCGCTTCGCGAGCCACCAGGCGGATGCTGTGATAGGGATGTCCGCGATGCACCTTCTCCAACTCCGCCATGGCCGCCGGCGTCCCCAGTTCGGCCAGCGCCGTTGCCGATGCGTACTGCACCTCCAGCGCGTTGGCGTCATCGTTAAGCAACCTCGCCAGCAGCGGCACATGCAACTCTGAGCCCAACCGCCCCAGCGCGCGCGCATACGCCTCGCGCCAGCGCGGCGAGGGATCGTCATATTCATCGTGTCCCTGCGGGGACCTGGTGAACATGAAACCCCCGAAGAAGCCCCAGTCCGCCTCGCGTTTGGACGCGGCCAGAATGCGCGCGATCGGCTCGACGGCCCGCTTCTCACCGAGGAACATCAGCGCCTTTGCCGCGTTGATGCGCACCCAGCCGTCGTCGTGTTCCAGCAAGGCCAGCAGGTCATCGGCATATCGTCTCTCCGCACACAACGCCGGCAACCACGAGGCGGCGTGAACGGTTGTGCCGACCCTGCGCCGGGCGGCCTGCGCAAACGCGGGCGGATCTTCGGCCGTCGGTTGAACACCCCGGCCGACTGCTCTCAGAGCCGCTCGCGCGGCCGTCTCCAGCAGGCCGACGCGCCTCAGCACGCAAGCGGCGATTTCCCGGCTGGCCTCAGGCTCATAGAGAACCGCGCCATCAAAATCGCCGGGAAGGTTGGCCAGCATCAGAGGCATGATTTCGCGCACCGCCGCGACCGATGCGGGTTGTTCCAGCGGCAGTCTCGCCAGCGCCAAGGAGATGGCGTAGGGAATCTCATACATCCGGTCGGCCGGCTCGAGGCCCGGGTGGTCATCAATGGGAAGCCGGGCCGGCGGACGTCCGTTGATGTCGCGGGCGTATTGCGGATAAACCATCACCAGCGGTTCCACCGCCCGTTCATCCCCCAGATCGCCCAGCGCCTCAATCGCATAGCGGGCCCACTGCGGCTGATCGAGCAGCGCGACCAGAATCCGCAGGGCTCGTGAGTCCTTCAGACGTCCGAGCGCGCGGATGCCCGCCTGGACCATCGCTTTCCGCGAGCCGTCAGGGACTCCTTGCCGGGCGTATTTCTCGACGGATGACGCGACTGCCTCATATGCCCCAGGGCCTCCCATCGCGCCCAGGGCCCGCAGGCCGCGTTCCTTACGCCAGAACGGATTCTCGACTGGCGCGGCCCCGACGCCGGCCGGTCCGGCAAACAACTCGATCTCGCGGATGGTGGTGGGATAGGTCTTGTTCTGCGAAGCGTATGAGGTGAGTCGCACGAACCGGGCCCTGGTCTTGCCAAGTTCCACCTCGATCACTGGTCTGGCCGGTGAGCCGTCGCGCCAAATTTCCCTGAACATCTTGCCATCCTCGCTCACGCTCAGGCCAAATTCGGTCATGCAGAAGCCCGGACCATACTGATGGATGACCACTCTGCCGAACTCCGTTTCACCGCCGAGATCGATCATGCAGTACTGCGGGAACGGCACGTTCTTGGTCTGCCAGAAACTTTCCTGCGACCCGTCGGTAATCACCTCCGCCGGACCTTTGTACACGCTGGATGCGCTCACCTTGCAACCCGCCGCGAGGTTTTGCAAAGGCTCAACCTCGAGCAGTTCAAAGACTTCGCGCGGCGCGCGGCCGGCCGGCGCTTGGTCCCACCATGTCCGCCATGCCCGTGCCTGCGCCGCTCGCTTGGCGTCGGGCGCCAGGGCGTCAAACGGCCATTGCATGCCGGTGAGGTTGGTCAACGCCACCCACGCGCCCTGCCGCACCGTCCAGTCCGTATCCTCCAGTGCCGCAATCAGCGGCGGTATATGTTGGCGCGTGCCGATCCACCCGAGACTTATCGCCGCCTCGCGCCGGACACCCGTGGCGCTGTCGGTCAGCGCGCCGGCCACCCTGTCGGCCGCTTGCCAGGCGCGGAGATAACCCAGCGACTCCACTGCCCCTTCTCGCACACGCGGATCGGCCGATCCAAGCAGCTCAACATTTTGCGCAATCTGGCCGGCATACGGGTCGATCTGTCCGTGTCTTACGGCCTCGCCACGGGCAACATGGCAAGACACGAGCAGCAGCAGCGCCAACAGAGCTTTCATACGCTGCGCTACCTCATGTGAGGTCCATTGTTGCCCGCTGACTGGGGTCAGGGTCTCCGGCTACCATTGGATTCAGACATGGGGTACATTTGTCGTCCATTGTCTGGTCAACCAACGGAGGACGCATGAGTCTCCGACAGTGCTTGGCGGGATTGTTCATGTTGCTTCCGGCCTTGGTCGGCGGTGCAGCCGAGTTCAAGGCTGGGGACGATGTCCAGGT
>CAYSSA010000202.1:365-4939 GCA_964433485.1 uncultured Tepidisphaeraceae bacterium | reverse complement strand
GAAAGGGTTACGATGGATGAACGCCAAGATCGTCGAGGCCAAGGCTGGGCAGTACCTCGTCCACTACGACGGTCTGGATAGCGCCTTTGACGAGCTGGTTCCGGCCGCTCGCTTGCGCGTTGCGGCAGTCGAGTTCAGAGCCGGCGATACGGTGGAAATTCAAAAGGGCGTCAAGTGGATCAAGGGCAAGGTGCTGGATGTCAAGCCAGGGCAGTGTCTGGTTCACTATGATGGGCTGGATGCGGCATTCGATGAATGGGTGCCGGTGACGCGCGTCAGGGCGGGCGGCGCGGAAGCGGTTACTCCGGCCGCCGGGGCGGGCGATTTCGCCGTTGGGAGCGCGGTGGACGCCAAATGGGGCGCTCGCTGGTGGGCGGCTACCATCATCGGCAAACGCCCCGGCCAATACCAGGTGCGTTACGACTTTGACAAGAGCGAAGAATGGGTGGCCGTGGATCGGGTCAAGGCGCGCGGCGCGGCCGAGCCCGCCGGCGCGGGGCCAAGACCTGGTCCCAGGTCTGCCGTCGGTCCCAACGCTACCGTCGGGCAGGATGCCGATGTGAAACTCACCGAACCTGTCTGGGCTGGCGCGGCCATGGTTTCCATGGGACCGGCGGGCATGCCCTGGACGTATGTTCCCGCCAAAGCCGCCTTGGTTCCTCAGGCGCCGGCCACCGCCGCGAACATCCGCCTCACTGGCGGCACGGGCCAGTTCTTTGAAAAATGCACGATCGGCGGCTTCGCTGTCGGCAAGACTCCGGCAGTGCTTGTCTGTTTCAAGGATGCTCCGCCAGGCAAACCTGTTACCGCACAGGTCCAACTGATTGATCTGCCATCGGGTAGAATCCTGGCCGACTGGAACCCGCTGCCCGAGACCGAGGCCTTGGCGGTCAGTCCCGATGGCAAACGCATCCTCTGCCGCAGCGATAAGTTCCACATTGGTACAAAGGGCCGCCTCGACCTATGGGCCATTGAAGCCGGCAAGGCCAGACAAGTTATGAGTTGGCGACCGTCAACCGAGACCGAGTGGGCCAAGGTTGACGTCAAGACGGCTCAGTTCATCGATGACGCCCATGTGCTTACGCTGTGCGCCGATCAGAAGCTCGTGCTTTGGGAATTGCCGGCGGCTAAAGCAGTCTGGCAGATGCACGCAGATATTCTGGCCAATCCGGTCTTCACCGACGACCGGCGCGTGCTGCTGGTCGCAGCGGAGAACCGTATCGGGCTTATCGAGACCCTTACCGGCAAGTGCCTGGGTGTTCTGCCGCCGGAAATCCCGGCTGCTTCCAGATTCGCGTTTTCGCCGGATGGCAAACGGCTGGCCGTCGCGGGCAACTCCGCAATCGCCCTTTGGGATTTGGAAAAGCCCGCTCCGTTGATTGAAGTCGGGCAGTCGGTGCCGCTGGGCGACATTCTCTGGGTCGCCGATGACATGTTGCTGGCCGACAACAAGTATCTGATTGATCCGAAACTGGGCGTCGTCATCTGGCGCATCACACCGGGCAAGGGCGGCGGCGAGATAAAGTTGGCCGGCAGCCGGGCATGGCGCATCGACACCGAGCAAGGCGGCGCCAGGCAGAAGAAACAATACACGCTGATCGGCGCCGGTCTGCCCCTGGAGGCGGCTCGCAAAGCGGCCGCCAGAATCAAGCCCGAAACCGCGTATCTGCTGCTTCCGGGAGCCAAGGTCTCGCTGGATTTCAATCAGCCTGCCATCAACGCCGACATCCGCAACCGGGCGATCCAGGCCGTCAAGGCACAGTTGCAGGAAGCTGGCGTTGGGGTCGCCGATGGCCAGGTGGTCCAGATTGTCGCCGCTAAGAATACGGGCGAGAGCAAGACGGCGGAATACCGCATGTTTGGCGGCGGCACTCAGTCAGTGAACTACACGATCCAGCAATATGCCGTCAAAGTCATGGCCGCCGACATGCTGGCCTGGCAGGCCGTCGGCACTTCCGGCGCGCCGCCGCTCATCGTACTCAGACAGGGCGAGACGGCGCAGGATCATGTCAATAAGCACATGGAACAGTCCGACCAGTACTTCACGCGTGTGAAGATTCCCCGTCTGATCGCCCAACCTTCGCGTGCCCCCGGTTTCGGCGAATCGCCGCTATAGGCGGGGGGGGGGGGGGGATGTTGGCCTTAACCGTGCATGCCTCCCGACCAGGCGCCACAGGGTTTCGCCGCCGCTGGCACCTCTCTAACGACGAGTTCTGAGTCATCGGCGGGTATCACCCGTATGTTCCCGAAGGCGACGCTGCCGATGATGACGAGTCGAGCCCTGTCTCACACCCAGATGCCATTTCAAAACGCTGCCGCTTTCCCGATGCCCTTTCTCTACTCCTCCACGGCCGGATCCGGCTGCTTTCCGTGGGACGATGGTGTATAATTGGCGGTGGAGGCTTGGCCATGAGATGCCTTTGTGTGTTGGTGTGGCTGATTCCGGCACTTCTGTGCCGGGCCGAGGGGGTTGCGGAGACGCGCGTGTTGCTGTTGCCCTTTGAACTTGCCGGTCCGGCGTCGGCCAACTGGCTGCCGGATGCGCTCCGGCAGAACATGCTTCACGAAATGGCCCGCAGCAGCCGACTGGTGTTGCTGTCTCCCAAGGACGTGGCTGTCGCTGGCGATGCCGTGGCCGCGAGGGCGGCTGGGCGAACCCACAGCGCCCACCTGGTCATCTTCGGAGCCTGCCAGGTTGTCGAAAACGAGGTGCGCCTGATCGGTCACGTGCTGGACGTATCCTCCGGCAAGATGGTTGGCGTCATTCGGTTGACCGGATCCATGCGGGATGTGTTCGGGCTGGAAGACCAGTTTGCCGAGCGATGCAAGCGGCTCAGTCTGGAAGCGGCACAAGCTCAGCAACCCAAGGCCGACCCGGTCATGGCTTTTGCCAGGAACCTCGAAAAGCCGCTCCCCGCGATCAAGCCGGAAGACCCCCTGCGCCGGGGCCCGTGGCCTTGGGAGATCGACCATCCCGAGGTGCGGTGGGCCAGGGAGAACGTGATCTACGGCCGGCGTTCGTCCACGGAATACTATGGTTATCCGATGTTCCCGATGGGCGCCGCCTATGCCACCCCGGGTTACGGGGGATTCAACTTCGGCCGCGGCTGGTTGGGGCATCCGTTGACGACAACGACCTACAACGGCATTACTTTCAGCCGCTCCTACCAGAGCGCAACGTCGCTGACGTGGGGCGCCACCTATTACTTCCCCAACGGCGTCATTCGCGTCAATACCGGATGGTGAACATCACGGCGGCGCGCCTGTTCAGATGGCGCTCACAATACGCTCGGCCAGCGCCACGTTGGCCATGCCCGCTTCGGCGGAAACCACGGGCTTGCTCTGGTGGCGCGCGGCCTCCAGGAACGCGTCAAGCTCGGCCCGGATCGGTTCGGTGGTGTCCGCGACGATCTGATGCGTCTGGATCATCTGCGCATAGTTCAGCGAAGCGGGATCCACCTCGCCCCGCGAGACCTTGCCGGCTGTTTCACGCAAAAGGGCGACATTGTCCTCGGCACGCACCAGCACCGCCGTCTTCCTGGCGTAATCGAGCGAAACCAGAGCGTCAACCGAGTACATACGCAGGCGGCGTTCGGTCTTCATCGCCAGTCGCGAGGCGACCAGCGTTGCCACGACGCCGTTCTCAAACTCCACACGGGCGTTGCAGGCGTCCTCGGTGCGGCCAAGCACGGCAACTCCGACGGCATCGACTTTCGCCGGAGCGGAATCCGCCAGCGCCAGCACAATATCGATGTCGTGGATCATCATGTCGAGCACGACGCCGACATCGAGCGAGCGGAAAGTCATGGGACTGATGCGCGTGGTTTCCAGGTAGCGCGGCGCCAGCCCAAGCCGTCGCACCGCCGCCACGATCGGATTGAACCGCTCAATGTGCCCGATCTGCACAACGGCGCCATGCGATCCGGCCAGATCGACGATCTCCCGGCACTCTCGCACGGTGCGGGCCATGGGCTTCTCAATCAGACAGGCGATGCCGCGAGTGATAAATGGAGCGGCTGCGCTGACGTGCGACTCCGTCGGAGTGGCGATGGTCACCGCCCGCGCCATCTCCAGGAGCGGGGCGACATCGGTATAGGCCCGTGTTGCGTAAGCCGCGGCGGTTTCTTCGGCGGCCTTGGCTACGCGGTCGTAAACGCCGACCAGTCGAACGCCGGGCATCTGCGAGTAGCAGCGGGCATGGAGTCGGCCCATGCGGCCGCAACCGATGACGGCGACGGGAAATTCGGTGTTGGACATAGGCCGAGCAGTGTACGGGCAACGTCTTGGAATCGGAATGGCCCGGCGTCGCTGGCTGCGGACGAAGGTTATCGGATGCGCAAGAACTGCCTTTGCCCGCCGGGTATGCGGGGAAATGCGGTTTTATCGGCCCCTGTCTGCATGCAGAAAATGCGCCGCTTCATGTAAAGTTTGCGCTGCCGTCCTTCCGAAGTTAAGGAGCGAAACAACAGGTCGGAGTTCAGCGAAATCGCCGGCTCCGGCTTCGCGGCCGAACGGATTCGGGCGCGATGGGCCTATCTGACAAGGAGGTTGCCCACCCAGCCTAATCAAGTGCT
>CAYSSA010000202.1:0-355 GCA_964433485.1 uncultured Tepidisphaeraceae bacterium | reverse complement strand
GGAGCGCCGGCTCATTCCACCTCGAAACGCATGATTGATGGTGACGCGCCTGTCGCCTGGCTTGGCTGGAAACGCCGACTGATGACTCGCGCCTCACGGGACTGTCACACTTGCGGCGGCTAAGGACAGCCATCGCGCATTCCCGGCCCGCCTGGCAGCGGCGCCGGTGTCACGGAGGATAAACATGAGTCGGATCAACACCAACATTCCCTCTTTGATGGCCATGCATCGGCTGTCAAAGAACTCCTCGGACCTGAGCACGCGGCTCCAGCGTCTGTCGAGCGGACTGAAGATCAACACCGGAAAGGACGCGCCGGCCGCCCTGATCGCCAGCGAAACGCTGCGGTCGGAAATC
>CAYSSA010000201.1:5597-9307 GCA_964433485.1 uncultured Tepidisphaeraceae bacterium | reverse complement strand
TCCATCAGGCTGCCGGCGCGCTTTGGTTCCACACCGGCCGACACGATGGCGTCGAAGTAGTCGCCGCTGGCGCGGTCGGCGGTCAGCACGATGGCGTCTTTGTCCGACAGCCCGAGCGCCTCGATGTAGCGCTTCCTGCGGGCGGCCGGCAGTTCGCCGATCTGGCTCTTGAGTTCCACCAGCCAGGCATCGCTGACAACCACGGGCATAAGGTCCGGATCGGGGAAGTAGCGGTAGTCGTTGGCTTCCTCCTTGTCGCGCTGGTGAAAGGTCTGACCGGCCGCCTCGTCCCAGCCATAGGTGGATTTCCTGCCCAGCGAACCCGTTTCCACCCACTCGTGGATCTGTCGCTGGATCTCATATTCGGTCGCACGCTCGAGCACGGAGAAGCTGTTGAGGTTCTTGATCTCGGTGATCGCGGTCTTGTGGACCACGCCGTCCTGGTCGGTGATGTGAACATTGATGTTCGGCTCGAAGCGCATGTGGCCCATCTGCATCTGTGCCTCGGACACGCCGAGATACTGCACGATCTTCTGGAGTTCCTGCCCGAAGACGGCGACTTCCCTCCCCGAGCGAAGATCGGGCTCGGTGACGATCTCCAGCAGGGGGGTGCCGGCGCGATTGAGATCGACGATCGAGTGGTCGATGTGGTATCCACCGGGGGCTTCGTGCAGAAGCTTTCCGGCGTCCTCCTCCAGATGCGCCCGGCGGATGCGTATCTTCCTCGGACCGCTGTCGGTCTGAATCTCAAACTCCCCCCGGCCGCACAGCGGCAGGTCATATTGGGAGATCTGATAATTCTTGGGCAGATCGGGGTAGTAGTAACTCTTGCGGTCCCACTTGGTGAACTTCGCGATCTGGCAACCCAGGGCCAGACCCACCTTGATCGAGAACTCGACCGCGCGCTTGTTCATCACCGGCAGCACACCCGGAAGACCCAGCACAACCGGGTCCACCTGTGTGTTCGGTTCGCCTCCAAAGCCGTTGCGGGCGGAGGTGAACATCTTCGATTCCGTCGCAAGCTGCACGTGAATCTCCATCCCAATCAGCACGCGATGTGATTTAACGCTACGCATGGCTTAAGTCCGTGGCCCGTGGCCCGTAGTCAATAGTCGGCAGACATGCACGCGCATGCGACGGACTACAGACCACTGACCCATTCAAGTATGATAGTCCGCGTTGATGGCGATATACTCCCGCGACAGGTCACACGTCCAGCAACGGGCAGAGCCTTTGCCCAGCCCGCAATCAAGAACCACCTGCACCTCCTGAGCGGCCAGTGACTTTGACACGGCCGCCGCGTCGAAAACCAGCGGGCGGCCTTTGGCGAACACAACGGTGCCTTGCAGCTTCAGCGTCGTCTTCTCCGGGACGAACGCCGCGGCCGTCAGCCCGCCCGCGGAGACAATCCGCCCCCAGTTGGGATCGTTCCCGTGCATGGCGCACTTGACCAGCGGCGAGTTGGCGATGGCGCGGGCAATCAGCCGCGCGTCGGATTCACTCCTGGCCCTTAACACCGAGATGGCGATCACCTTGGTGGCGCCCTCCCCGTCGGCCGCGATCTGGTACGCCAGTGACTGGCAGACCTCGTTCAACGCGGCGGTGAACATCTTCACCGACCGGGGCGAATCGATCTTTGCGCCCGACAGCCCCGACGCCAGTATCGCGGCCGTGTCGTTGGTCGAGGTGTGATCGTCCACCGTGACGGAGTTGAACGAATTCTCAACCGCATCCCGCATCAGCTTGCGCAGCAGCGCGGGCGAGACCAGCGCGTCCGTCGTCAGATAGGCCAGCATCGTCGCGTGCGGCACGGCCATGCGCGGGCCGATCATCCCGGATCCCTTGCAGACGCCGGCGAGCGTGACGGTTTCCCGGCCAACCTTGAATTGCGCGGCGGCGGTCTTGCGCTTTAGGTCCGTGGTCAGGATGGCGTCACTGAACAGGTTGGCGTGTTCGAGCGACGAGCCGAGGTACTGCCCGGCCTCGACGATGCCACGCTCCACCTTCTCCATGGGCAGCAGGTGTCCGATGATGCCCGTGGACGAGGGCAGAAACTCGCCCGGCTCACATGCGGCGATGTTGGCTGCCAGCCGGCACATGCGAATGGCGTCCAACTCGCCCTGCCTGCCGGTGCAGGCGTTGGCGTTTCCCGAATTCATGACCACGCCGCGCAGACGCCCGGACCTGATGTGTTTGCGCCCGATCGCAACCGGCGCAGCGCACACTTTGTTTGTGGTGAAAGCGGCGGCGGCCGCCGCCCGCGACTCGCACACGAGCAGCCCCACGTCGGGCGACTGCCTGGATTTGATCCCGGCATGGACCCCGGACGCGCGGAAGCCCCGCGGGGTCAATAGATGTGGTTGAGACATGTTCATTTTCCTTTTCAAGAACCGTGTCGCAGTGGTCGCAGAGTATCAGAATCCGGCCTCCCGCGAAACTCATCGAATCGGGTCAATGTCATCAGAGGCATGACGTTTTCCGCGGGCACATTCTTGACCTCAAGAGCAGTCTCTGATTTCATCCCGCAGCTTGGTGCCTGCTCCCATTCCCCGGACGACCCGCTTCCGGCCCGTTGGCCGGGGAGATTCAAATACCAGCATGAAACACGATGGAAGCGCGCACGCTTTTCCGTCCGGCCCCGCCGCCGCTTCCCGTGACGAAAATCAATGTGATCGCCGACCTATTTCGATGAAATCCTGGTCAGGCCGAAGATGACGTCCTTCCGCACCTGGCCATTGGCGAAGTTCAACGTGTACTTGCCGCCAGACGGCTTGACGACCTTCATCTTGCCATTTGGCGGGATGACCCGGAGGGTGTGTTTGCCGGCGCCGGAGAGGATCAACGAGTACGCTCCGGATCTGCCGACCTGCACGAATTCCTCGTCGCCGTCCAGCCGCTTGTTGTTGTTGCGGTCCACGTAAACAACCGCGCCCTCCAGCATTGCTTCCTTGGCGTCTCTCACGCCGTTGCCGTTCTTGTCGTTGAACACGTATCCCGACACTCGCGGCCTGGGCAGGTTGCCAAGAATCGGCACATCCACCACCTGGGCGTAGCCCACCACCGTGTCGGTGAACCAGATGCCGCCCGAGGGTTCGTAGTTCGTGGCCCAGATCGTACCCACGCGATAGAAACCCGGCGAAAGGCCATCCCAGACATAGTTGCCGGCGATGTTGGTCTTGGTTTTCGGCTCGCCTTCGTCCCACGCGGCGTTCTGGTTCAGATCCAGATAGACATCGACGCCGCCCAGACCAGGTTCCTTGGGATCCTGGATTCCGTTGCGGTTCAGGTCGTAGAACACCTTGCCCCGGATCATCCCCGAGGCGCTGTTGCCGATGTCCGACGCCGTCGCCACGCGACCGCTCGTCACATTCACCGTCGCCGCGCCGCTTGCCGGCCGTGTCTGGCGATACCCGCCCGGAACATTCTCACGTACGATCTTCTGACCCAACGGCACCTGCGAGAACAAGTATCGCCCGCCGGCATCCGTTATCGCCGTTTGCTCACCCGCGTCCAGCACCCCGTTGTTATTGGCGTCGATATAGACCGTGACGCCGGGCTGGCCGAACTCGTTGAGGTCGCGGCTTCCGTTGGCGTTCTGGTCTACGAACACCAGCCCGCTGATGCCACTGACCGGCTCAAGTCCAAAGAAGATGCCGGCCAGCGGATCCTCCGGCAGGGCGTCGGCGCGCACGAAGATGGGCTCGCGCGCG
>CAYSSA010000201.1:4322-5587 GCA_964433485.1 uncultured Tepidisphaeraceae bacterium | reverse complement strand
CCTCCGGCAGGCCGGGGTTGACCGTTGTGATGCGCGTCGAGTTGGCGGGGGTCGTCGGCTGCCAGACGGTCGGGTCATACGCGACGCGCAGGTGGTATTTGCCCGTCAGAATGCCTTCATAGGCCGGGGCCGCAGGCGTGAAATATCCCGCGATGTTCTCATAACGGAACACGTACTGGCCCGAATAGTCGCTATAGACGAACGGTTCGGCCGTGTCGAACTCGCCGTCGTCATTCAGGTCGAAATACACCTTGACATCCGAGATCGGCGAATCGCCCGCGTCATAGAATCCATTGCGATTGGCGTCGTGGAAGATCTGGCCAACAAGATAAGTCGGATCAATCGGCTGCACCGTGAAGCGATAATCCGCCAGCGGCAGATAGGGCTGGAGCATCAGTTGTTCCGACCCGGTGGCGATCCAGTCCGCGATGTTGCCCCAATAGTCCGTGTGGCCGGTGAGATCCACCACCACGGGCACGGGCGCCGTCAGGTTCACAAACGGGAACACCAGATAGTAGAACCCGTAGGCATCCGTGGTCGTCGAAGGTTCGCCGGCATCCTGGATCCCGTTCTGGTTGATGTCGCCGAACACGCTCCAGCCGGCCAGGAACTGCTCGCCTTCCTCGTATGTCCCGTTGCCGTTGGAATCGAAAACCACCGAACCCGTCACCGCGAAATGGTCGGTCATGCCGAAGCTCAACTCGACCGTCGAGCGGTTGTCCGGCAGGCTGATGTTTCGCACCTCGCCAAGACCGGTGATCGACTGCCGGGCCACCACCGTGCCATCGCCGACGGTCACAGTGTAGGCGCCGCTCCAGCGATTCGACGCCCGCATCGTGCCGTCATTCAGTGTGGTCGTGTCAACAATCAGCGTATACGAACCGGCTGCCAGGTTATGGAAGGCATAGTTCCCGAAGATGTCGGTGGTGACATAGGAATTGCCGGGGCCGACCGCGCCCATGTAAACGCGAGCGCCGGCCAGGCCAATCTCGCCCACCCCCTGGATGCCATCCAGGTCATCGTCCTGGAAGACCACGCCCGAGATACTGCCCACGTTCACTCGCGACAGTCCAAAATTCGTCCCCGCGACGGTCACGTCGCCCGCGGTCATTGGAATGACTTCGATATGACCCGAGGCCGTGTTGGTGCAATACCAGCTTGAATTCGGCAACACCACCGACACGCGCACATTACCCGGCGTCTGGGGCGGCAGTTCATAGTTGCCCGAGCTGTCGGTCCAGCTCATCGGTTCGCCCGGGTCCAGG
>CAYSSA010000201.1:0-4182 GCA_964433485.1 uncultured Tepidisphaeraceae bacterium | reverse complement strand
GAGGCCAAACACCTCGTCCGCAATCGACTGCCCCGGCTGCATCGTCAGCGTGTAACCCTGCGACAGCGGCAGTGTGACGGCCCAGCCCTGCGGCGCGGCGACACGCAGATAGAACGCCGGCTCGTTCTCCAGCGCCGGGAAGGAGAACCGGCCATCGTTGCCGGTCAGCGTCGAAATCTCACCCTCGTCAAATTGCCCGTTGTTGTCTGCGTCCAGGAAGACCGTCCAATGCGGCAGGTCCAGGTCGCCGGCGTTGAACGATCCCGAGGCGTCGGCGTCGATGAAGACTCGCCCGGAAATCGCGTTCGTCGCCGTCACGCCGAAATCGGCGTTGCGCCAATACGAGCCGGCCGGGATGTTGGCGCTGTAGGTTCGGGAGGCCGGACCGGTGACGCGCAGACCGGACTGGGATTCGATTCGGACGGAGTAATTGTTGGCCGGAAGGTTGTCGAAGACATAAGCGCCCTGGAAGTCCGAGACGACGCTCCGCTCGCCGACGTCGAGCACTCCGTTCTGGTTGGCGTCGAGGTAGACCGTCCAGCCCGGGACGCCCGTCTCGGCCAGCCCGCGTGAGCCGGAGCCGTCGGCGTCATCATAGACCGTGCCGGAAATCTGTACGGTCGTCGTCACGCCGAAGTTGATCTCCGTGGCATCGTCGATCCCGTTCAGTGGACCCACGATGGTGTAACTCCACATCGGATCCGTCATGCGCCAGCCCACCGGCGGCACGATCCGCGAGGCATACACAGCCGCGGGCAGACCGGTGAACTGATAGACGCCGTACTGGTCGGTGGTGGCGGTGAGTTCGGCGTTGTCGATCGCGCCGTTGAGGTTGTTGTCCAGGAACACGGTCCATCCCGCAAGCGGCACGTCCACGCCGGCCTGGTAGATGCCGTCGAGGTCGACGTCCCGGTAGACCGTACCGGAAAGGTTGCTGGTCAGCAGCAGCCGATTCTCCAGCGATTCGGTCGTGGCGGTAGTTCCTGCCGAAGCGCGACGAGTCTTACGCGAAGTGTGATGTTGAGCCATGGTGTTGAGCCGGTTCATGGGATAAGACCTCATGGAGTGTCGGACTATAGCAGATGACGCGCGCCGCATAAAGGACGCCGCGGGGGGGATTTGTATTCCCCGGCCGGATTTTCAGACCGTGGGCCAACGTCCCGGTTCCGGATCATCGGGGATCGATTCCCGGCAAGGAGTCGAGCCTGTTTTGTTCCCGTCGGTCGGCCACAATGGACGCAACCACCCCGACCGCGAGAATCAGTGCGATCATCCCCAGCAGGTAAAGATTGAAATGGCTGCCCAGTATCGCCTTCAGCCAGGTATGTGCCAGCATCTTGCCGCCGACCATCACCAGGATCAGCGACAACGCCCCCTTGAGGTAGCGGAACTCCTTCACCATTCCCGCCAACGCGAAGTAAAGGCTGCGCAGGCCGAGAATTGCGAAAATATTGCTGGTGAAAACCAGGAACGGGTCGGCGGTGATGGCAAACACCGCCGGAATCGAATCCACCGCGAAGATCAGATCGGTCGTCTCGATCAGAACCAGTGCCAGGGCCAGCGGCGTCAGCAGGATCGTCCCCGGCCGGGCGCCATCAACGATCGTATCCGTTTCCGGCGCCGTGTCCGGTGTCCGGCCCACATGCGAGGCCGCTGATCCCGCGCGCACCAGAAAATGTTCGCAATGATACTTGTCCGTCACCGGAAAAAACCGCCGCACGAAACGCACCACGAAGCTGTTCGACGGATCATCATGGCCGTCGGCCACAAAGAACATCTTGATGCCCGTCAGAATCAGGAACCCTCCGAAAACATAGAGAATCCAGTTGAACCGGGCAACCAGTTGCGCCCCCAGTCCGATCATCAGGCCCCTGAGCATCAGCGCGCCGACAATGCCCCAGAAAAGCACGCGGTGCTGGTAACGCCGCGGCACGCCCATGAAGGTGAAAATCATGGCCATCACGAAGATGTTGTCCACGCTCAGCGATTTCTCGACGATGTAGGCGGTAATGTACTTCACCAGCGCCGCGCCGCCGTTGTTGAAGCTCTTGTCAACGGCGTCCATTTGTCGGCCCAGCCCCATCCAGTGGTTCTCGTAGCCGAAATACACAAAGACGCCGAACAGCAGCGCCATGGCGATCCAGACGGCGCTCCAGACCAGCGCTTCCTTCATGGAAATCTCGTGGCTCTGGCGATGGAACACCCCCAGGTCGATGACCAGCATCAACACGACCAGCAGGATGAATCCGCACCAGATCAACACCATCGACTTCTCCAACAGCCAAACCGGCATCCAAACGCCATGCAGCGATCACATATATAGGTGAGATGACGGGGAATTGCGAATCGCCCCCGACCACGCCGGGCAATGGGCCAGAGCAATCAAAGAATCTTGTGGCGGGGGCATCCTGCCCGTCGTGTCCGCACTCCGACACGCTTGCGTTGTCCGAAAACCCTTCATGCCCTCCCGACTGCCGACCACGGTCCCAATTCCTTCAAGACCGCCACCGATGCCGACATGCCCAGCCGCGATGCCCCAGCCGCCAGCATCGCCTGCGCGGTCTTCAGGTCGCGGATGCCGCCGGATGCCTTGATCTTCAGTTCGTGGCCATACTTCTTCATCAGCGCGATCGCATGCAGGCTGGCCCCGCCGCTGGGGTGATAACCCGTCGAGGTCTTGATGAAGTCGCAGCCCGATTCCCTGACCGCCCGGCAGGCAATCTCGATCGACTGTTCGCCGCGCGGCTCGCCCGGCAGCATCAGCGCGGCCGACTCGACGATCACCTTCACGACCACATCGGGTCGCGTGGCCCGCGCGGCCTTCACCACCTCGATCAGTTCCGCGCGGGCCGCATCCAGATCGTGATTCAGCAGATTCGGTAGAAACGCCACCACGTCGATCTCGGAGGCCCCGTCCTTGATGACGCTGCTCGCCTCGATCGCCTTGACCACGGCCTTGCCAGTGCCATGCGGAAAACCCACCACCGCGCACGTCGCCACTTCCGTGCCTCGCAGCGCCCCGGCCACCCGCGCCACCCACGCCGGGGCGACGCACACCGAGGCAAAGCCGTGTTCACGCGCCTCCGCGACAATTTTGTCGATGTCCCCCGACAGGGCTTCCGGTTTGAGAATCGTGTGGTCGATAACCCGGGCAAGATCGCGGGGATTCATGCCTTAAACATACGACAACCCACCCGGTTGTGGAAGTGCCAACGCCATGATATGAACAAGCTATGCGACTCCCCTCCATTTTCGGCGGCGCATGGATCATCCTGGCCTTGGGCTTTGGTGCGGCGGCCATGGAGCTCGGCGGCAATTTCTGGAACCTCGGCTGGCACAAACCCGGCGACTGCTTTCAGGATTTCAGGAACGTCTCCGGCGACAACCCCTGGAACCCGCAGTTCCTCAAGGAAATCGCCATCTATCGCAGCCTCCGATTCATGGATTGGGACAACACCAATGGCTCCGAACGCCAGCACTGGTCGCAACGCCCGCTGAAGTCGGCGGCCAAACAAAACCCGGTGGCCTACGAGTGGATGATCGACCTCTGCAATCGCAATGACTCCGCGATGTGGGTCACTGTCCCGCACAAGACCATCACACGCGATACCGGCGATCAGCCGTCGGACTATGCGCTGCGACTGTGCCTGCTGGTCAAGACCGGCGTGGACATGGGCGAAACCGACCTCGCTCCTCACCTCAATCGACTGGCGACGATGTCTGCCGAAGATCTCATAAAGGCTGGCGGCAAAAAGACATGCGATCCGCTCAAACCAAGCCTCAAGCTCTACCTCGAATACTCCAACGAGACCTGGAACGGCATGTTCAAGCAGGCTCACTATTGCTGCGATGAGGGTGAAGCGCTCAAACTCGATCCCAAGAACCGCTGGGCCGCCGGGTTTCGATACCACGCCTGGGCGGCCCTCCGCCTGTTCCGCGCCGCGGAACTCGTCTTTGGGCCGGCTTCGCCGAGGTTGGTGAAGGTGCTGGCCACTCAGTCGAGCAATAGTTGGATTGCCGGCCGACACCTGGAAGTGATGAATGACGCCAAGTTGAATCCCTGGAAGCTCAAGGCCAGCGCCATCGCCATCGCGCCCTACTTCGGAAACGGCGTCGTCGGCGATGCGCCGGATGCGGCGGACCAACTCCGCCAGGCCATCGACAAGTCGGCCGAACAAGCCC
>CAYSSA010000200.1:5601-9376 GCA_964433485.1 uncultured Tepidisphaeraceae bacterium | reverse complement strand
TCCCAACATGACGCGCCAACGAATGAGCGCGAGTCCCCCCGGAAGCCGGAGATTCCTCACGTTGTTCGGAATGACGAAGTGCGTCATGCAGAGCGCAGCGAAGCATCTCCGCCCTCGCACGCGCTGCAGCCCCCAATCGCTAACCCGACGACTCCAAACGCAGAGATTCTTCGCTTCGCTCTGAATGACGCCGCCACTCAACCAGAGGTCCACAAACCCATGCCCACACCGCCACTCACCCTCGCCGAACTCACCCAACACGCCCTTGCCTTCCGCGACGCCCGCGACTGGAAGCAATTCCACACCCCCAAGGAACTGGCCATCTCCCTCGTCGTCGAGTCGGCCGAACTGCTGGAACTGATGCAGTGGCAGCAAGGCGAAGCCCTCAACGCCGCCGTCAAAAACAAACGCGGCGAAATCGAGGATGAGCTGGGCGATGTCCTGCATTCGGTACTCCTGCTGGCGGCCGAGTTGGAGATCGACCTGGGGCGGGCGTTTGTCGAGAAGCTCAAAAAAGCCGAAAAGAAGTACCCGGTCGAAAAGGCCAAAGGACGGGCGGTGAAATACACGGAACTGGAATAGACGGATTGAACACGAAGTCACGAAGACACGAAGCGGGGTCTGGTGGTCGAAGGCGTCTCGGCGATGTTGACCTGCTTCTGTTTCTGAAATCCAAAACGCATTGCCCGCAGACAGAACTCCAGTTAACGGACGGCTCTTCGTGCCTTCGTGTTTAATCTTCTTCCTTCACGGCGACAAAGGTCGCTCCCTCGCGCCTTCGGCCTGTTTGATCGGCCACGTCGCCCGCAACTCATCCTTGTACGGCCCGATCTTCTCCACCGGGATCGGCTTGAACCCCAGCTTCAACGCCGGCGAATCGGGCTTCAACCGATAGTCATCCTTCTCCGCATCCACGAACATCGGATCGCCCACCACCGAATGCACATCCCGCCCGAGCTTCTGCCAGGCGGCGAAGTCGTCGCCCGTCTCGCCCTTCTTCAGCGCCCCGACGAGCAGCGGCTGGCCGTGGTGAAAATAGACGTTGTAGTCAAACGTATTGTGCTCGAAGTTGACGTTGCCGCCCCGGAACAGCCGGGCCTTGGGATCGCGATAGGAGACGATGTTGCGCTGAAACACGTTCCCGGCCATGATCGTTTTGTCGGGCAGCGGCGCGTCCTTGGGGTGCAGGTCCATGTGCCGCATGTTTTTCCAGGCGGGCTGGCCGGCCACGCTCTCGTAGCCTTTGACCATGCTGTCAAAGTGGCTCGCCCAGTATTTGTGTGATGTCGTCCAGCCGGAGTATTCAAACTGTTGCTTGGCGGAATCGACGAAGATGTTGTTCTCGATGACGTTGTCCCGGCCATTGTGCAGGTGCAACCCGGCCCGATGCGCCCGCACCACGATGTTGCCGATGACATCCACGCCGCCGGTGTTGTCATCCAGATACACGCCCCAGGCGAAGTACGGCGAGACCCATTTCTCGCCTTCCCGACCATAGCCGAGGATGTCGTGGAAATAGTTGTAGCGGATGACCGTGCCGCGTGAGCTGATCCAGTCGCGCCCGCCGGTGTACACCGCACCCGTATCTTCGGTTTCGAGATTGGCGTGGCGGATCTCGTTGTACTCCAGCACCAGGTTGTTGCCGGAGAACATGATGCCCATGCGCGGCGTGTCGTGGATCAGGTTGTGGCTGGCGATGTTGCCGACACCGTTGAGGGCGATGCCGACGCCCTGCTTGTAGAAAACGCCGACGTGGTGAATGTAGTTGTTGTCGGCGATGTTGTTGGCGGCCGTCAGCGTCGGCCGGTCGCCGCCGGACAGGCTGACGCCGTGGGAACCGACAAAGGAGATGTCACAACCGACGACGCGGTTGTTCGTCCCGGCCGACACACTGACGCCTGAGCCGTTGTAGTCGCCGACATTGCGGATGGTGCAGGCGGCGATGGTGCAGTTCGTCGTGCGCTGGAGCGTGATGGCGGTGCCTTCGGAGCATTCAAAGGTCAGGCCGCGGATGGTGAGGTCGGTGGCGCCGGAGCCGATTTGCAGAATTGTCCGGGTTGTCGGCACGAAGACCGCCGGTGAGGACACTGGCGGCACTGGCGGCCAGAAATAAAGCGTGCTCGTTCGCTTGTCCAGATACCACTCGCCCGGTGCGTCGAGTTCCTCAAATGCGTTCTGGAAGTAATACCGGTCGGCCGGCCGGATGGCGTAAGAGCAGTCTCTGGCCAGCGTGATTGTGCGCGTGGCCGGGTCGATCGACTTGATCCGCTCGATGTTGTTCCACCAGTTGTAGCGCGGGAAGACAAAGACCTCGACCTCATCCGGATGGGCCCAGGTGCGGGCGTCGGCCGGTTTGTAGATAAGTGTATGTTTGTTTTCGCCGGGGACTTCCTGGTAGATGTTGATGACCTTGCCGTCGACATAGGCCCACCCGCCGCCGTAAGGGTTCTTCTCGTCAAAGTTGGGATAGCGGGCCAGGTGCTGGCGGCTGCCGGCGAAGATAAGCTGCTTGAAGGCCGGGTTCTTCAGCCCCGCGGCGGCCAGATCGGCCTTGAGGATCTTGCCCTGATGCGGCACGAAGCTGGAGATCCGCCGCCCGCCGATGAGCACCGGCGTCTCGGACTGATAGTTGCGCCACGTTGCGCCGGAGTCTTCCGGGCCGAGCTGCATCCCGGCCGGGAGTTCGTAGACGCCAGCGCGGATGAACACCGTGTGGCCTTTGGGTCCAATCTTGCGCAGATGATCGCGGGCGTGTTGGAGTGTCTTGAACGGCCCGTCGGATTTCCCGGCGTTGACGGCCGGCAGCGTGCCGGAGAATTTGTCGTCGCCGTCGGGCGCGACAAAGAAATCAGCCGCGACGGCCGGGAGCGACAGAAGGACGAGGATAAGCGTTGTGCGGAACATGAGGAGGCTCCTTGGTAAGAGGTACTGGAGGATTTGCGATTTGTTTCTTCGGGAGTGCGGTGGCACGACACCGCTTTGGTTTTCATCGCCATGCGGGGCGATGCGGTCAATCGCCGTTCGATTCAGAGCGGCCTCGTGCGGCCGCGCTCCAAAGGTAATACACCGGCCGGTTCTCACAGCTCGGCATGAACGGTCTCATGCCGGCTCGCTCAAACATGGGATGCAAATGCCCCATCAGCGCCAGGGCTTCGGTGTAGCGTGTGGGGCAATGGTCGAGAACGTGACGGACGAGGCGGACGGCCAGACCCAGCGAACGGAAGGCCGGATGCACAATCACCCGCGAAAGGGTTCGCAGATTGGCGTTGACCCAGCGATGCCGCTGGCTCGGGGCCATCCGGCCAAGTGCCAGCACTCGTTCGCGAATCCGCAGCGACAGCGTGGGATACGACAGCACCGCGACGGCGGCGTGTTGCGGCGGCAGGCTCGTGTAGGTTGGCGGGGTGTAGACAATGGTATACACGGCGGCGAACGTGGCGGGCCGACCGGCGCGATAGTGAAAGCGGGCCAGGGCGTCATAGTCGCGGCAAGTGCCGGGGAGAACAGACAACAATGAAGGATGAACGATGAACGATGAATGGGTTGGCGCGGGCGGCATAAATCACCGGGGATGGGAAGAGAACGATGAAGGATGAATGATGAACGGAGAAGACCAGGAAGCTGATGATGGCATTGTTCATCCTTTATGTTTCAACATTCATCCTTGCGGCCTCTTGGACCGTGCCATAGTCGCAGTGCATGAGGCGGTCGGGGCGGATTGCGGAGATGAGTTCGTGTCGGCCGGTGACCACAATGGCCGACAGACCCACGTTTG
>CAYSSA010000200.1:915-5532 GCA_964433485.1 uncultured Tepidisphaeraceae bacterium | reverse complement strand
AATTCGTCGGCAATCAAAGTACCCAGTCCCGAGTCCTGAGAACGGAATTGCCTCGCCAGGGCCAGGGCGAGGCGAAGGCGATAACGCTGGCCGTCGGAAAGCTGCCGCGGGGTGCGCAGCCAGGAGTAGACCTCGGCCAGGCCGACGCGCGACAGCAGGCGCAGGCGGTCTTCGAGGTTCATGCCATCGAAGATCTCTACCGCAGGCCTGTTCGGCAACGGACATTCGCTGAGTTGGAGGCGTTGTGGGGCCGGGATCCGGGCGACGATCCGGCGGAGCAACGTCGATTTGCCCGAGCCGGACGATCCGGTGAGCAGGAGAATCTGCCCCGGTTCTGGCGGCGCAATATCCGGAAACCGGAACGGGCCGGGCAGGCGTCGGACGGAAAAG
The DNA here is from genome assembly GCA_964433485.1 of uncultured Tepidisphaeraceae bacterium. GTDB lineage: Bacteria > Planctomycetota > Phycisphaerae > Tepidisphaerales > Tepidisphaeraceae > JANYKD01. The sequence goes on along the minus strand of CAYSSA010000200.1, from coordinate 5,142 downwards.
CGGTGTCGGATGAGTGTGGTCATGGGGGCTCCGGAAGGAAGAACGATGAATAGGAGTGCGGAATGGGGAATGCAGAATGCAGAATGCAGAATGCAGAATGCAGAATGCAGAATGCGGAATGCGGAATGCGGAATGGGGGGTTGGTTGGCGGGGTGGGTTAGAGATCGAGATCGGGGTCGTATTTGGGACGGGAATTTGAGCGTGTGGCGGCGGCCCAGCCGCGGAGGTAGAAGTGGATGGCGGCGATTTCGCGCGGGTTGGCGTGAAGCGCGCGGGCCACAGCGCGAACGGAACGACCGGCGGCGAACAGGCTTGTGCCGACGTTGAAAAAATGCGACGAGAGGGTGTGCCCGCGGGTGGCCAGGGCGATGACGACCGGATCGCGCAGTCGGCGCCGAATGGCCGCGGCGCGCCGGCAGAGATGGCCGGGGTTGCACGCGAGAAGTACGGCGGCCTGCCGGAGTGACGTTGTCGGCTGGGAATCCAGGAGGCGGATGAGCCTCTTATCGTGTTCGGGCAGGAGCTCAAAACAGCGTTCGGAGACCGGATCGCCGGCCAGGATGCGGGCACGCTGGTCGTGTACTTCGACGTTGTCGGCAAGGACGATTGGCATGTGACAGCCTCCTTATTTAATAACTCATATACATGAACTATGTTAGCAATATGTACAACACTTTTCAAGAGTAAAGCGTACCGTCCTAAGATGTCTATAAATACATGTCTTTTATATATTTATATAGAAACTCCTGTGCCGATCGGCAGAATTTATTATTTTTAATATTTGTAATTTGTTAGCTATGTCTTTGTGGTCGTCTGGATGGGGCGTTGCGGGGGTTGGTGGTTTGGCTGTTGCGTTGGCTTTGCAATTTGTCGGACGTGTTCTTAAAGTTCTCCGGTCATGTCTCGGCCAAACACAATTCTGTGGGTGCTAGGTGTATTGATGTCCGGGTGTGCGGCGTCTTTGCCCGAGCCGAAGGTGCGCGAGGGTGAGCCGTTGGGGATGCAGATGGTTCGGACGGAAGCGCAGTTGGCCAGGTATCCGTTCTTCACGTTGCTCAGTTTCGAGAACGATGCCGATCCGGTGTTCGTGAAGGCCGATGGTCCGGAGCCATCGATGGACCTTTCGCGGCGGCATACAGGTCAGGCGAGTCTGAAGCTCGCTCCGGGCACGAAGTCGGCGGTGGTGAAGCTCGCGTCGCTGCACAGCGGTCGGGAATGGCCGGGGCGATGGACACTGATCGGGGCCTACTTCCACAGTGTTCGGCCGCAGGTATTGACGGCGGCTTTTGAGGCCGACGGCAAGCCGCTGGAGCAGTACACGGTTGAGATTCCGGCCGGTCAGTGGACGCCGGTGGTGCTGGACATTGGCTCGGCGATGTCGCAAGTTTCCGCGGGCACGATCGGATCGCTGCGGTTCACGTTCGCCGATGCGCTGCCGGAGGGTTTGTGGCTGGACGACATCGTAGAGATCGACAATACGGGAACGCTGTACGAGGGACCACCAGGGGGGTTTGTGGTCAGCGAGAAGGGCTTTTCCTTCACGGTGGAGCTGCCCGGGCGATTTCGGCAGACGTTCCGCACGCCCGAGGCCGACCCGTCGGGATGGAAGATCGAGGAGACCAATCCGATTCGGGTTCGGCTGTCGTCGCGCGGGCCGCGCCGGTCGATGCTGATTTATTCGGACGCAAGGCAACTGATCGACGGCACGGTTCAGCCGGGCTCGGCCGGCGGCGTTGAGTTGACGGCGGGACATACATCGCCGGCCAGGATCGTGGTGACGGGGGACAGCGGGCGTCTGGACCGCAATTCGGCGGGCGATGCCAATAATGACGGCTACGCCGAGCAAACCGGGACGTATCAGCTCATCGCGGACGGTCCGCGTCTGGAACTGCGCGTGGAGCCGCAGGGTGTTGCGGTGGCTCGGCCGGTGCTGGAGGTCCGAGAACTGCCGGCCGGGAAGGTGCTGGCAACGATGGAGGGCGTTCTGGTGGAGGCGGTGGTTCGACTGGAGGACGGGCGGGTCTTGCTGGAGTTGCCGGGGGTTTTGACGCGGTCGACGCAGGTGAACATCCGGGTGGGGCCGTAGGCGTCTCAAGGCGCGGGGTTATCGCACCGATCCACCCATGGCGGACTGTTGTCCGCAAGGTGGATGATCGAGCAGACCCAGGCAACTTCGCCGTCGCCAAGCCCGAGCGGTGTGCGCCCGTGGCGTGGTCCGATCAGGCGGCTGGGGCTGCAGGGGAAGCTGGTGCTGGCGTTCGGGCTGCTGCTGTTGATTGCGCTGGCGACGGCGACGGGTTTCGCCTTGCAGCGGAGCCAGACGACGGTGACGGGGTTGATGGGAGAACAGGCGAGGCAGTTGTCGCAGACGCTGGCGTTCGCGGCGGTCGAGCCGTATCTGCGTGGTGACGCCGAACAGTTGCATCGCCTGGGGCTGGATCTGATCAAGAGCCGCAACATCGTCCTGGTGGCGTTCTTCGACGCCCAGGGCAAGCCGCTGAATTCCGCCTGCCGCGATCCTGATTTCCGGATCGAGCGAATGCCGTCGGAATGGCCGCGTCCGCAGTCGCTCATGCGCGCCGAGCAGCGGCAGTACCCGACGCTGGGGAGTTTTGTGCAGGTGACGGCGCCGATTCTGGATTATGTGGCGATGCATGGGGCGGGCGGCGCTCCGGCCGAGCCTGGCGCGGCGGGCGGGGTTCGGTTGCAGGGGTACATCACGGTGGGCGTGGCCCAGAACGTGACGCAGGCCGACCTGCATCGGGTTTCACTGCTGGCGATGGTGCTGGGGTTGCTGATATTCCTGCTGTGCCTGCCGCTGGCGACGGCGCTGATTCACCGCATATTTCTGCCGATCCGCGAGTTGGTGGCGGCGACCAATCGCATCGCGGCGGGTCGGTATGACGCGAGCGTGGAGATGGACCGTCCGGACGAGATCGGGCAACTGGCCCGGTCGTTCAATGAGATGGTGGAGTGCATTCGCCAGCACCGGCTGCGGCTGGAAGAGGCCAACCGCGAACTGGAGAACAAGGTCCGCAGCCGCACCAGCGAATTGGAGGCGTCCAACCAGCGCTTGTCGGCGGAGATCGCCGAAAAAGAGGATTTCCTGAGGGCGGTGTCGCACGATCTGAACGCGCCGTTGCGGAACATCGGCGGAATGGCGACGCTGCTGCTGACGAAATACCGCGACCGGCTGGACGAGGAGGTGGCACGCCGGCTGGAGCGGATCCGCAAGAACGTCGAGGCGGAAACGGACCTGATCTGCGAACTGCTGGAGCTGTCACGCATCAAGACCCGTCGCCACAAGATGGAGATGGTGAACCTCGATTCGCTGGTGCGGGAGATGGTGGAGTGTTTCGAGCCGGAACTGCGGGAGAAGGACATTAACATCGAGATCGAGACGCCGCTGCCTTCGCTGATGTGCGAGCGTATGCGCCTGCGACAGGTGTTCCAGAACCTGCTCGACAACGCCATCAAGTACATGGGCGACGGGCCGGAGCGAAAGATCCGCATTGGAGCGGTCGAAACGCCGGGCGGATTCAGTTTTTATGTCAGCGATACGGGCATCGGTATCCATCCCGATGACGTGCAGAAGGTATTCTACGTGTTTCGACGCGGGCGAAACGCGGCCGGGGCGCAGGTTGTGGGCAAAGGGGTGGGCCTGTCGAGCGTAAAGAGCATCATCGAGACCTATGGAGGGAAGATCTGGATTGAATCGCAAGTGGGCCGGGGAAGCACGTTCAGGTTCCTGATACCCAAATCGGCGCCGCAAGAGCCGGCGCAGCGGGCCGCATGAGGCGGCCGGAATCTTGGAGCGGTTATGCGACGTACCGGAGAAAAACTGAATGTCCTGGTGGTGGATGACGACCCGGACTGCCGCCTTCTGATCCGGGAGGCGATCGAGGAATGCCACGGCTGGCCCGCGGTCTACGAGGCCGAGGACGGCGAATCGGCGCTGGATTTCGTGTTTCGGCAAGGCAGGCACGCGGACGCCCCGCGCCCGAACCTGATCTTCCTGGACATCGAGATGCCGGGCATGAGCGGCCAGGAAGTGCTGGCGGCAATCAAGGCATCGCCCGAGCACCGCGACATTCCCGTGGTGATGATGACCGGGGTATGTGACGAGGAGCAGATGCGGCTGGCGGCCGAGAACGGGGCCAACAGCTACACCCTGAAGCCCGCGCGGGCGGATCTGTTCCTCAAGACGCTGCGAGTGAGCGCGGCCTA
>CAYSSA010000200.1:0-882 GCA_964433485.1 uncultured Tepidisphaeraceae bacterium | reverse complement strand
TCGCCGAGGAGTGCCGGCGTTAGAAGGAGCAAGGAACGTGAAGGCAATGGCCACACGCCGGAAAGATCGCGGAAAGCGCTTGCCCCGAGGCGCCAGTGTATCGTATGTCAAAGGCGGCCCGTGGATCGGGCCGGGTTGAGCCCAGAGGTTGGGAACGTGAACCATGCCGAACCTGTCAAACTTCTGGTGATTGAGGACGACCCGGACCAGTTGGAACTGATCCGGGAGACTCTGGAGGACCATTTCGGGCGGGGCTGCGTCACGGGAGACGCCTCGCTGTCGCAGGCGTTGTCGCGCGATCTGGGGGCGTTCGATATGATTCTCTGCGACTACAACCTGTCCGACGGTTCGGGGCTGGACCTGCTGGATCGAATGGCCGGGCGCTGGCGCACGCCGGTGATCATGGTCACGGGGGAGAATGTCGGCTCGATCGCGGCGGAATCGGTGCGTCGGGGGGCCTGTGATTATGTCGTCAAAGTGGGCGACTATCTGTTCACCATCCCGGTGGTGGTGGAGAAGAACCTGGCGGTGGCGCACATCAAGCGTGAGAACGAGGATCTCCGCCAGCGACTGGAGCGGACGCTGGCCGAGCTTCGTGAGAAAAACGGGCAGCTCGAGGATTCGCTGCGCAAGGTGGAGGAACTGGCGGCGACGGATCCGCTGACGCAGCTTTACAACCGGCGTCATTTCGGGCGGATTCTGGACCAGTCGTTTGCCGAGGCCCAGCGATACGAGAAGGATCTGTCGTTCGTCATGATCGACCTGGACAACTACAAGCAGCTTAACGACGCCTTCGGACATCAGGTGGGGGACCAGGTTCTGGTGGTTGCGGCGCGGGCGATCCGGGCCAACCTTCGCCGGATGGACGCGGCGGCGCGCTAC
>CAYSSA010000199.1:8766-9389 GCA_964433485.1 uncultured Tepidisphaeraceae bacterium | reverse complement strand
GGCATCCAGGATGCCGGCGAGGGCGGACTGGGCGGGGCGGTCATCTTCGCCGACGCCAACAACAACGGCGCCATCGACGCGGGCGAAACCACCGCCGTTTCCGCCAGCAACGGTTCGTTCACGCTCTCCCCGGTGCTCGTGGCAGGAACGGTCATTCGGGCCAACCTGCCGACCGGCTTCGTGCTGACCTACAACCAGGACGGCGCCACGGTTTCGCCGGCGAACTTCGGCGCGCGCGGCTTGGCGCCGGTCATCGGCAGCGTCTACGAAGACCGTGACGGCGACGGCGTTCGTGGCCTGAATGACCCCGGTGTCGCCGGAGTCACCGTTTACGTGGACCTCAACAACAACGGCGCCCCCGATGGCGGCGATATCGTCGGCACGACCGATACCACGGGCATGTTCTCGCTTCCTGATGTTCCGGCCAATGAAGCCGGAGCCCAATGGGTCGTTCGCACCGTCGCCCCGGCCGGCTATCATTTCCCATCGCTCAGCGCTTCGACCGCCTATATCACCCGCACGCTGAACCAGGCAATCTACGGGCTTGGTTTCCCCATGCGGCGAAACAACACGATCACCGGCATGGTCTTCAACGATGCCAACGCCAACGGGGTTCGGACCTC
>CAYSSA010000199.1:6839-8756 GCA_964433485.1 uncultured Tepidisphaeraceae bacterium | reverse complement strand
GGTGAGAGAACCTTGGCGAACATCACGGTGTTCCTCGACGCCAACGCCAACGGCAAGCGCGACGCCGGCGAGGCCGTCGCCTTCACCAACGCCGCCGGACGCTACACCTTCACGAACGTCTCGAACGTTGCCGGGCAATACCTCGGCATTCAGCCGCCGCCGGGCTATCGATTGTCCACGGACCTGAGTCAGCCGCTGCCCGCCGTCGGCTCGGGCCAGAGCTATACCATGGACATCGGCCTGACGCAGCGCATTTTGGTCTGGGGCGGGGTCTTCTCCGACACCAATCGCAACGGCGCCTGGAACTTGAACGAAGTGGGCCTTCGCAGCTTCCGAGTCTACATCGATTCCAATCGCAACGGCGTGTTTGACGCCAGCGAGCGATCGACCATGACCGACGCGCAGGGCCGATTTGTGTTCGAGAACCTCCTGCCGGGAACTTATGTCGTGCGGGCGGCGCCAATTGCCGGCTGGCAGGCCACCAGTCCCAACGGCGGAGCCTATACCATCACTGCCGCCGCCGGCCAGGTCATTCAGAAACGCAACTTCGGGTTCTACCGGACGAGAGCCGCTCGATAAATCGGTATGACGACGGATCCAATCAAGCGCCAGTTCGAACGGTGGGTCTATCCACCTCCGGTGGAGGATCTGCGTCAGGTCGATCTGGGGGATCCGAACAACCACTTTCTTGACCTGCGGCGGTTTCCCTGGTTGTACTGGCCGGCCTCGGGACTGCGCGAGGAAATGGACATCCTGGTGGCCGGCTGCGGCACGGTTGCCGGACCGTGTTACGCCCTCTGTTACCCCAGGGCCAGGGTCGTGGGAATCGACATCTCCGAAGCAAGCCTGTCCTGTTCCCGCCGCCTGAAGGACAGGCACCAGCTTCACAATCTCACCCTCCTGCAACTGCCGGTGGAACAAGCTCATACGTTGCAGAACGCGTTTGATGTCATTGCTGTTCACGGCGTGCTACATCATCTGGCCGATCCGGTTGCCGGAATGGCTTCGCTGGGAAAAGTCCTCAAGCCCGACGGCGTCATTTCATGCATGCTGTACGGGAAGTATGGCCGGCTCGGGGTCTACATGTTCCAGGATCTCTTTCGCCTGATGGGCCTTGGGCAGGAGCCGATCGATGTGATCACCGTTCGGCAGGCGGTCAGCCTCATCGGATCGCTGCATCCGCTCAAGACCTACCTTGCCGGCGCGGCGGATCTTCCGGCCGACGCGGCCTATGTCGACACCTTCCTCTCCGGCCGCGACAGACCCTACACCGTGCCCCAGATTCTGGATTTGGTCGAGCAGGCCGGGCTTGAGTTCGCCGGCTGGGACGAAAACGCCTTGTATTCGCCGGACAGCATGATCGGCCACGCCGAACCCCTCAAATCCCGCATCCTCGCTCTGCCGCGGGAAAAGCAGTGGGAGGCCATCGAGCTGGTTTTTGGACGCATTGCGGGACATTTTTTTCATGCCTGCCGCAAGGATCGCAACCCGGCCCTCTGGCGTATCTGCCTTGAAAGCGATGCGTTGCTCGACTACATACCGGTTCCACGCGTCACCGAAAGCCAGTTCCGGCCGGGCACGAACCTTCTTAAGAGCATTGCCCGCCCCCCGTTCCCGACGATCTCGCTTTACGAAGACCAGGCGCGATTCATGGCCCAGGTGGACTCCCGCCAAACGGTTCGGCAATGCCTTGCTGCATCCGGCCAGTCATTGGAACTCGCCAGAAGCCTGCTTCGGTTTCTCTGGAACATCGGCTACATCATGTTTCGTCTGCCCGGTCAGGCAACTTAGGAGCCACAGCGCCAAACACACCGGCATCATGCGCCGCCATCCTTCGTGGGCGCGGCATCCAGCATCTCCACAACGGCTTTCTCGCCCAGCGACTCGGCCAGTTTCCGAACGGCGTCCTGAATGGTT
>CAYSSA010000199.1:3855-6829 GCA_964433485.1 uncultured Tepidisphaeraceae bacterium | reverse complement strand
CGACTCCAGCGCTTCGAGCCGATCCGAAGTCAATCCCGCCGCTGGAGGCGTCGGAGCCGGCCCGTCGGGCGGCAGCGCATCAACCGGGTGGGACTCCGGGCATAACAACTGCATATAACGTGGCGCGCGCCCGCCGGAAATCTGCCGCACCAGCGGCTCGGCACGGGCGGCCAGCCCATCAAGCATCTGCTGAACGATCTCCAGCGTGTCCAGATGATGCATGCGCGAGGCCCGCCCGCGAATCTCGCCGACCGTCTGCGGCCCGCGCAGCAGGATTTCGGCCAGAATCACCAGTTCGTAACGGTTTAGCGAAAGCCTCTCCGTTGCCAGATGTTTGTATTTCGGCACGCGGCTGCCAAACTGATCGACCCGCACCACCAGCCCCTTTGCCCGCAATCGTTCGACGGCATCCTGCACCGTGTTCTCGTCGAACTGCACCAGCGGCTCGCGGTTGTTCTTCTGATTACATCCATCCATGAGCGCGTTCAGCGACAACGGATAGTTGCCGGGAACGGTCAGTTCCTTTTCGATAAGCACACCCAGCAGGCGGCATTCCTCGGGAGAAAGCTGAATCATGTGCGGCAGTCTACCGTCCCGGCGCCGCACCGTGAATCGCCATTCACCCCCGAACGCCGCTCAGCCCGCACCCAATCCGATCAAATGCCGCACAACGCTTCGTCCCAGCGCCCGCAAGTTATAGCCGCCCTCGAGCACGCTGACCAACCGTCCCTCGCAGTGTCGATCGGCGACGGCCGCCAGCGTGCGGGTCATCAACTCGAAGCCCTCCTCCGTCACCTTCATGTCGGCCAGCGGATCATCGGCGTGGGCGTCGAAGCCGGCCGACAACAACACCGCCTCGGGCATGAAGTCGTCCAGCTCGGGCACGAGCCGGGTTTCAATGACCTTGAGGTACTCCATGTCGCCGCAACCCGGGTCCATGGGCAGGTTCAGCGTATAGCCGCGACCCTGGCCGGTCCCGATCTCCCATGCAAAGCCGGTGCCGGGGTAGCAGGTGCGCGGGTGTTGGTGGATGCTGCAAAAGTAAACGGAGGAATCATCCTCGAAAGCGGCCTGCGTGCCGTTGCCATGGTGGACGTCGAAGTCAATGATGGCCACTCGCTGCAAACCATGTTGTTTCTGGAGGTAACGAGCGGCGATGGCGATGTTGGACAGCAGGCAGAAACCCATCGCCCGGTCGGGCTCGGCATGGTGACCGGGTGGCCGGATCGCCGCGAAAGCCCGTGTCGCCCGTCCGTCCATGACCGCGTCGCACGCCTGAAGCACTCCTCCCAACGCCAGCAGCGCGATTTCCAGACTGGCCGGGCATACGGGCGTGTCGCCAAGGTCGAGGAAGCCGCCGCCGGTCCCACACACGCGGTCGATTCGGTCGATATATCCGGCACGATGCACCAGGGCGGCCCATTTGGGATCCGCCAGCACCGGGACGATCGGCAATAGCTTCTGCTGGAGTCGCGGCAGATCGCCCAGTTCCTGGTGGAAGTCGGGGAACGGATCATCGCCATTGACCAGTCCCGCCGCGCGTAAGGCGCGATCAATCACGCGCAGTCGATCCGCCCGCTCGGGATGGCTGGCGCCAGTGTCGTGCTCGATGAATCGCGGTGTAAACACATAAGCGATCATGACCTGTCAGCAGTTTTAGCCAAGCCGCGTGGATTTGCAAATTGGGAAACGAACAGCGGTTGGGCGATTTTGTTGGCTTAGCGAAATGGAGGATGTATATTATGTCATGTTGTATTGAGTTGGAGTGTGTGTCGTAATCGGCACCTTCCGGTCGACTGTTGCGCGCAAGGCGATATTCGATGACGCTGAAGCAGGAGCGGCCATGGGTGGGACCGTATGCTCAGGACGACGTAAGTGCAGATTTATCTGTTACTTGCGTATTACTGCGATGGCCCGCTGATACTTGGGGGTGAAGATTGAGTGCTGATTATGCGCATTGTCCATGCTTTGGAAACCATCGATCCCGCACTTGGTGGACCGCCTGCCGTCTGTATTCGACTAGCCGCCGCACAGGCCGCCATGGGGCACGAAGCGCATGTGGTGTATTACGAAAAAGAGGGTTCGGCCGAGCGGATTTCGGAGGCGATTCGGCGGATTCCGCTGGTTGAACGAGTGCATCGGCATCCTCAGACCAAGGACAGTTGGAAGGAACATGTCTTCGCCTCGAAGGCCCGAGGAGAATTGGCGAAGCTGATTGATTCGGCGGATTTTGTCCATATTCATGGAGTCTGGAACCCAATTTTGCGAATTGCCGCGGAAGTCTCTCGCAAGGCGGAAGTTCCCTACTGCGTTCGCCCGGCCGGGATGCTTGATCCCTGGAGTCTGAGCCAGAAACCGTTCAAAAAACGAATGGCGCTCCTCTTGGGTTATCGAACCATGCTCGAACGGGCAAGCTTCATCCATACGCTCAACGTCGATGAAGTGGAGTTGTTGCAACCATTGGGGCTGAATACTCCTTGCGTTACCATTCCCAACGGAGTGTTTTTTGAGGAGATGGAACCACTGCCCCCGTCGGGCTTGTTCCGATCGACGGTCGCCGGACTGAACGATAGACCCTTCGTGCTGTTCCTCTCCCGATTGCACTATAAGAAAGGGCTGGACTATCTGGCGGCCGCGTTTGCGCAGGTGGCGGGGCGCATGCCGGAAGTGCATCTTGTCGTCGCGGGCCCGGATGATGGGGCGTTGGGCGAATTCCAGAAATCGATCACCCTGGCGAAGCTTGAGCCGAGGGTGCATTTCGTCGGTCCACTATTCGGTTTGGATAAACTGTCGGCAATGGTGGATGCTGAATGTTTCTGTCTGCCGAGCCGCCAGGAAGGTTTCAGCGTGGCGGTGCTGGAAGCGCTGGCCACCGGGTTGCCAGTGGTGATTTCCCCGGAATGCCATTTTCCGGAAGTCCAGGAGTTCGGTGCGGGGTTTGTATGTGAACGCGAACCATCCCAGGTGGCCGACT
>CAYSSA010000199.1:3603-3843 GCA_964433485.1 uncultured Tepidisphaeraceae bacterium | reverse complement strand
GGAGGATCCTGAGCGTCGCTATAACATGAGGCGCGCCGCGCGAGAGTTGATTCGATCGCGATACACATGGTCAAGAATCGCCCGACTCTCGGTCGAATCCTATGAAGCCGTGTTGCGCCGGCAGCCAGCCTGCCAAACACCGGCGCCAGCGAGCCAGAAGCCGATCTGACAAAACAGACCCGTACAGCGCAAGCGGGGAACCACATCCGATGATTACGGCATGATTACGGTTTCATGACC
>CAYSSA010000199.1:0-3592 GCA_964433485.1 uncultured Tepidisphaeraceae bacterium | reverse complement strand
ATTCATGTGGGGACGTTATCTTTCCACGCTTGAAGTCCGCCGTCAGCGCTAACGCGAGTGCCGGAGAAAAGGGTTGGGGTGCAGAAGGCGTTGCCGCCGCACGGATCTTCGACGTTGGCCCACGTCGAGAATGGGCGAGCGATTGGATCAGGAACTATGCGCATCCTGCATGTCATCGATTCAATGAGGCCCGAGTCCGGCGGGCCACCGGCCATTGCCTCGCGCCTTGCCGCGGCCCAGGCGATCGCAGGACACGATGTCGTCCTGGCCTGCCGAATCGCTGGCGAAGGTCGTGGAAACGCAGGCGAAGTCTACACGTCGATTCCTGGCATTGCACAGGTGCGGCAGGTGGTGCTGGGACCGTCCGGAACGATCGATAAATATCTGGGGCTTGCAGCGCGCCGGCGGATTCGGGCTCTCCTGATCGCCGAGAAGATTGATGTCATGCATCTGCACGGTGTCTGGGACAGCGTCTTGAGAGCGGCAGCCAGCGAGGCACAAGCGCGTGGCATTCCCTACTGTGTGCTGCTCAACGGCATGCTGGATGTCTGGAGCCTGGCGCAAAAGCCGCTGAAAAAGAGGCTTGCATTGTCACTGCTCTACCGTGGCCACTTGAATCGAGCGGCCTTCCTGCATGTGGGAAACGAGGATGAACGGCGCTTGATCGAACCGCTGCGGCTAACGGCGCCAAGGGTGATTATACCCAATGGGGTTTTTTCGGAGGAACTGGCCAACCTGCCACTACCCGGATCCTTCACACGAAATCACCCGGGACTGGCAGGACGACGATACGTGCTTTTCCTCTCCCGGCTGCACTTCAAGAAAGGGCTGGACATTCTGGCGGAAGCCTTTGCTCGGATCGCGCCGCGATTCCCTGATGTTGATCTCGTGGTCGCCGGGCCGGATGACGGAGCCGCCGCTGATTTTGGGAGGCGCATCGCGGCGGCGGGACTGGCGGGGCGCACACATCTTGTCGGCGCGCTCTTCGGTCGCGACAAGTATGCGGCGATGGTGGATGCCGCCTGCGTCTGCCTGCCCGGCCGGCAGGAGGGGGTCGGCGTGGCGATCACCGAGGCCCTTGGTTGCGGCACGCCGTGCGTCATTTCCACGGAATGTCACTTTCCCGAAGTCGCGAACGAAAACGCGGGATTCGTGGCGGCGCTGGATGCGGGAGCCATCGCTGATGCTCTTTGCCGGATCTTGTCGGATCCTTCGTCGGCCAAAGCCATGGGAGCGAGGGGGCGCGACATGGTGTTGTCCCGCTACACCTGGCCCGCAATTGCCGAACAGTGCATCGGCGCTTATCGCAGAGCGATTGCCGGCGAATTCGAGCGGGCGGCGCTGGGGGGTTGAACGGGTTGATCAGGCTATCTTGTGTTGCTGCCCATGGGCGTGGCGACATTGGACAGGCCGCGGCGAATCGTGACGCTCACGGGGCGCTCTTCCGGACATGCCGCCGCAAATTCGTCCCAGTATTTGTTGATGAATGTGCGCGTGGCCCAGGCGGTGCCGTCGGCCAGGCCACAGATCGTGCAGCCAGGCATGATGCCCATGGTCTTCTCCAGTTCCAGCAGCATGTCCAGATCCCTGCGCCGACCCTGCCCGGCGAGGATGCGGTCGAGGATCCTGGCCATCCAGCCCGAGCCCTCGCGGCAGGGCGTACACTGGCCACAAGATTCGTGGGCATAGAAGCGCACGCAGTTACGCAGCGCCTCGATCATGTTCGTATGCTCGTTCATGACGATCATGCCGGCTGTGCCCAGCCCCAGGCAGCCGCCGCGGAAACGCACATCATCAAAGTCGAGCCTGATGTCGAGCTGATCCGGACCGAGCACGCCCATGGAAATGCCACCGCAGATGGCGCCTTTGTAGCGGCCGCCCTTCATCCCGCCGGAAAGCTTGTTGATGGCGTAGTCCAGCGTGATGCCGAGTTCATCCTCATAAACGCCGGGCTTGTTGACGTGTCCGGACATGCCGTAGAGCTTCGGGCCGGGCGAGCCGGGTGTGCCCATGGATTTGAACCAGAGCGGTCCGCGCTCGATGATGTGCGGCACGCAGCAAAGGGTCTCCACGTTGTTGATGACCGTTGGCTTGCCGAAGGCGCCGGCGATGGCCGGGAAAGGCGGCTTGTTTCGGGGCCAGCCGCGTTTGCCCTCCAGCGCCTCCAGTAATCCGGTTTCCTCGCCACAGATGTAGGCGCCGGCCCCGCGATGCACGTGGCATTCGAGCTTGGCGTTGCCGCCGAGAATCCCCTGTGGCCCGAAGATGCCGTGGGCATAGGCCTCAGCGATGGCCCGCTCCAGCACTTTCGCCTGGCGGTGATATTCGCCGCGGATAAAAATGTAGGCCACATCGCACTGTGTCGCCAGCGCCGCGATGGCGATGCCTTCCAGAAGCTGGTGTGGATCGTAGTCGGCCAGATAGCGGTCCTTGAATGTCCCCGGTTCCGACTCGTCGAAATTGACGGCCAGATAGTGCGGGCCCTTCTTCTCCCTGGGGATGAAGGACCACTTCTGCCCGGCCGAAAAGCCGGCCCCGCCGCGCCCGCGCAGGCCGGAATCCGTAACGACTTTGATGATCTCATCCGGCCTCATATTGAGCGACTTTTTGAGCGCTGCATAGCCGCCGGTGGCGACATAGTCGTCATACCAGTACAGCTTCCGCTGCGCCGGGTCGGTGGGGATTCGCTTGAGCAGGACGGGTTCGGTGAAAGCCATGGTTGTTTCAGTCGGTAGTTGGTGTTACCAAGTCCGTAGTTGGGGCGTCAAAGAGCGACTACGGACGACCGACTACGGACTGTTCTCCTTTTTCTTTTCCACGATCACTTCGTCAATCACGGTCCGCCGCAGCACCACGCCCGGCTGGTTCGGCAATTCGGCCTCTTCGATTCGCTCCTGCCGGTGGACGATGGCCGTCGGTTTGACCACATCGGCCCGGACCGCTTTGCGCACATGCCCGATCTGGCGTCCCAGCCAGCCGAGAAATCCATCGCCAGGCTTTTCCTTGACCATGTGCGTCATCCGTCACCTGCCGCGACCACCGATTGCGGACATGGTGCAGGGTCCGCTTCGGCGGAGGCCGCTGAGACACCTATGCAAACAACAACCGCCGTCCTTTGGGCTGTGGAACGGGATCGCCGAATTCCTTCGCTGTGTCGATCCAAAGGGTCATGGCCTCACGCACACTGGCCAAGGCCGACTCGTAGCTTTCGCCATGTGCCATACACCCGGGCAACTCCGGCACTTCGGCTATGAATGCCTGATCCTCATCGCTCCAGTAAATGATAATCTCGTAGCGATCCATCATACTTCACCTGCAAGTTTGTACTCGACGATCACTCGACGCACCTGGCGAACCTGATAAGGCTTCGCCTCGTGGTCCTCTTGCTGGAGGTTGATCAGTTCTCTGACGCCGGACTTGCGAAACATCCGGTGACCACCTCGTGTCCTTTCTTCGAAACCCAGACGCAGCAACAACTGCCTCAGGTCGTCAAAGGACATGCTTGCATCCGACGATCCGGATAGAAGTTGTCGCAGAGTTCGCTCAAACGATGCCATGTGCGTCATCCGTCACCTGCCGCGACCACCGATTG
>CAYSSA010000198.1:7993-9543 GCA_964433485.1 uncultured Tepidisphaeraceae bacterium | reverse complement strand
CTACGCCCCGGACCAGTCCACCTTAACCACTGGTCCAGTTGTTGGGGAGCACTTCGCTCCGCCGCGGCGGCCGCGTACGGAAATCTGCTCCTCTTCGATGAAGGCGAGATCGAGCAGCAGGCCGAAGCGCCTCCGGATGACGGGGTCGGGGGCGAGTTCGTGCAGATTGAACAGAGCTGGCCAGGAATATTTTTGATAAGTGTTCGAGCCCACCTCGACCCAGAGTCCTGCCCCTGCCCGGCGGCGCGGCCATTCGCGGAGAAATGCCGCGTGGGCAACGGCATGTTCGCCAACGCTGTGGCCGTCCGCAAGTTTCCGGTCGCGGTAATCCGGATCATCCTTCAGCAGTGCGGTGATCAGATAATAGTTCGGTCGCCGGTTCAGGTCGTGGTTCTCCGTGCCGAGCAACAGGAACAGGTTGTCAGGGCCGGTATCGGCGACCCGGCTTTCGGCGCTGACCCACAAACAAAGTGCTTCCTTCATTGCGGCTTGGGTTTCCGGCTTCAGACGGCCGGGAAAATGAGAACTCTTCGCGTGGAAGAGGCAGAGGGTCCGCACATAATCGGTGATGGAAAAGAAGGTCCATGGCGCGTTTCCTGGATCCTCCGGGGTTGGTGCCGGGGAACTCCCGCGTTTCCGAGTCATGTCGATGTAGTCTATCGCCTGCTTGAGCAGGCGCGCGTTGGCCACATCCACCTTCTCGTTCAGATAGAGGGCGGAGAGGGTCCAGAGGTTGTCGCCCCAGATGCCCGGGGGCCAGGCCGAGTCCCTGGCGATGGTTTTGCGCAAGGCATCTTCACGCAGCTTGAGCGAGGCTTTGTGGGTTTCCGCGACGAGTTGATCGAGGTCCGCCTTGTCGGAGGGCCCGTTCTTTTCAGCCGCGCCAAGAACGGCAGGAAAAGTAAATATTGCCAGGATGAGGAAGGAGTGGCTCAATTTGCGCATACTGTTTTCCTTCAGCCAGCACCAAGGATGGTGTAGAAGCCGCGGCCACGTTTACGGTTTGTTCTTCAACAGGCCGACCATTGCCTTGCCCATGGCTTCTCCGACGTCCATGTAGACCTTGGCATTGCCGCCGTAATGACCGTTCCCGCTACCGCCACGGCCATGTCGTGGGTGTAGACGGTCGCCACATTGCCTTTGAACTCCGGGTACTTTCCAGTGCTGCCGTCAACCGGCAGCCGGCTCGCCATCGGGCTTCGGCAGATTCTGTTTCGCTTCCGGATTGGTTGGTTCCGCCGTCGACACGCCAATAACGCCCATGAGCGTTACCGCCAGCAGACCTACTACACCAACGTATGTTTTGTGTTCATAGCTTTGTTCCTTTCGTTTGCTGTCATCAATCCGATGATATGATACGTTGGGCGTGAGTGTCACGGCAGCGATCATTTCGAGGTATTCCTGGCCGTTGAGGAGGTATTGCTTGAGATCGACCCATTGATTGATGAGGCGAGCGCCGGTGCCGGAGTGTTCGCCGTTGCCGGGTTTATCGGCAACTTGGACGGGATCCTCCTTTTGGGCTCCGGGTCCTCTCGACACGCCGTCGATCG
>CAYSSA010000198.1:0-7981 GCA_964433485.1 uncultured Tepidisphaeraceae bacterium | reverse complement strand
CATGTTTTCGTCGCCGGCGAGAATGAAGACTTTGACCGACTTTTCAGATGCCGCCGCAAGCAGTGGGATGCAAGATAGAGCGGCGCACACGCAGACGATACTCGACATCTTGTTGTTCCAATTGCTTTTCATCAGTATTTCTTTTTCTGTAACCATAGAGCGACCGCGTTTGTGATTCATTTTACATCCGGGTTACTGCGCCAGAAAAGTCGCGCGGCATTACCCCGGCAGATCTTGTCCTCGACTTCTTTTGGGAGCTTCAACTCGTCGATGAAAGCAAACTCCGGCACGGGCTTCTTGCCGAATGACCACCAACCGCTGTCGGTGCCAAACAGCAATTTGTCGGCATTGCGGATGAAAAACTCCCGCGCAAACGTCTTGTCCCGACCGATGGCGCTCCGACCAACCGTGCATGAAATATCCGCGTAAAGATTCGGATACTTCTGCAGGAGCCGGTCGCAGGTGCCGTCGGCAAGGTGTTTCCACCAGTCGGAATGAGCAATGAGGATGCAATCTGGATAGGTCTTCAGAACGTGCTCAAGTCGCGGCAGGCCCTTCTCGTCCAGGTTTTTGTTCCGGCCCATGTGGAACATCACCGGCAGCCCGACCTTAGCGCAGGCCTCATACAACCGCATGTTCTTGGGATCGTCGAACTTCAGCTCCACGCCGTAGTGCTCGCCGAAGCCGATGGCCCCGTCCTGTTTCGCGCGGGTGAGCAACTTGACCGCCTCCTCCACGCTGCCGACTTCCTCCGGGAAGACGATGCAGAATCGGTCGATGCGTCCCTTGTAATTCGCGTAATTGGCCACCATCTGCTTGTGCTCGGCTTCATTCTGGGGCCGGGATTGCGCCAGCGGATGGTTGACGACGCGTTGCACGTTGTTGGACTTCATCCATTCGGCAACCTTCTCCAGATCACCCGCCTTGTAATCATGGAAGTGGACGTGCGTATCGACAAATCCGCCCTTGTCCGTGCCGGGATTGTCACGGGGCATGGGCTGTTCCGCCGCCGCCATACCGCTCATTGCAGTCGCCAGCATCGCGGCCGCGATCCATCGTAGCCAGCCGCCTTGCCGCGCCATGCCGCCGCTCCTGAATCGAAATCCCTCGGAGTGCCGTCTGTTCATGACATTGTTTCCTTTTGGGGCTTTGTTGACGGTTTCTATTTTCTAGCTGTCCCGCATATCAATCATGGCTTTGTCGCCTCGCCGATCAAGGCGCAGATCTCTTGTCGCGCAGTTTCAGCTTATGCTTTTGCACAAGCCCGTCCAGCATTAGCTTCGCTCTGCATGACATGTCGCTTCTCTGCATGACGATCCACCGACCTCACCCCGCTTTGGTGTGAAGTTCTCCCAAGCCTTGCGGCCTGCCAGTGCAGAACCGATGATATGCAATGGGAGATTCATATGACACGCGTGCTTCGCACTTTGGCATTTCTGGGTTTCGGTTTGATTCTATCCTTGTCAGCCTGCGGTCAACTGCTCGGGCTGGAGCAGGGTTTCGCCGCTCCGCCTGACAACACCAAACTCTGGGTCTACTGGTACTGGATCAGCGACAACATCACGAAGGAAGGCATCACGGCCGACCTGGAAGCCATGGCTCGCGTCGGCATCGGAGAGGCCCTCATCGGCAATATCTTCCTGGATGACGTGCGGGCGGGGAACGTTATCCGCTGTTACTGTGCCCGGGCTCCTCAGCGGAGTCCTGCAATGTCTTATGCGCCGCGGCAACAACCTTCGGCCCAGCGAGCCCCAGCGAGCCCCAGCGAGCCGGGGGTTGCTCGTTGTCCCAACCGGGATATCAACTGCGTGGTACAAAACATAGTTCCTCGCCTGATCTTGTCCCAAGCGCTCTGCGAGGTGCCGCCGTACTTGGTGTTTGGTTCAGGGCGGATGATCATTTGCGACAGCATCGAACCTGCAACCTTCGGCTTCCGGGGCCGACGCTCTTGGCCAGAAAAGATGGAGATGCACGCCTAGGCTACCGCGAGATATAACCACTTATATTTCAGTTAGTTACGGATGCGAATGCAACGGCATCACCGCCGCAGGCAGGCGGCTAAAAACATCTGAATGACTATAAATTAAATCACATGTAATCCTAGAGGAATTCGATCTAAGTGCTTGTCATTGATTGGGTTAACGCAGCTTGAAGGAGTCGAACCTTCAACCTTCGGCTCCGTAGGCCGACGCTCTATCCAATTGAGCTAAAGCTGCACGCATCGTGTCATTGCTTGACACACGCATTGCGGTCGCCAAATCAACCTTCATCAGCCGGATAACGGACATCCACTGGCTGGTGGCTGACTGGCACGGAAATCATTTTAGCAGGATGCCCGCCGACTGCAATATCCGAAAACCAACAGTGGGTCCAAGCTGCTTTCCATGCGGTCTTGGTCGAGACCAATGAACCGGCCGCCCTGCTTGGCGTGCTCATCTTCCGGGTCGAAGCCGGATTGCCGTATTTCAAAGCGGACCATGCGCCCGATACGGTCGTGAACCGGGTTGCGTCCACGAACGTCACGCCACCGGTGAACTTGCCACCGCTGGAATCCCGAGGGAACCGCGGACGAGTCTGGCGGCGATGGGCGTTGGCGTGCGGATTGTCGAGGCGAGAGCGTCGGTGCGGGATGTGTTGCGTCACGAGGGCCTCCAGGATGCCGAGGCCCATCCGAATGCCACTTGCCAACATAATGCTCTCGTCGAAGCCAAATCGCATGACTATTATTATTGACGTTTACCATTGCGCGCCAGAATGCCAGAGAAGGAGACTCACCAATGCCAGCAGGAATTAATCGTCGCGAATTTCTTTGTTCGAGTGTGGCCGCGGGCATCATGATCGGTCAAGGAGCGAAGGCTGGAGCGCAGGCGGCCGACCGATCCGGGGTGGCGCCCACGTCGCCGGTTTCGGTCCAGCGATGCGAGTCCTATGAGCCGGCGGTGGTGCGGGCAAGACTCAACACGGCTCTGGATCAGATTGGCGGCATCGGGCGACTTGTCGCCAACAAAACCGTCACGATCAAGATCAATGTCACGGGTGGTCCGGGCAAACTGGCCGGGCTTCCGGGCTTCCGGACTTATCACATTCACCCGAACGTGCTGGCGGCACTGTGCGCGGCGATGGCGGACGCCGGCGCCAGACAGATCGTGGTGGTCGAAAGCCAGTATTCGCCCAAGAGTCCCGAAGAAGTGCTCACGATCGCCGGCTGGGACGTCAACATGATCAAAGCCGCCGGAAACCACAAGGTGATCTTCGAGGACACCCGCAATCGAGGAACTTGGAAGGACTACAGCAAGATGACCGTGCCCTGGGGTGGCTTCCTCTATCCGGCGTTCATGCTCAATCAGCGCTATGAGAAGACGGATGTATTCGTTTCGCTCTCGAAGATGAAGGACCATCTCTGCGCCGGCATTACCCTGTCGATCAAAAACCTCTTTGGCATTACGCCGACCTCTCTTTACGGGGGCGACGCGCCCAACGAAAACACCACGGACTATCGAGGGGCCATTCTGCACAATGGCAAACGGCCCGTCCCAGCCGGTATCCCCGCGGAATTGCCGGGAATGCTCAGGGAAAACTCGTGGAAGCACCGGGTTCCGCGAGTCACTGCCGACCTGCTCGGCTGCCGTCCGGTCGATCTGGCCGTGGTGGACGGCATCGAAACCAATCGCGGTGGCGAAGGCCCCTGGGCCAAGGGCGTTGAACCGCTGGCGCCAAAGCTGCTGTTCGTCGGGCGCAACGCCGTCTGCACCGACGCCATCGGCACGGCGCTCATGGGCTACGACCCGCTGGCCGATCATTTTCAGTGGCCGTACCCTGGCGAGAATCATCTGCGCCTGCTCAATCAGGCCGGCATCGGCGTGATCGATCCCAAGCGCATCGAAACCGTGGGATTGCCGCTCGATCAGGCCATCTTCCCGTTCAATCCCAAGAAGATTCCGCTGGATATCCCAACCGCCTATGCCCGGCCAACCCAACGCCCGTCGCTCGCGTGAATTGTCCGCCGTTGCCGACTCAATGTTGCCTTTATCATCGAGCAGCCGGCGAAGAATAGACTACCGTCTCACCCCTCGACTCTACGCGACGCCGAGAGCCGCAATCATTGAAACAATGTGCCACTTGGCGCGTCGCTGGAAATGACCTTGCCGGGGCGGCAGGTGTGCTGGGTGGTACAGGTCCGATCGGCGGCCGACGGTTGTCGGCCCTCCAGTACCGTCGAATCCGCCAGGTTGATGATGGGATACTGCCCGATCCCCGCGCGGCGTAGATCGCCGGCCTGGTGGTCCAGCATGTTTGGAAGCACAGTGGACAGATATCGCTGTTGCACGTGTTCGCAAATCGGAAGGGCAGCGCAATTCAGACCGCTAGATCGTCACATCAGCGAATCAGGTTCTCTGTCTTCGCGCGCCGCTTGGGATCGTGGAAGTACAGATACCGCCGCGCGGCGTCGATGCCGTGGCAGGCGGCGCAGACTTCGCGGTCGATGTTCGGACGCAGCATCGCCTTGATCGCCAGCGTCCGCCCGCGGTCGCCGGCCGCAATGTTGGTTCCCGGCATTTCCCGGCCGTGCGGCAGGTGGCATGTCGGACAACTGATCCGGTCGATCTTGCCGAAGTGATCGATGATCGTGCTGGGCTGCGTCGTTGCCTTGGCCAGATCCTTCAGCGTTGTTTCAGGATGTTCCGTGAAGGCCGGCAGGGGGGCGCCGTCCCTGGCGTTGTTGTGACAACCGAGGCAGAGCCGGGCGGCCGGCGAAGGAGCCTTGTCCACTGTTTTCGCCGCCCAGAGCAACTCGCGCGACTCGCCCTCGATGGCATGCACCGAGTGGCATGGCGCGCAGCCACGCGCCGAGGTGATGAACTTGCCGATGTGCGCTTTGTCGTGCATCGTCGTCTGCAAATACGTCGCTTCGGCGTGGCACTTGCCGCACAGGTCCGTGGCCGACTGGCCGGCGTCCATACGCAGCACGCCGGCGGCGCCCGGCGGCGCGTGCGGATCGTGGCAGGTCTTGCAAAGCAGTTTGTCCCCAGCGGCCGGATCATCCCCCTTTGCCAGCGGCAACCCGTGGTCCTTGCGGACATCCGGCCGGGCCACGAAATTCCGTGAATGCAGCATCGGTCCCGATTCCGCCGCCTTTTCCACATTCGACCAGGCTTCGGCCTGGTGGCAGCCGATGCAGGCTCCGTCCTTGCCGATTTGTCCCGGCGCCGGGACCACGGCCCATCGCTGCTTCTTCTCATCGTTGCTGTGCGGGCGGTGGCACGACAGGCATAGATCGTTCTTCTTCGCCGCCTCGGGCGGGAACGGCTTCTTGCACACCTTGATGTCATGCGAGCCGCCGACCATCTTCGCCGGCGTGCTGTGGCACTGGACGCAAAGATCGCTCGGCGACGTCGCCCTGAGCAGTCCCTTGGACTGCTTATTGCCCACATGCACGTCATGACACGATGAACACGCCACCGAGCCCGACGGGTCGGGCATGAAATCAGCGTTGTACAGCGGCAGGGCCATGCCGGCCGCGACGTCCCTGGGCTTCTTGTCCGGCCCGGTCGGGTGGTTGAACAGGGCCAGCGATTTCTTGTGGCCGATGCCCTGGGGCGAGTGGCACTGGGTGCAGGCGTCGTCGGCCGACTTGAACGGCTGGTCTGTCGCCACCCACATCCGCGGCCCTCTGGCCTGGTGCATGGAGTGGCAGAATCCGCATCGGCCGGCGTCGGCGACGTTTGATCCTTTGGCGTTCTTGAACTCGTTCTTGCCTGTGAAGTCGTGCGGCTTGGCAAGCTTGTTCGTCAGTTCCTGGTGGCAGTTGGCGCAGATCTGCTCGGGCGGCTGATTGAGGAAGTGCGAGTGCCTGGTCTCGTGCGGATCATGGCAGGTCTGGCAGGCCAGCGACTTGAACTCCGGAGTTGACGCGGGATAGAGCGTCAGCTTCACATCGCCCGGCAACCTGTCCTGCTTAAGCGACGCCTTGTGCGCCATCGGCAGCCCGGAATGTTTCGCGGCCACCTGCCCGTCGGAATGGCACGTCGTACAGAGGCCGCCGGCATCGCCCTCGCGCGGTGTGGGTTTGCGCGCATAGTTGTGGAAGCCATGGCACGATCCGCAGACGCCGGACTGCGCCACGGTCTCGTTGTGGCTGTTCAGTGCCTGCGGCGCGGACTTGCGCAGATCATGGGCGCTACCCAGCATCGGGCGGCGGTCCTGATGGCAACGGATGCAGAAGGCGCTGTCCACCATGGTGTCGGCGAGGATGGCCCGGCTCGACTTGCCGCTGTGGACCTTGTGACAGGAGAGGCAGATCAACGTGTTGCCCTCTCCCAGCTTCGTCTGCATGTCCTTGATGGCCTGCAGTTGATCCGGCCTGGTGATGGGTGGACTCTGGGGGTGCGCGTGCGCGGGATTCGTGTCCCACATGGCCGGCCGCATCTGCTCATGGCAGGCCGAACAGAGCTGGTTGGTGTTGTTGGCCATGAGCAGCAGGTGTTCCCTGCCGCCGCCATGCACGCCGTGGCACGTCTGGCACAATACCATGTCGTTGTTCGGTCCGGCGTGGGCCCCGGCGCTCTTGAGCGACGCCGGAAGGGGGGTCTTCATCTGCGCCAGCGGGTGCGATCCTTCGGCCGGCCCCTTGGACTTGTCCGCGTGGCAGGACTTGCACAGCTGGCTCTGCTCGTTGCCAACGCGAAGAAAGAAGGCCCCCTTGAGCGAACTGCTCTGGCCGGCGTTGTGGGCGCTGTGGCAGGTGCGGCACACCAGTTTGCCGTCTTCCAGCGGCAACTCCCTTGGCACCGTCATGCCGGCCGACGGCGCCACGCCGGTGCGGTGGCCGTGTTCCTTCCACACCAGCCTCCGGGAGTCCGCCACCGACCCATCATGGCAGCCCAGGCACATGATCTCCTCGGCCGCCTGCGACTTCTCCGGCTTGTCCATCAGAAAAACGCCGGTGTTGCGTTTGAAACTGTCCACCCAGTCCAGGTGGCACATGGCGCAGTCCTTGCCGCTGTTGCCCTGCGCCAGGGCGGAAAGACTGAGCAGGCAAAGCAGAGGCAGAAGGGCGCAAAGGCAACCGGACGCAAAGGGATGGCTGCCGATTCGCGCGCGCTCAGGGCGGCAACGGTAGATCACCTCGTGCCTTCGCGCCATCGTGCCTTCGTGCCTTTGTGCCTTCTCACTCCTCACGGCGCTCCTCCCCCCATTGGCTTGGGCAGGAAGAATTGCTTGTCGTTGCGGATATCCTGCATGAGTTCGGCCAGTTGCAGCTTGCTCAGATACTTGCCGCGCGACGGCAGATAACCCACCGTGACATAATCGATCAGTCCCGGCGAATCGGAATGGCATGCCATGCACCCGACCGGATGCTTGACGACGCCCGCGTGGGCTTTCTCCTCCAGCGACTTCCGCTGCGGACTATCCTTGGGCGCTGCCAGGTATTGCGCCGCCAACGTCTTGAGTTGTGCGTTCTCACGGGCATAACCGGCCAGCGAGCTTTGGGGTATCAGCTTCGCGCCATATTCGCCCCGCGCCAAGGAAGGCAACAGGCCCGACAACCGCTTCACCGTCATGCGCCAGACCGGGCTGCCCGGCTCGGATGTCTCAAGCTGAATCTGCAGGTCTTCCAGCATTCGCTCGGGGCCTCGCGCCGCCAGCACCGCCTTCAGCAGCGACACGATGCTTGACTGAACCTGCGCGGCATCCTTCTCGATGATGTCCGCCTTTTCCTCCAGAAGCTTGATCAACTGCAGGATCGCCGGCACATCCTGAAGTCTCCCGGACTGAATGTTCATCCACGCCATCTTCTCTGGTTTGGCGGCAGGGGCCGCATGGCAACTCTGACATTCGAGAAACGCCATGTGAAAATTCGCGAACGCCGGCACCTTCATCTTCCTGCCGTGCGGCAGCGGCTCGTGGCATCCCGATACCGTGCAGCCGTTGCCCGGATCCACCTGGAACCACGCCTCCACATGGTGATAGTGTCCCATCG
>CAYSSA010000197.1:761-9590 GCA_964433485.1 uncultured Tepidisphaeraceae bacterium | reverse complement strand
CCGACACAGCGCAGTTCCTGGGCAACGCCACGATGACGGATCGGACCACGATCCTGACGGGGGTTGTGACGGACAACGGCAAGAACATCACCATCACCAGCAGCACGGGCCTGGACAACGTGACCAAGGGTCTGGCGATCGTGAATCCGGGATCCTCGATCACGGGCACCTACACCATTCAGCCGAACGGCGTACTTGGCAATGCGTATTACGGCACGACGCCGGTCATCCCCGTCTCGCAAATCACGATGGCGTCCGGGGCAACAACCTCGGGTCCCATTTACGGCATTCTCACCGACGCCAACATCACGCTGACGGCGAGTGACCTGCCGACAGTTCCAGCCAGCGGCAACTACGGCTATGGCGTGCAGCAGATTTCCGGCGCGACGGCCCCAACCGTAACGATTCCGAAACAAGTACTCGCCGATGGACAGCGATTCAGCGTCAGCAGCGGCACTGGTGGTGTTCTGGTGCCGACGGACGGCACCAATTCCCTGACTCTCAATGGCGCCGGCACGTTGAATGTCGTAGGGGGCACCCTGCGCATCGAGAAGCCGATCAACCAGGTTGTTCCGAGCGCCGAATTGCAGGTCATGGGCAACGCTTCGGGCAACGTGCTGTTGACCGGAGCGCCCGCGGACTACACGTTCCAGAACCTGAAATTGACCGGCGGAACGGTTCGAGTGGACGCTGGACACACGCTGAACGCCACTGGTACCGGCCGGACTGTTCGCTTCAACGGCGGCAACATTGCGCTGGTGGGCGGCGGCTCGGCGGGGGCCGTGTTGACCATTGACAGTTCGGACACAATCGAGGCGCTGGCAAGCACCACCAGTGCTATTTCGGCCACGGGCGCTACGCCATCCGGCAAGGTTTCGCTGACGGGCGGCTCGCCGACGATCAACGTCGCTTCCGGTGCGAAACTTACCATTTCCGCTCCAGTCACCGACAACGGTTCTGGTTTCGGACTGATCAAAAATGGCGACGGCACGCTCACCGTCTCTGCGACGAACACGCTGGGTGGGCAGATTGTGATCAACGGGGGCACGCTGCACGTTGACCAGGACAACCAGGCCCTTGGTTCCGGCGCCGGGGCGAACAAGACCATTGAGTTGAACAACTCCGGCGGACTCAAGCTTACGGGAGCGCCCCGCTATGCGGCCGGACTGTTTGAGGGACGCCTGACGGGCGCTTTTGACGAAACGAGCGCGAATCCTGGCCAAGGCGGCGTTCAACTTGGTCCTGTGCTTGCGCAGACAACATCGCGTACCAATAATTTCTGGACGCCGGACAATGTTACCGTGGTCTATACCGGGCAGATGCTTGTGCCCGATCAGGGTGGCGGCCAGGGTTCCTTCGCGTTCGCCGAGAACTTCGACGACAACGTGCTGATCAAGGTGGACGGCGTGCA
Organism: uncultured Tepidisphaeraceae bacterium; assembly: GCA_964433485.1. Taxonomy (GTDB): domain Bacteria; phylum Planctomycetota; class Phycisphaerae; order Tepidisphaerales; family Tepidisphaeraceae; genus JANYKD01. Next base: position 8,179 of record CAYSSA010000197.1, on the reverse strand, counting down.
GATCCTGCGCGACACGACATGGAACTCGCCGACCACCAGTGGAGCGAGGACGCTCTCCGCCGGCTGGCATGATATCGAGATCCGTCTGGGCAACGGCACGGGCGGCGTTGGCCCGAACAACGTGACTGCCGGAGGCTGGACCACGGCGCTTGGCCTGGGCATTGACCTCACGCCGCCGATCACCGGCGACACGACCATGGCCAACTACGTTGCGCCGCTTGACAACGGCAGCATGAATCTGTTCCGCGTGCAGCAGGGCAGGATGGCCCTGGATTTGTCGAACCACAACATTGACGCCAAAGGCAGCAACACCTTTGTGGATGTGTCTGATGCCTTCAGTGCCGCCGAAGTGAACAAGATCGGCGAGGTGGCGCTGTACACTGGCAACGCCTTCGCCGTCTACGGAGCCGGGAAGACTTTGCAGGCGTCCAAGACGACGCTTAACGGCGCATCCGGGACAATTACCATTGCAACGGCCGGCAGCGACCCGCGTGGCGACGCCGACTTCCGCACGGGGCCGCTGATCGACGGAACCGACACAACCCCGATTACGCTGGATATTCAGACCACCGGTTCACTGACACTGGACAATACCAGCAACGTGACACCGAATGATCTGAATCGCACAACGATCAACGTATACACGAACGGCCGGATTACCGGCATCGGCGCTGCCGGCGGATCCGATCCGCTGGCGGGCCTCACGGTGAAGGTGCTTGGCGACAACGGCGCGCTGCGCCTGGCGAGCAGTTCCGGCAACGTCACGTTCAACGCATCGGTTGAACTGAGCGCCAATGGCCGACTGGAGCACACCGGCGCCACCAGCGACACCATCGGCGGCAACGGCACGGTGGTGACGCTCAATGGCTACTCATTGACCGGCGACGTGGCCAGTGGCGGCGCCCTGACCATCAACGGGCAGCTCGCCAGCGCTTCCGGAGGCGCCCTGAGCAAGACAGGCGGCGGCACGCTGACCCTCGGCGGCACGCTGGACAATGCCTCGCTGCCGACCACGGTCAGCGGTGGCACGCTTCAGCTCAACAAGTCCACTTCGACCGTGGCCTCGCCAGTTCGCGCCATCGGATCGCTCACGATCAACAACGGGGCCGGCGTGAAGCTGCTGGCCGACGAGCAGATCGACGGCTCGCTTACAATGGCGAACGGCAATCTGGATCTCGGCGGCAAGACCGAGTTCCTCAGTTCGATCACCAGCACGGGCGGGACGATCAGCACCTCGACCGCCGGCGGCCATGTTCTGACTCCCACGCTGACTCTTCCGATCGGGGGCACGACGACCATTTCGTCGCGTCTGACCGCCGCCACCAACTCCGGTGGCACTCCCGTCGGACCCACGACCTGGGACGTCAACAACAACGCGACGCTGAGGATCATCAACACCGGGCCGACAGGTTCGGCCAACAGCCTCTCGAATGTCACGCTGAATGTTGTGAACGGCACCCTGGTCGGCCAAGGCGTGCCCAACGGCAGCGCGAATCTCCATTCGCTCAACGGATCGAAGATCGTTCTGGGCCAGGGCGCCGTGCTGGCCAGTTCGGCCAACACCGCCGCACCGGGCTTCCTGGGTGCGTTGTATGCCAACAGCGGCAACGGGTTCATCGCCACGGAAGCCGCGATCAATGCCACGCTGGCCTCGACGCCGGCTTTCAGCAACTCGGTGACGGTTCCCATCAACTTCCCGCAATCCGCCACGGCGGACGCGCAGTTTGCGGCTTTGTTCCCCGGCGCCACCACCGCAAACACCAACACTTTCACCGTCACGTTCACCAGTTACTTCTACGCACCTGTCACGGGCGCATATACGTTCAACAGTTCCGGGCAGGACGATCGCGCCGTGATCTGGGTTGACCGCAACAGCAACGGAATTTTTGAGAGCGCCGGCAGCGCCGGCAATGAACTGCTGGTCAGCCAGGGATGCTGCAACGGCAACACCTCGGGCACGGTCACGCTCACCGGCGGCCAGGCGTACAAGATCGTTATGGCGGTCGAGGACAGCGGCGGCAACTCGGGCGGCGTGTTCCGCTGGAACAATCCCGCCGGAGCGCTTGCTTTGATTGAGCCAACCGGCAACGCCCTCGGACAGTTCTTCTCCGGACCGGTGAGCGTGCAGAACTTCGCCGGTCAGGACGTGACGATTCTGGATGGCGCTTCGGTAACGCTCCGCGCTCCCGACGGCCAGTCCAACTTCAACATTCTCAACCTCGGCTCCAACAACACCATCACGCTGGATGGCCTCGGGCACTCCACGGGTTTTGCCAAGACCAACATGCCCACGGGCGGCGGAACTCTGACATTGACCGGTAACGGCGGCCTGCGTCCCGGACAGATGGACGACTCCAAGCTGACCTCGCCCCTGACGATCAACGTGGGCACCGGCACCGGCGCGACTTCACTGATTCTGGACAACACCAATGCCGCCACCGCCAACAAGCTGAGCAACACGACACTGAACGTGCAGCCGGGCGGCATTTTGCAGATCACTCCAAGCACGGTTGCCGGCTCCATTGATCCACTGACCGGCCTGTCAACGAATCTCACCTTTGCCGGCGGCACGCTGCGCATCAGCAACAAGGAAGGCGTGGGCACCGCCAGCACGGGCGCCGGTTACACGTTCAACATCCAGAACCAGGTGTTGATGCAGCATACGACCGCCGGCAACGACATCTTTGCCGGAGCCTTGAACGTCACCGCCAACTCGACACTCAACTTCCAGGTGGTTCAGGGCACGCTGCGTCTGGCCGGTCCGTTGAGCGGCTCGGGCGAGATCAAGCTGCCGCCGCTGACGTCGGCCAGCAATCCACTCGTCCTTACAGGCAACAACAGCGGTTTCACGGGCAAGTTCACTGTTGGCACCAATCAGGCGGTTACACTCGGCGCGCCGCAGGCTGGAATCGCCGGCGGGTGGACGCTTGAGAATGGCGGCAAGATCACAAATCTGGCGGCCAACCTCAGCAGCGCGCCCACGGCCCCCTCGGGCGTGCTCGGATACTACTACAACTTCTACAGCAATCCGGACGCCACGACCAACCCACAGAATTTCGCGGTGGATCGTCTGTACACACAGCCCCGGTTCTTCACCAGTCTTGATGCCAGCACCTACATGCCCAACAGCGGCGCCGGCAGCGACATGCCGCTGGTCCCGGTTCCGGGATTCAACCTGAACAACCCCGGTGGCGGCACCAACCAGATGGGCGGTTCCTACTCCGGCGTGATGTGGAAGGGGCTTTTGAACATCACCACGGCGGGTGACTATCAGTTCGCCGGCACCAACGACGACAACATGATCGTCTACATCGACGGGCTGCCCCTCGGCACGCTGGGCGTGGTCAGCGCGGTTACGAATATTGGCACAGCGGTGAACCTGTCGGCCGGTTACCACAGCATCGTTGTCAAGCACACCAACGGCACCGGCGGCGGCTACGCCACCGTGCAGTACAGCGGCCCCGACACCGGCAATGTCAGCACGGTGATTCCGCGGACGGCGCTGCTGGCAGCCACACCGGCCGCGAGCGAGATCGGCGCGGTCAATATCGTCAGCGGCACCGGCGTCATTGACGCGTTCTATGACACCACCACATCCAAGCTGACCATGGGCAGCGGCACCACGCTTCAGGTGGACAGCGTTGCCATCAGCAACCTGACCGTAAACGGCATGGATCAGATGCAGGGCGACATCACACTGGCGCCCAGGACCGGTTCGCTGACGATGGCCGCGTCCATTACGGGTTCCGGCAACGTGAACATCGTCGGGCCCTACCTGACGACATTCACGAAGAACAACAGCTATTCGGGAAGCACCACGGTGACCGCCGGTCGGCTCGACCTGGCCTCCACCACGGGCCCGTCCATCCCGAACGATCTGATCGTGAACGCGCCCAACACTTCAGGCGAAATGGTCAATGTCCGCCTGTTGGCGCCCAATCAGATCGCCTCGGGCAAGAACATCACCGTCACACAAGGCATCATGGACATCGGCGACAATGGGTTTGACGCCTATCAGTTCACCGTTGGCCAGACTTCAACGCCGATGATCGCCACCAACAAGGCGATGGTCCTCGGCACGGGCACGATCACCGCTTCCGTCTACAATCTGAACACCGGCACGATCTACGCTCCGCTGGGCGGGTCCGGCGGCGTCAGCAAGAACACCAGCGGCATGCTGATCCTGGCGGGCGGCGTCGCCTCCGACGGCGGCTACACCGGCCAGACGCTCGTCAGCAGCGGCATCTTGAGCGTCCGCGGCGCGGGCGGCCTGGGCGCCGCCGGCGCAAACGGCTCCAACCGGGACACGGTTGTCTTCAGCGGCGGCCAGCTTCAGTTCCAGGGCGGCAACACCGCCAGTCCGGTGACCTTCGGCGCCGGGGACGTCACCATTTCCGGCCCGGGCGACGGCAGCGGCGCCATTCGCAGCGTCAATGGCGTAACGGCCATCGGCGGCACCCTGTATCTCAACCAGAACTCGACGGTTGAGGTCAATCAGGGCACGCTGGCCTTCGCGTCAATCAACGGCAGTTCCTACGCCCTGACCGTCCAAGGCGCTGGCGAACTGATCCTGGGAGCGCGCACCAACCTGCCTTCGATCATCAAGAACGGCACGGGCACGTTGACTTTCGCCACGCCGCAGACCACTCTGCCCCCTTCGGGCGTCACCTGGAACGCGGGCATGATCGGCTTTGCCGGCTCGCAGAATCTGGGCTCGTTGTCCGTTCCGGCCAACAGGGGCATCAAGTTCAACAGCGATCCGGGCACCGGCACCACCGGCATCACCCTGAACGACGGCTCGATGGTTCAGGTCAACAACACCAACTTCAGCGCCTCGGCGCTCCAGGGGTTTGTCAACAAAGTCAGCGCGGGCAGCCTGACCTCGGGCAAGCCCCTGCCGCCCATCGCGCTGATGGCCGACAGCTCGGCCAACCTGACCATGCCCGCCAGCATCAGTCTGGGCGCGGCCGGCGGCATCGTCAACTATTCCGGCGCGCTCACGCCCAACGCGGCCACGGGCTATGCCCTTGGCGGCGGCGCGGGCACACTGCGCATCACCAATCCGCTGAGCGGCAACTTCCCGGTCAGCATCAACGGCGACGTGGTGTTGAGCAACGCCAACACGTTCGTGGGCAACGTCACAATTAACGCCGGCGGCCGCCTGACGATGACCGACAACACCGTCCTCGGCACCAGCGCCACCTCCGCCAGCACCAACGGCATCAATCTCAACGGCGGCACGCTGCGGCTGAGCATGACCTCCGGCACCGCAGGCAACGTCTACGGGCTGCTGGGCAATCCCGCGAACAACAATCTCCGCACCATCACCGTCAACGGCACGGGCAACGTCATTGATGTGCCCGCGCTGAGCCATGCCAATACCGCTTTCTTGCTGACGGGCGCCAATCGCCTGACCGGCAGCGGCGCTCTCACCAAGACCGGATTGGGCTATATCTTCCTTACCGACACGAGCAACTATGCCGGAAGCCTTGTTCTCGGATCCAGCGGCGGCGTTTTCGAACTCCGCAACAACGGCTCGCTGCTGAATGTAACCGACATCACCATCGGCCAGTCCGCGCAACTGAACTTGGACAACAATAACGGCCTGAACAACGCCCGTTTGGTGCCCTCGCTCGCCGTCGGCAATCGCCTTGCAGACACCACCCCCATTCTGCTCCAGGGCGGTCGGCTGCAGAGCCTGGGCCGAAATCAGACCTTCAACCTCGTCGGAAACCTGGAGAAGGTCGGCGCGGTCACCTTGGGTCTCGGACAATCTGAAATCCGCGCCGAGCGCTCCGGCGGCGGCGGCAGCGACCTGGTTGTCAGCAACCTGATCCACAATGTCGGCGGCGGCACGGTCGTCCGGCAGCACTCTGGGCCAGAGCGGCGATAACGGTCGTATCAAACTCGAGCAGATCAACGGCGTCGCCCCGACAGCCAATCAGTTCGTCGGCGGTTGGGCCACATTCGGCGCCAGCCACTTTGTCGCGCACGTCAACCAGAGCGCCGCGGGCGCTCAGGGCGGCGTGATCAATTACACCGGCACTGGAGCTCCCGGCTACACCGCCCTTGCAACCACCACCGCGCCCGGCGCCCAGGGCTTTGTCTCCGGGTCCATTGGCAATGCGGCGGCCGACGTCACGCTGGGAACGCCCGGCGCAGCGCAGAACTTCGTGGTCGGGGCCATGCGCCTCGCAGGCGGCGCTACACGTCAGATTCTCTTCGGCAACACCACCAATGTTGACACCCTCTACATTGAAAGCGGCGGCATTCTCTCTGAGAACGTCAACAACGCCCGTAACATCGGCACCAACACGAGCAACTTCACCCGCGGCCAGCTCACCGCTGGCGTTGTCGGGGCGACAACTCCGCAGGAACTGTTCTTCCATCAGAACCAGAACACGCTCACGGTGTATTCGAAGATCATCGACAATCCGGGCGGCGGCAGCGTGGCCATCGTCAAGGATCTTGACGGCACAGTGAACATCGACAACAGCCTGAACACCTTCACCGGCGGCACGACGGTCCTTCGCGGCACGCTGCAGGCTCAGAACCCCGGAAGCCTTGGCTCCGGTCCGGTGCTGGTGAGGAATGCCCAGCTCAATCTCAACCTCAGCGGCGCAACGACCTCGGCGCAGGGCTACACCGCCACCGAACAGGCCTTTATCGACCTGTTCCCGAACACAACCACCAACACCAGCCAGTTCACCCAGACCGGCGACCGCTTCAACATCGGCGCCGGTTCCACCATCGGCGGCTACGCGATCGCCACCGAAGGCTACGGCCTGAACAGCCTCACCCGCGTCGCGTCTTTGGCCGACCTCACCACCGGCGGCACAGTCTATCTGGAGCCCGGCGCGATCGTTCGCCACAACATGAACGGAGTGGGCAATGCCGGCCAGCCCGACCAGGGCGCCGGAATCCTGACGATCAAGAATCTCGGCACCAACGCCGACCTCTTCTTCTGCCCCGGCAACAACGGTGGCATCAACCAGACCCTGACCGTGGGCGCGGGAACGCCCTGGGCGGGCCTCAGTTCCTATCGTGGCGGCGGCACCTGGGTGACCGGCACCATCTTCGCCAACAGCGATTTCTATCTGCAAGGCGTAAAGCGCGACGGCGGCTATGCAACTCTCAACCTCGGTGAATCCCCCGGCACCGGCACCGGCGGCGTGGGCAGCTATCGCATCGTCAACAACGCCGGCAAGCCGATCAACGCCTATATCGTCGGGCAGGTCGCTCTCAACGAAGATACCCCGGTCTCGATGCCCGGCGATCTGACGTTCGTGGTCACGCCAGGCGCTATTCTCCAACCCAACCGCACCTCGTCCTTCGGCGGTGTGGGCTCGGCGACGGCCAAGATTCTCGTCCAGAGTGGCGGCACGATGGATCCGGGCAACTACGTCCGCCTGGGCAAC
>CAYSSA010000197.1:424-743 GCA_964433485.1 uncultured Tepidisphaeraceae bacterium | reverse complement strand
GAAGCCAACCAGAACTTCGTGGTCGCGGGCTCGCAGAACCTGCCCTATCCGGCGCCCAGCAACATCAACGGCCAGATGACCGTTGAAGCCGCCGGCCGATTGCTCCTCAACGACGGCTCGGGCATCGGCTCGGCGCCGCTCGGTTCCTGGATCATGAAGACCGGCTCGATCCTTGACCTAAACACCAACAACGCCTTCTTCGGCCGCGGCAACATGCCGTATGTTCCGCTGAACGTGGACGGCACGCCCAATATTGATACGACCGGCGTCATCCAGAACGGCCAGTTCGTCTACGAACCCGGCGCGATCATCCGCGTGC
>CAYSSA010000197.1:0-404 GCA_964433485.1 uncultured Tepidisphaeraceae bacterium | reverse complement strand
GCAGTTCACCACTAACGAACCGAACGGTCAGCGTCTGGTTCTCGAAGTCGCCGAGGGCGACCGCAACATCACCAACTCGATCAATCCGTTCATCGTCCCTGTGGTTGGCGTTTCCCTGACCGTTCCGGAAACGGTGACGCTCAGCGACGGCGGCCTGCTTACCAATGACGCCAGCGACCGCACATTGCAGGCCGGCCGCGGGCGCATCGCATTGGGAGACGGCGCTGTTCTCGCCGGTTCCACATACACCTATTTCATTATCCAGGAAGATTTGAACATCGCCGCGGGCGCCACGGTGTACGTCGGCAGCACCGCCACCATTGACGGTCTGCAGAAGCTCGGCACCGTCCGTTTCAATGCTCCGCAGAGCAACACGGCCGGCGCCGGCGCGAAGCTGGTTGTCA
>CAYSSA010000196.1:4325-9623 GCA_964433485.1 uncultured Tepidisphaeraceae bacterium | reverse complement strand
GAGAACGGCCTGCTCGTGCGCGTCTGGCGCATCAATGACAAGGTGGACATTCGCGACAAGCCGCCGGCGACCATGGAACTGCCAATCGAAACCAGGGATCTCAGCCTCGGCGGACTCGGGGTGCTGGTCAAAGCCGGAAATCCCGACAATGACCGGAAGATCGTGAATGGGCAGCGCCTGCGAATTCTGTTGCAATACGAGCAAACCGAGATCATCCTCGAGGGCTTCGTCCGACATGTCGTAGCCACACCCGGCGGCCAGCAGAAACTCGGCATCCAGTTCGCCAACACCGAAGGCGATATCGAAGGCCGAAAAACGCTGTCGCGGCTCAACTCCGTTGTGGCCACCCTGGCGCGCGAAGAAGTCCGCCAGTTGCGTCTGGGAGTGTGAACCTCACTGTATTGGCGACAGAGTTATTTCCGGAGCGCGCCCCGTCGCCGGCCGCGTGAAACGGTCGCGATATTTGACCGGCTCGGCCACGAACCCGCCGTTGGAAAGATAGAACCGCCCGTTCTCGGCCACGCCCGCACCAAAGTCGCGTCGGTCCTTTCCACCGGTCGCATCGTGGGTGAAGGCGGCCGTCGTCAGCTCGATCCACTTGCCCTCCCTGGTTCTGATCCACTGGTTGCCGAACTCGCACAAACGGCGAAGATGCCCGTTGGCCCCGTTGAAACACTCGTTGAACGAATAAAGCCCCTGAAGATACTTCCCGTCCCGTGGGGCGCGGAAAGACGCGATCAGGCCCCACTTCCCGGTATCGTTGAAGAAATAGTATCCCGTGTAGATTGTGGCATCTCCTTCGGGTCTGGCCGTAACAACAAACCGTTGCGTTTCGCCGGTCTTCCACATGTACTTCAGATGGCTGTGCCCGCCGGTGCCCTCATTGCCGAAATCTCCGGCATAAACACCCTCTCCCTTCGCCAGCAGTTTCACGCGGTTTTCGGCCGCCACTTTGTTGCGATCCACCGCCTCGTTGCCCGCATCCCAGACGGAAAAAATCACCCTCCGCTCTGTCGGACCGTTCACCTGAATGCCGAAATAGCCGCGATGCCAGCCACAAGCCTCGTAATAGGTCCACAGGGGATCGGTCCGGGGAGTCAGCTCGTTATAGAACCACTCAACCTCCACCCCCTTCTCCACAGGATAGCCCAGATGGACCGATGCGCAATTACGCCGCTCTTTCAGGTTGAAAAACGCGTTACCGGCAGCCGGGCCGGACAGGATCAGCTCCTTGATATCGCCATAGACCCTGCCCGACCTCGACAAGCCCGCCAGTTCGATCCTCCGATAACCGTCGCCTTGAATATTGAACTCGCCGCATTCAACCCGCCGAAACCCTCCCGAACCTGTCGCCTCAAACTCGCGTGACTGTCCGTCGATGGTCAACCTGAACTTCGACTTCTCCTTCTCCGGCAGTGACACCAGCACCGCCACGGCCAGGCGACCCTTGCTCAACGACCCTCCCCAGACGAGATGATCATCCGTGGACCAGTTGGACACTCCACCCCTGCCGACGCGCGCGGCGGCCACGTTGGGATCGACATAGGCCGTAAATCCGGGGATTACAAGGTCCGCTGGCTCTGCCGCCCGAGCGAGCCAGACCGGCAGGACACAGACGAGCGATACAAGAGAAAATCGAAGCTTCAGCATGTTGCCTCCGTGCATTTTGCATGCGCGCTGGCATGGCGAGTTGCGTCCAGCACTCACAATGCCTCGACAAAATCCGCCGAGCGCAAGCAATCTGCCCGGCGGGAAGGTCGTCGGAGCACCGACCACGGCCTGCAACTCCGCGCCACCGATCTCGGCGATGCCGACAAAGGCAATGAGATTGCGTCTCAATATGTCTTACGAAAAATCAGTATAATGTAGTCCCATTTTGTTTCGACTCCCGTTATAATGCGACCCGGTTAGTTGCTGACGGTCATAACTCAACGTGCTGGTATTCCAAACTGCATGCGCTTCGGCGCAACGCAATGGAGAGGTTCAGCCATGCAACCGGATCGCAGGCGGTTTCTCAAACAGATGGGGCTGTTGACAGTCGGTGCGGGTGGGGCCTTGCCGACAAACGCCGGCGAACACGGCCACACTTTGGGTCCCGCCGATCCTTTCGGCGTCCTGGTCGATCTGACCATGTGCGTTGGTTGCCGACTCTGCGAGCACGCCTGCAAGAAGGCCAACGGCATGGAGCCCGGTCCTGTTGAATCCTACGACGACCAGAGCGTGTTCAGGGTCGAACGTCGCCCTGCGCCTGATGGATTCACCGTCATCAACGCCTATACACCCGACGGCGGCAAGCCGGTTCATGTCAAGGTCAACTGCCTGCACTGCAATCACCCAGCCTGTGTCTCGGCCTGCATCGTCGGGGCCTTGCGTAAGCAAGAGAACGGCGCGGTCACGTACGACGCGTGGAAGTGCATCGGTTGCCGCTACTGCATGGTCGCATGTCCCTTCCAGATTCCAGCGTACAGCTACGACGATGCGTTCACGCCCAGGGTGCTCAAGTGCGAGTTCTGCAACCACCGCCAAGCCGAGGGCAAGACGCCGGGCTGCATTGACGCCTGCCCGCGACAGGCCATCATCTTCGGCAAGCGCAACCGCCTGCTCGAAGTGGCTCACGAGCGCATCCGTCGCCGCCCCGGAGAATACGTCGATCATGTGTATGGCGAGCATGAAGTGGGCGGGACCAGTTGGCTCTATCTCTCGCCGGTATCGTTTGAGAAGGCGGGTTTTCTCAAGCTCGGCAACGACGCTCCGCCGGTGTTGACCGAAGCGATCCAGCACGGCGTCTTCAAATACGGCCTGCCGCCGCTGCTTCTCTACGGAACACTGGGGGCACTGATGTTCCTGACCAATCCGCGTCGGCGGTCGGCCGTTCGTGAAGCGTCGGTCGAGGAGGCGACTGCGCGGCAGGAAGACGTTGCAGAAACGGTTTTGTTCCGCGGGCGCCCCGCCCTCGCATTGGCCGGAGGCGGAATCGCCGCGCCGCCGGCGGAAGTGCCCTTGCCGCATCGCCCGCACGGGGCCGGCCACCCGCACGCACAACACCCGGTCGATTCATCTCACCACGATCACGAAGAGGAACCGCAGCCGGTCGCGCGCACTCTGGCAACCCCTGGTGTGTTTCTGCTGTTGGCGCTCACGCTGGTGGGGCTCGGCTTCGGACTTTACCGCTTTCTGTTTGGACTTGCATCCACGACAAACCTCGACCAGCAGTATCCGTGGGGGCTGTGGATCGCGATTGACGTGGCCAGCGGCGTGGCCCTGGCGGCCGGCGGGTTCACATCCGCCTTTCTGACGCATGTGCTGCACCGCGAGCGTTACCACGCCGTCGCGCGCCCGGCTCTGCTGACCGCCATGCTGGGCTACACCTTCGTCTGCCTTGGCCTTCAGGCGGACCTGGGAAGATACTACAACGTCTGGCATCCCATGATCATGTGGCAGGGGAACTCGGTGTTGTTCGAGGTGGGCATGTGCGTCATGTGCTACCTCAACGTCCTCTATCTTGAGTTTGCGCCGATCGTCTGCGAGCGCCTGATCAAGGAGAAGAGCCGGTTCCCGCGACTGGCGCGGCTGGCTGAACTGGCCAGCCCCAAGCTGGACAGGATCATGTTCCTTCTGGTCATTGCCGGGTGCTGCCTGTCATGTCTCCATCAGTCGTCGCTGGGCAACCTGATGGTGATCGCACCCTACAAACTGCATCCGCTCTGGTGGACGCCGCTTTCGCCGCTCCTGTTCCTGATGTCGGCGATCGCAGTGGGGTTCCCGATGGTCATCTGGGAATCGCTGTTCGCCGGATGGTCACTGAAGTTGAAACCGGAAATGAATGTTCTGGGCCCGCTGGCCCGATTCATTCCCTTCACACTCGGGGCCTATCTCGCGGTGAAGATCGGCGACATGATTCACCGGGGAACCTACACCTATCTGGCGGACGGCTCGGTCGAGAGCTGGTGCTGGATGGCGGAGATCGGCCTGGGAGTGGTTCTGCCGCTGCTGATGCTCCTGTCCAGGAAGGTACGGCAGTCGCCGAAATGGCTGTTCTCGGCGGTCATGTTGATCGTGCTCGGCGTCATCTTCAACCGCGTCAACGTGTTCCTCGTCGGATACCGGCCTCCGTACGCAACCAAGACCTACATCCCGTCGCTTGGCGAGTTCGCGGTGACCATCGGGCTGATCGCCTGCCTGATGCTGGTTTACCGCGTGATCGTCACCTACCTACCCGTCATCAGTCAGCCCAAGGCCAAGGCGGCAGCATGAGCCAGTGCAACAGCAGGAGTGTCATCAGTTTTGTGGTGCTCGCGATCGGCCTGCCCGCCGCGTGGGCGGCTTGCGTGGCGATGGCGGCGCAGTCCCCGCAAACCGTGCCGGCAACCCGCCCCGTTGCCATGGCAACCACCCATCCTTCGTCTGGAGTCTGGCCGTTCGCGCGGCCGGCGTCCGTCTTCAAGCCCACCACGCAGCCTGTCAGCCTTGGACCGGACGTGGTCATTCTCAAGGAATTGGTTTCCCTCTATGAACCAGTGCCTTTTGACCACAAGAATCATGCCAAGATGGCGGAGATGTGGGATGGATGCGTCACCTGCCACCACCGAACGCCGCAGGCGGCGACGCGCCCGTCCACCCGGAGTTCAACGCCGCCCTCGTTGGCGACGGAGTCGGTTCCGGCGAATCCTGTGCAGGCGAACGCGGCGGCCATACCGGCCTGCAAGTCGTGTCACGCGATCAATACGGTGGACTCGGATATCCGCATGCCAAGCCTCAAAGCCGCCTATCACCGGCAGTGCCTCAACTGCCACAAGGAATGGATGCATGACAATGCCTGCGTCATCTGCCACAAGCCCCGTGGCACGACCGCGACAACCCGCGGCCTGCCGACACGGGACGATATCCTGGGGCGGATGCATCCACCGATTCCGGAACCGCAGGATCACGCCTATCGCATGCGCTACACGCCGGCCGACGGCGGCAATGTGCTGTTCCGCCACAAGGAGCACACCCACACCTTCGGATTGCGCTGCACGAGCTGCCACCGGCAGGATAACTGCTCGCACTGCCACGATCCCAGCGGAACGACAACCGCGAAGAAGCCCGTGAAGCCGGGCATGACCTGGGCCGAATCCCACGGACCCTGCATCAGTTGCCATCAGCAGGACCGGTGCCAGTACTGCCACTACAAGGACGGACAGCAACCGCCGCCGCCGTTTGCGCACGCGAGCAGGACGGGCCAGGAACTGGACAAGGACCACGACAAGCTCGCGTGCGCGCAGTGCCATGTGTCGCTGAAAACCGGAACGCCGCCCA
>CAYSSA010000196.1:3675-4227 GCA_964433485.1 uncultured Tepidisphaeraceae bacterium | reverse complement strand
ATCAATCCGGCGGTTGCGGACCGACCGGCGCCGCCGACGACGCGACCGCATTAGCTGGAAGACGGACTGGCTGACATATGAGGTGCGATATGAAACGGCTTGTGACCATTATCCTGGCGCTGACGGCGATCCCGCCGACTGTCGCCGCCCAGCCCGCCACCCGCCCTGCCAAACCCACGACGATCACCGATCCGGCCGGATGCGCCACCGCCGAATGCCACGGGAACGTCACCCAGTACAAGTTCGTGCATGGTCCGGTCAATTCGCACACCTGCGACGCCTGCCATCGCCCGAGCGACCCCAGGACGCACACGTTTCAGATCGCGAGGGAAAAGGCCGAACTCTGCACGTTCTGTCACGAATTCACCACCGGGAAGATGCCGGTGATTCACCAGCCGGTGCTCACGGGGCAGTGTCTCGGCTGCCACAATCCGCACGGAGGGCCATCCAAGAGCCTGATGCGCGAGCAGACCACGGCCGGCGTATGCGGCCGCTGTCATGATCTGGCGAAAATGGAACGGCGATTCATGCATAAGCCCGTGAAGGACGGCG
>CAYSSA010000196.1:1679-3626 GCA_964433485.1 uncultured Tepidisphaeraceae bacterium | reverse complement strand
GATATCCCAAGCTGGTGGATGCGGCGGGCGCTGATCTGTGTCACTTCTGCCACAAGGACTTCAAGATGCAGATGGCCAACGTGAAGTTCCAGCACATGGCCACCGACAAGAGCTGCGCCGAGTGCCACGGCGTGCATGGCACCGATTTTCCCAAGCATGTCATCGCCTCACTGCCGGATTTGTGCCTCAAGTGCCACGACAAGGTCAAGCACGACACGAACGCCGCGACATACAAACATCCCGCCGTCATGGGCGACCGGGCGTGCATGACCTGCCACACGGCGCACGGCGGGGATCTGGCGAGCCTGTTGAGCGACCTGCCGGTCAAGGTCTGCATGCTCTGCCACCATGAACCGATCAAGAACGCCAAAGGGAAGGTCGTGGCGGCGGTTCCGGAGATCAACGATCCCAAGAACTTCCGTCACGGTCCGATCCGCGATGGGCAATGCGGCGGCTGCCACAACATTCATGGCGGCGACAAACCCCTGCTGCTGCAACACACCAACGCCCAGGAGTTTTATCAGAAGTTCTCCGAGAAGAACTACGAGTTGTGCTTCTCGTGTCATACCCCCCTGCTCGTGCGCGACGAGCGCGAGGGCACCCACACCGGTTTCCGCAATGGCGAGATCAACCTTCACTTTGTGCATGTCAACGACAAGCAACACAACCGCAACTGCGGCGTCTGTCACGGCATTCACGCCACGCGACAGGACCAGGTGATCCGCGACAGCGTCCCTTATGGCAAGTGGCAACTGCCCATCGAGTTCAAGAAGACCAAGACCGGCGGCTCCTGCAAGACGGGCTGTCACGCGGACTGGGCCTACGACCGTGAAAATCCCTCCCCCCGCCCGCGGGATCTGGCCCCGGCCCCGGCGCGGCCCGGCGCAAACTCCTCCGGCCCGGCGCTGGCCCGATGGTCGGCCAAAGACCTGGCCGGAAACGACGTGCGGATTCCGAACTCCCAAAAGCCCACCGTCCTGCTGTTCCTGCGCGCCGACCAGCCGCAGAGTGAACATGTCGCCCATATGGCGGCCGCAGCGCTGAAGAACGCCCCCGACGTTCCATGCGTGGTGGTGCTCAGCGGCGCCCAGGCCGCCGAGCACGCCCAGGCCATGCTGAAAGCCAAGTCCGTCGCCTGGCCCGTCATCGCAGACCCGCAGTCAAACCTGTCGGCCATGCTGGGCGTGTTCACCTGGCCGGAAACCGTGCTCGTGAATCAGCAGGGCGCGGTGCTGGCACATGTGGCGGGGGCGCCGCTGTCGCTGACGGCGGACCTTGCGGATTATCTCGAGTTTGCCGCGGATCGGTTCAACCGCGAGGAATTGAACCGAAGGCTTGCCAGTCGCGCTGTCGTCAGCGACGGCCCGGCGCAGCGAGCCACCTGGCACCTGCAAATGTCGCAGAAGCTGCTGGCCGAGGGCAAACTCGAAGAGGCGAGGATTCTGCTGTCGGACGGCCTGCGGCTCTCGCCTGAGGCGCCCGCGTTGCGCATCGCACTGGTCAACACGCTGATCCAGCTCAAGCAGCTCAAGCCGGCTCTGGAAGTGCTGCAGAAGGCCCCTGAGAAATCCCTTCTGCCATGGCAACAGAACCTGCTGCTTGGCAAGATCGCCATCGCGAACAACCAGTGGGCTCAGGCCAGGCGGCTATTGACCAACGTGCTCAAGGAAAAGGGCGATCTGTCCGAGGCGCACTACCTGATGGGCCGCGTCTACGAACACGACGGCGACTGGCAGAATGCGGCCCGGGAGTACCGGCTTGCCCGCGAGGGCCGGGGGGATTAGCCTTCTGGACCAATCGCGGCGAGTGCCAGACCGTGTGTTGCCCGGGCCGTGGCGTTTCACGGCCCGCAATGCCGAATCTCGCTCGATAATGGCGGCAGATGCCGGGAGGCTCTATGCGTCGTCTGACCTGCTGGGCGGGCGTGTTGCTGCTTGCGCTGGCGAT
>CAYSSA010000196.1:0-1669 GCA_964433485.1 uncultured Tepidisphaeraceae bacterium | reverse complement strand
CGCCCCTGCCCTTCGCCCGCACCGCCCTGGAGCCGGCCATGGCGGCCGAAACGCCCCCGCGCGATCCAAACCCCATTGACTGGGAACGCGCCCGCGGACTTTTTCAGCGCGAGCAGCGAGGCGACAAGCTGACTCCCGACGAACAGGCTTACCTCGACCGCGCCAAAGCCGAACGCCGAGCCGCGGCCGGTCGCCCGGCTCAGGACCGGCCCGAACCAAAGGCCACCACCGGTCTGGTTCCGCTTGACCAGATGACCGCCGAGGATCGATACAAGAACGAGGATGGCGGACTTTATGGCGCGGGTAAGAACCGCCCCCCGGCCGAACACCAGAAGGCGGCCGACCGCGAGCTTGCCGGAATCGTCCCGCTGGATCCAGAGGGCAAGCCCGCCGCGAACGGCCGGATTGTTCTTCTGTCGATCGGGATGTCCAACACCACGCAGGAGTTCTCCAGGTTCAAACAACTGGCCGACGCCGATCCGGAAAAATCGCCGGCGGTGCTGATTGTCGATGGGGCGCAGGGTGGTCAGGATGCGGCGCGATGGTCAACTCCCCAAGCGCCGGCGTGGGGGCAACTCGATGCCAGGCTCAAGCAGTCCGGCGCCTCGCCGCAACAGGTGCAAGCCATCTGGATGAAACACGCCCGCATCGGTCCGCGCCAGTACGGCGATTGGCCGGCCCACGGCGAGGAACTCAAGGGACACATCATCGCATCGCTGCGGATAGCCCGGACAAGGTTTCCCAACCTGCGCGTGGCGTACCTGTCCAGCCGGATCTACGCAGGCTACGCGCAAACCGCTCTGAACCCCGAGCCATTCGCCTACGAAAGCGGTCTTGTGGTCCGAAACATCATCCGCGACCAGATCGCGGGCGAGGCAGCCCTGAATTGGGACTCGGCCAAGGGGCCAGTCAAAGCCCCCCTGCTGCTCTGGGGACCCTATCTCTGGGCTGACGGAACGACGGCCCGCACAAGCGATGGCCTGACCTGGCAGCGTGAAGACCTGGCGGCCGACGGAACGCATCCCAGCCCCACGACCGGCCGCGAGAAGGTCGCCAGGCTGCTGCTTGATTTCATGAAGAACGATGCCAACGCGAGGATATGGTTCGTCAGACCGGTTGATAGGTAGTGACGTTGGCGGATTGCCCGTGATTTCATTGTGATTTATGGTTGTCTTATGATTGGATTCTGGCGGATTCTGCATGACACCTCGGCTATCGGGGCCGGCGTCTATGTTTACATCGCGGCCTACCTGCTGATCATCGCGGCTCTGGCCGTGTTGCTGCCGGCCGAGAAACGTCGTGGCGTCGTCGCGGTCACGATGCTGACGCTGGCGGTGCTCTCGCTTGCGGTGGCCGGCGCCATCGGGGCGGCTTCCGGAACGGACGCGGGCGGATATCGACTGGCCCGTTTTCTACATCTGCTGCTATTCGGACTGGCGACCGTGAACCTCGCGGCCGTCGTCCTGTTCCGCATTGTCCTCCGCTCGATCCGCATTGACCCCCCGGCGATCCTGTGCGATCTGCTGGTGGCCGGCGCCTACCTCGCGGTACTGGTGGCGGTGCTGCACCGCTCCGGGGTCAATCTGACCGGGATCATCGCCACGAGCGCCGTCGCCACGGCGGTCATCGGCTGGTCGCTGCAGGACACGCTGGGCAACATCATCGGCGG
>CAYSSA010000195.1:6962-9635 GCA_964433485.1 uncultured Tepidisphaeraceae bacterium | reverse complement strand
ATTCCATCAAGTCCGAGGCGCAGAAGCGCGGGATCGATCTGCGCTTCGCCGACGCCCAGCAGAAGCAGGAGAATCAGATCAAGGCGATTCGATCATTCATCGCTCAAAAGGTGGATGTAATCGCTTTCTCGCCGGTTGTGGAAACAGGTTGGGAGCAGGTGCTCAAGGAGGCCAAGGCCGCCGGGATTCCCGTGGTCTTGTCCGACCGCGCCGTCAAGGCCGATGACTCATTGTACGTGGCGTTTCTCGGAGCGGATTTCGTGGAAGAGGGCCGGCGGGCGGGGAACTTCCTGGTCAAGGCCACCGGCGGCAAGGCGATGATCGCGGAATTGCGCGGCACGCCCGGCTCGGCGCCGGAACTCGATCGGGCCAAGGGCTTCCGCGAAGTCATCGAGAAGCACCCCAACATGAAGATCATCAAGTCGCAAACCGGCAACTTCGAGCGTGCCAAGGGCAAGGAAGCCATGGAGGCGTTCCTCAAGAGCCCCGAGGGAGCCCAGATCACCGCGCTCTATGCCCACAACGACGACATGGCCCTGGGCGCCATTCAAGCGATCGAAGAGGCCGGCAAGAAGCCCGGCAAGGACATCATCATCGTGTCCGTGGACGCGGTGCGGGCCGCGTTCGAGGCCATGGTCGAAGGCACACTCAACTGCACGGTCGAGTGCAATCCGCTGATCGGCCCCCAGCTGCTCGACATCATCGAGAAGGTGCATGCCAAACAACTGGTGCCCAAACGGGTGGTGGTTGAGGAAGGCGTCTTCGAACAGGACAAAGCCAAGGAGATTCTGCCCACGCGGAAATATTGATCTTCGTCTCGTCGCCGGCATGCGGCGGCTCGCGGTTTCATCCGCGAGCCGCCGCAGGCGCGCATTCAATCCAGGAGGCGCCCGCCGCCCTCCAGCATCTTTCCGAACAACTTGGCCGCCGACTCCGTCAGCAAGGGGGTCGGTTCAGCGCTCACCTGCGGGTTGCCGATGGGGCCGCGGATGCGGAACTGGGACAGGAGGTTCGCCGAGGCGCTGTTGATGAGTTTCTGTACACCTCCGGCGACTTCCCCAAGCACCGCGCCGATGATCGGCAGTCCCGAGTTCTTCAGCTTGCCGCGCCAATCATCGAGCAGTGCCGCGACAAGTGTCACATCAACTTCTCCGTCGAAGCCAATCGTGCCGGAGCCTTGCAACCCCAGGGAACTCGAACTGGCCGCAAGCCTGGAAAAGGTCACCTTCCGCTGGCCCACCGTAAATACGCCGGCGGCTTGCCTGAACTGGCCGGAGTTTTGGCCGAGACGAAGCGCCCCCACAATGGCGGTGATGGCCCGCAATTCATAGAGTCGAGCGTTGTTGATCTCGAAACTCCCGTTGCCCGCCCATTCCTCCAGCAGCGAATCGAGCCCGCCCGGCATCTGGCCGGTCAACTTCACATCCAGTCGACCAAGTCCGGCGAGGTTGAGATCCCGGCCGCCATGCTCGGCTACATGACGCGACAGCCGCCGAAGGTCGAGATCCTTCAGTTCCAACGCCAGTTCGGATTTCATGTTCAGCGGCGGGCACGTTGACCCCCGGGCGCGGACACTTCCACCGAGAAAACTTGCCCATCGACCATATCCGGCTTCGGGTTCCCAACCCCGTGCCGCGAATCACCATCGTCAATCAACTCGATCCTGTCTGAGGTCAAGGCCGCATCAAGTGACGCCTCTGTCAGCGGCAACTCCAGCCAGGGCAGGGTGATTATCGGGGAATCTGCGCGGAGGTTCAGTTGCCATTCGGGTTTGGGCAGAGCAGTCCCGTTGCCGTCGAGTGCAAGTGTGACCTCGGATTTCACCGGCATCGCAAACGCCAGCGATGTTCGGAGATCCTTCAGTTCCCAGCGCGTGGACTGGGGATCCAGCAGCAGTGCGGCCGATCCCGATTGCATCCGCGTTCCACCCATGCGGCCGCTTGCGGCAGAAATGCGAACGGCGAACCCCGTCGCCGGCGGAGTGGCCGACGCAACCTCGAATGCCATGGATGCGTCTTGGATGGCCGGCCAACCCGGCACCGGGCGATACCTGCCATCGCTCAGCCGCAGGCGGGCGGCAAAGCGTGAGGGTTCCACCGATCCTGCTCCGGGAATCTCCGCGCTGCCTTCAATGGCCAGCGAGCCCCGGATCTCGTACTGCTTGAGGAATTGCTGCACTTCCGGCGGCGCAGGACTTCGCGGCTGGTCCGGGTCGATCGTGAGGCTGGCGACAAACTTATTCAGCATCAGGCTCAGATTGTCGATGTGGAACCGCCCTTGGGCGCGCGCGGATCCCGCCGATCCCCCATGCAGCATGAGCTGAAAGTCATAGGTCGGGTTGCGGCCGGGGTCCGTGTGCAAGGCGATGCCGACATGTTGCCACACCATGGGTACGAGGCCGGGCTGGGTGCGATCCTCATAGATGATGCGGCCCTCGCTGAGATCGACCAGACGGAGTTCGAACACCTCGGATCGCCTGGGAGGCTGGGCAGGTATTGCCGGCGCGATCGGCGAACCTGCCGGGGCCGTGGCAGGCGTCGGCGGGTGCTTGAGCAGCGTGTGGTGGCCGAGCAGCCCTTTACTTGTGCGGATCAGATGGACCGACGGCTCGTGCAATGACAGTTGACTGATCACCAACGGCCCGTCGCCAAAGGGCAATTTTGCCAGGCCGAT
>CAYSSA010000195.1:0-6941 GCA_964433485.1 uncultured Tepidisphaeraceae bacterium | reverse complement strand
CGGTCAGCAACTCGACCGGCCGGCCGTCGTCGTCACGGGCAACCAGTCCCGCGTCGGTCACCTCGACGCCGTAAGGAAACGAGTAGCGCAGCCAGCCGATACGGAGCTCGGCGTTGAGTTGCGAAGCGACCAGGCTCTGCAGTTTTCGTTGCACCATCGGCCGGGCAGCGATAGGCCCGAACCACAAGCCCAGAACCGCCGCAACGGCACTGATCAGCGGCAGCAGGAGTCTCCAGGATCGCAGCCGGTGTGGAAGCCTCTTGCGGGGCGGTTCAGACATGCGGGGGTCTTTCACTTCCGTGTGCATTGATCTATCTTACGGCGACCAGGGCTGATTGGCACGGGAGCGTTTCATGGCAGAGCTTACCTCGGCGGAGCGGGTGATGCGGGTGTTGCGAAGGCAGGAGCCTGACCGTATTCCGCATTTTGAGTGGATTATCGACCATCGCGTGCGCGACGCGATCTGTCCGGGCTGCACCATGGAGGAGTTCACGCTGCGAATGGGGCTTGACGCCATCCTGACCGCGCCGGACTTCAAGAAGGAGCGGATCGGACCGTGTACCTGGCGCAACGAATGGGGCATGATCTCCGAGGATTCCGGCGAGGAACACTCCGTGCCGCTGGCCGGCCCGGTGCAGACGATGGACGATCTGCGGCGGTATCAACCGCCCGACCTTCGAGCCCCCGGCCGATATGCCAGCGTCGAGCGCGTGGTGAGTCGATACAAGGGACAACTCGCCATCGGGGTGCATCTGAATGATGTGATTTCCATTCCGCGCAACCTGATGGGTTTCGAGAATCTGCTGATGGCCTTCGGCGAGCAGCCGGAATTGATCTGTGCTTTGGTGGAGATGTCCGTGGATGCCAACCTGGAAATGGCGCGCGAGATCGCTCGCCGGGGCGTGGATTTCGTTTTCACCGGCGATGACTACGCGGCCAACCAAAGCCCGCTGATTTCTCCCGCAATGTTCCGCGAATATCTCTATCCGGGTCTCAAACGGCTGTTCGCGGGCATTCGCGGCCTGGGCTTGCCGATCATCAAACACAGCGACGGCAATCTCATGCCGCTGCTGGACATGATCCTCGACGCGGGAATCGACTGCCTCGATCCCATCGAGCCTCGCGCTGGAATGGATCTTGCCGCACTGAAGAAGTTGCACGGACACAGGATCGCGTTTAAGGGCAATGTGGATTGCGCGCACACCCTGAGCTTCGGCACGGAGAAACAGGTGGTGGAGGAAACCCTCCAGGCCATCCGAAATGCTGCGGAGGGAGGAGGCTTTATCGCCTCTTCGAGCAACAGCATCCATTCGGGCGTGAAGCCGGGGAACTACCTCGCCATGTGGAACGCCATCCGTGTGTATGGCAAATATCCCATTCGCCTCGACGGCTGGACCGGCAGCGGCGCGGTGGCCGCGTTCTCCTAGGCCGATGGGTATGGGTGATTGCGCCTCGACCACAATCACAAGGAGCGACATGGAATACCTGCTTGGCATCGACCTTGGTTCCACCAGCATCAAGGCCGTGATCTACGATCTTACGGGCAGGGCCGTGGCCAAGGCCCACCGTCCAACCGAAGTGCATCATCCCTGTTCGGACCATCCCGATTGGGCCGTATGGAAGCCCGAACAGGTCTGGGGCGGGGCCGCTGATTCGGTGCGCGAAGCGGTATCGGCCATTGGCGACGCCGACCGGATCAAAGGCGTGGCCGTGACCGGCATGGGCATGGACGGCCTGCCGATAGACAAGGCCGGCAATTGGCTCTATCCGCTGATCAGTTGGCATTGCCCCCGCACAATGCCGCAGCAGCAGTGGTGGCTGGAGCACATCGGCGCGGACAAGCAGTTCTCTGTCGGCGGCAACCCTGTCTGGGCGTTCAACACGGCGCTGCGGCTGCTGTGGATGCGTCAGCACGAGCCCGCCATTCTCGATAAGACCGACAAGTGGCTGTTGATCGAGGATTTCGTCAACTTCATGCTCTGTGGCGAGCGGGCCACCGACTTCAGCATGGCCTCCTGCACGCTTCTGTTTGACCTGCAACGGCGGCAGTATTCCGAGGAGATACTCAAACTCGCTGGCATCGACCGGCGGATATTGTGCGATGCCAAACCCAGCGGGACGGTGATCGGCGCCGTGCATCGCCAGGCCGCCGAGCGCACGGGTTTGGCCGTCGGAACGCCGGTCGTGCTCGGAGGGCACGATTTCCTCTGCGGCTGCCTGCCGGCCGGGGCATTCAGGCCGGGCGTGGTGCTGAACGTTGTCGGAACCTGGGAGATGATCGTGGCCGCCATCGACAAGCCCATCCTGAACGACACAGTCCGCGACATGGGCTGGTGGATCGACTCGCACGTTGCCCGCGACCAGTACGCGGCCATCGGCACCGTGGTGGCGGCCGACATGCTCGAGTGGTTCCGCAAAGTCTACGGCTTTGAGGAAGCTCAGAAGGCGCAGAAAGAAGGCGGAGTGGACTGGGACTATCTGATCGCCCAGGCGCAGGCCGCTCCACCGGGCGCGGGCGGGGTGATGTTTCTGCCTCATATGTCGGGCAGCACCATTCCCGTGGTCGATCCCAAGTCCCTGGGCGCGTTCATCGGCCTGCGAAACCAGACCGGGAAGGGACACATGCTGCGGGCCATTATCGAGGGGCTGAACTACCAGTGTCTGCAGATACTCATGGGCCTTGAGAAAGGACTTGGCACGCGGCCGGAGAAGCTTGTTGGCGTGGGCGGCGGCACAAGCAACAAGCTGTGGATGCGGAACAAGGCCGACATGATCGGCAAGCCCATTGAGATTCCGGAGATCGACGAGGCCACGCCGCTGGGCGCAGCCATCCTCGCCGGCATTGGCGTTGGACTGTACCGCGACGAGCAGGATGCGTTCGGGCGCGTGTACCGCCCCGGCTGCGTCTACGAGCCGGATCGGCGGCTGACGGAGCGGTATGCGGAGCGGTTTGAGGTCTTCCAGCGAATCTACCCGGCTCTGCGGGAGATTAACGGGCGGCTGACGGAGCTGGCATGACCGCTCGGCAGGAGGCCGCTTCATCGCGTTGTCGTCCAATATCCCAATGCAGCACCGCGCCAACTACCCCCGCCAGTTCCGCCAGCGCGGCGGGAGTGGCCTGCCCGAGAAGACCAATGGTGCTGCGGCGATACACGAGATCGGCCAATCGTACCACCTGCTCGCCCAGGGCGATACGCTGAATTTCTTCGACGGTGTACTCGGGCAGACTCTGGAGCGGATGCTCGCCGGCGTTGGCGCAGCTCTCGGCGCGGGTGCCGTAGCGGTCGAGTAGGTCGGCCACCCGTCGTTCGGAGAGGCCGGAGGACTTGGCGACGCGTTCGATCCAGGTTCGGCGCTGCTGGGCGTCGGTCGGGAAATCCCTGCCTCCTCCGATTGGCAGATGGCTGGTGGATTGGCGACGTTGGACGCCGAGGCGAGCGAGAACCTGATTGGCGGTTTGTTCCGACAGCGCCCGGAAAGTGGTCCATTTTCCGCCGACGAGGTTGTAGATGGGGAACGGCCGACCATGATCCGAATCGAGGACTCGAATCGTGTGGCCGCGGCTGATGTTCGCCGTGACATCGGTGTTGGCGGCGGGCAGGGGGCGCACCCCGCAGTAGGTGAATACAATGTGCTGCCGCGAGATGGCGATGCCGGGGAACACTCCGCGCAGTGTCGTCAGCATGTATTCAATTTCGTTCTCATCACACTGGGCCGTGTCAGGATTGTCCACCGGGATGTCGGTGGATCCCATAATGACCTTGTCAAGAAACGGGAAGACGATGCAGACCCGGCCGTCGGTATGCTGGTAGTACACCATGCGATCGCCCAGCGCCTGATGCAGCTGCGGGCAATCGACCACCAGGTGCGAGCCTTTGGTGCCGCCCATGAAACGGGTCTTGGCGCCGAGGATCTCGTTGGTGCGATCGACCCAGGCGCCGGTGGCGTTGACGACGATGCCGGGCTCGATCGTGAAGAGTTCGCCGGTGGGGATGTCTTTGAGGACCAACCGGCCATTCTCGATGCCCTGTGGCGCCACGTAGTTCAATGCGGCGCAGTCGGAATTGGCAGCGAGTGCATCGCCAATAAGCTCGATGCAGAGCCGCTCGGCCTGGGTGATCTTGGCGTCCCAGTAGGTGGCGGTGCCGACAATCCGCGGATCGAGTCCGGGAATTTCCCGGAGCGACCGCTCGCGGTCGGTGAGATAGTGCGTAGGCGTGCGGCGGTCTTTGCGAGTGACCAGGTCGTAGAACATCAGGCCCAACCAGGTGATCAGCGACCCGCGTTCGCCCGGCCGGACGGAGAAACCGCAGAAGATCAGCGACGAGCGAAGGAGCCCGCCGAATCGCGAGTATAGCGGGATCGTCGTGCGCAGCGGCGTGACATAGTGTGGCGCATTCACCAGCAACCCATTGCGCTCCAGGAGCGATTCGCGGACCAGGGCGAACTCGCGGTTCTCCAGGTAGCGCAGCCCGCCATGAATCATCCGCGATGATTTCGATGTCGCTCCCGATGCGAAATCGGCTTTGTCGATGAGCAGGCAGCGCACCCCCTGCATGGCCAGTTCGCGCAGCAGCCCGACGCCGTTGATCCCGCCGCCGAGGATGACAACGGGGATGCGGGGGTTGTCACGAATGTTCTGTATGGCATTCTCTCGCGTGGTCATGTTACAGAGGAGTTGTCGCCTACTCCTGTGGCTTCATCAGTGGGAACAGGATCACATCGCGGATGCTCTCGGCGCCGGTCAGCATCATGATCAGCCGGTCGATGCCCAGGCCCATGCCGCCGGCGGGGGGCATGCCGTATTTCAGCGCGTCCAGGAAGTCGGTGTCGGTCTTCTGCTTCTCGGCTTCGTCGCCCACCTGGTGCGCAAAATGCTGCGCCTGCACGTCCGGGTCGTTCAATTCCGAATACCCCGGCGAAATCTCCTGCCCGTTGATGGCCAACTCGTAGACGTCGGCGAATCCCGGGAATTCCCTGCTCTCGCGGGCCAGTGGAATGATGACACTCGGCACGTGCGTGACGTAAGTCGGGTCAATCAGTGTTGGTTCGATCAGCTTCTCGTAGGTTTCCACAAGCTGCTCATAGGCCGTATGGGTCAACACCACGTCGCGGACACCGTGCTCCTTGAGCATCTGCCACACTTGCGGTGCGGCCTCCTGTATCTTCCGGCCATCGAACTTCCATCCCGTGCGCTCTTCCACAATGTCCACCATCCGCACCCGTCGCCAGCGCTGCCCGGCCGGCTTGGATGGGTCGCCTTCCAGGTTGATCGTCCGCCGCACCGTGCCGTCGGCGTTCTTGTGCTCCAGTCTCAGCGTGCCGAAGAACTTCTGCGACAGGTGGCAGATGAGGCTTTCGACCAGTTCAGCCATCGTCTGCCACGAGCCGAAAGCCTCATACGCCTCCATCATGGTGAACTCAGGATTGTGGCGCGGAGAAATGCCTTCGTTGCGGAAGTTGCGGTTCATCTCGAAGACCTTGCTGAACCCGCCGACGAGCAGTCGCTTGAGGTACAGTTCCGGCGCGATACGCAGGTATAACGGGATGTCCAGCGCGTTGTGGTGCGTGACAAACGGCCGGGCGGCCGCCCCACCCGCCAGCGGCTGCATCATCGGCGTCTCGACCTCAATGAAACCTCGCCCGGCCATGAACCGGCGAATCTCATCGACGATCTGGCAGCGCAGCTTCAGCGTTCGCATGACCTCCGGATTGGCCCAGAGATCGACATAGCGCTGGCGGTAGCGCAGCTCAACATCCGACAGCCCTTCCCACTTGGCGGGCGGCGGCAGCAGCGCTTTGGCGGCCATGTGGATGGTGGTGGACCAGATGGTGATCTCGCCCTTGCGGGTGGTACCCAGCGGGCCTTCGACAACCACCTGGTCGCCCAAGTCCAGCAGGCTGTTCAGTTCCCATTCTTTCTCGCCGAGGCGCTTCTTGTCCAGCGCCACCTGAAGGTCGCCCGATTCATCGCGCAGCGTCATGAACGTCAGCTTGCCCATGTCGCGCTTGAGCATGATGCGCCCGGCTGTCTTCACGACCGGACCGCTGTCGTGGCCCATCTCGGGCTTATACATCGCCTTGATGGCCGCCAGCGGCTGAATGCCTTCGGTCCTGCCGCCGTAGGGCTCGATGCCCAGGTCACGGATCTTCTGCCGCTTCTCGCGGCGCTCCTGCTCATACGCGCTGACGTTGGGGTCGCTCATGATCGCGGGGATGATAGTCGCGATGGGAGCTTTTGCAATTTACCGGGCGCTGACCTACTGAGCCCGCGCAGGTGCAATTCGGCGAACCTGTGACTGGGTGCCGCGGTCAGGCGGAGACCGTGGGCAAATCACTCTTCCGCAAACATCTTCACCGCCGCCTTGGGATCCGGGGAGGTCTTGAAGAACTTGTCCGTGCGCGAAACACGCAGCAGGTCGGCGATATTCTCAGAATGCGACAGAACCAGCCCGCCTTGAAGGTCGTTCAGCCGTTTGTGCAGCGATATCAGCATGCCCAGCGCGGCGCTGGAGATGTACTCGACGTGCTTGAAATCCAGAACCATACGGTGAGCGCCGCCGGCCAGCAGTTCGTTGAGCTCGTGGGCGATGCGATCCAGATCGTGTGTTGCCGTCAGGTTCTTATTGGTGAACCGGATAACGGTCACGCCGTCAACCTCTCGCACAACATAGTCCTGCGTCTGTTTCTCCATGGACGTAATATACCACCGTCGGCCGGAATGTTGGCTATTACAGATTGCCTTCAATCCTGGAACCGCTTGTCGCTCGGTTCGGCGGCGATAGGATCAGCCCATGCAGCTTCCGATTCTTCATCAGCATTCGGCCTCGACCCACGATGATCTGCTTCGACTGTACATGCAGACCGATCGCCGATGGGTCGAGCATCTGGCCGAGTCGCGGGTACTGGGTGGTTGTACCGCCTATTGTAATCCCGCGATG
>CAYSSA010000194.1:5813-9699 GCA_964433485.1 uncultured Tepidisphaeraceae bacterium | reverse complement strand
AACCGCATCATCGAGGGCAAGGAGAAGAACGGTTTCAAGATCACGCCCGCGCAGCTCGAAGCCGCCATCGGTCCCAAATCGCGCGTGCTGATCCTCAATTCGCCGTCCAACCCCGCCGGACACGGCTACACGCCGGAGGAACTGAAGGCGCTGGCGGATGTGGTGGTGAAGTATCCCAACCTTGTCGTGTTCTCCGATGAGATCTATGAGAAACTGGTGTACGACGGCTTGAAGTTCGCCGCGTTTGCATCGCTGGATCCGCGACTGGTAGAACAGACGCTGACATTCAACTGCCACAGCAAGACATTTGCGATGACGGGCTGGCGCATCGGCTACATTGGTGGACCCAAGCCGGTGATCGACAATATCAACAAACTGCAAAGCCAGATGACCAGCCACATCACCAGTTTCACGCAACAGGCGGCCATCGTCGCGCTGACCGATCCGCGCGGGGCCGAATCGGTCAAGGCCATGCGCGATGAGTTCGAGAAACGCATGCACCATATGCATGCGCGGCTCAATGCGCTGCCCAAGGTCACGTGCGTCAAGCCACAGGGCGCTTTTTACTGCTTCCCCAACATCGGCGCATACCTTGGCAGGCAGGCTGGCAACACAAAGATCACCGATGCGGTGACGTTCGCCAGCGCACTGCTCGAACAGGCTCATGTGGCGGTCGTGCCCGGCAACGACAGCGGATTCGACACACACGTGCGTCTGAGTTTCGCCACCAGCATGAAGGAGATCGACCGCGGCATCGATCGAATAGCGGAGTTCCTCGGCAAACTGGCCTGATGCCTGCCCACAACGGGCCACGAAGAACCAAGAAGCAATGCACCTCACCGGCGAGACCTCGTCCCGCCGGTGGGTTTGCTTTCTGGATGGGCATTTTACCTTTTGCCCTTCTCCCTTTACCTTGTCGGCATGCGAATCGGCCATGGCTACGACATTCACCGCCTGCAGCCGGGGGGCCGGCTGATCCTGGCGGGCATCGAAGTGGCCAGCGGTATTTCGCCCATTGCTCACTCCGATGGCGATGTGGTGATTCACGCGCTGGTTGACGCACTGCTGGGCGCCATTGGCAAGGGCGATATCGGAGAGCACTTTTCCCCGTCCGATCCCCGGTGGAAGGGCGCTGATTCAACGGTGTTTCTGAACCACGCGATGCAACTCGTCGGCGAAGTCGGCTTTCGTGTTGGCAATGCGGACATCACCATCCTGGCGGAACAGCCGAAACTCAAGCCCTTCAAGCCGATCATGAGGCAACGATTGGAATCGCTCCTCAGCGCCCCGGTTAACATCAAGGCCGGAACGAACGAAGGCTGCGACGCTGTTGGTCGAGGCGAAGCGATTGCGGCGCATGCGGTGGTGGCGCTGCTGGCGGAGGAGACCTTTTGACGGGCGGTAGCTCGGACGGATAGAAGACTCGAAGAGGTCCACAGCAAGCGGACTGTTCCGCCGCTGTCGCCGGAATTGACCGGGTGGGCAAACGAGCTGTCACGAGACCAAAGCCACTGCACAGGGGGATTAACTCGCTAAGGTTGATGGCCGGAAGGCGATGCTCATCATTGCATCAGGTCCCGCGGCATGTCCCGGTTGCCATACGGTGTCGGCATGGTTTCATACTCACTCTACTCTTCGCGATCGAGGATTGACCTCCCCTGCTCAGTTCCTCCGCGTCCCATCCACGCCCCAGCGGCGATCATGGCCGCGCCGGCGAGGAGCCAGGGGCTCATAGCTTCCTTGAAGAACAGGCCGATCAGGACCGTTGAACCAATCGGGATCAAATACGCCAACAGCGCGAGCCACTGCACTGATCCGCGTTTGATGCCGATCTCCCACCAGTAGTAGCCCAATCCCACCGGACCCACGCCGCCGAAGATGATCCACATCACGGCCGGGGCATCCACCCTGGCGACCAATGCCCATTCGCCGCGCAGGAGCGCGATCAGGGCCGCCAGCACGGCACAGATAAAGAAGTGGAAAGTCGAGCCGCCCTTTTCGTGCGGAATGCGCCATCGTCTCAACATCACGCTGTAAAGAGCCCAGAGAAGGCCGCCCACAAAGGTCATTGCGTGCGGCCAGAGACTTGTCGGACGATGGACGCCGCCGCCGATTCCCCTGGCCACGAGCAATCCGGCGAATCCGACAATAGCGCCGAGCACAACCCCCGCGGGGCGAGGGTGTGAGTCCAGGAGCGCCAAGCCCAGCAGCACCATCCAGACCGGCCAGAGATAGTTCAGCAGCAGGACAACGCCAAGATCCGCCGGCTGCGCCCGGCCCAGGGCTTCGACCAACATGATGGAGTAGACGGTGACACCGAAAAAGCCCGCGACGATCACTCGGCCGGGCACGCGAAGAAGATCCATGACCGATCCGCAGCGGAAGAGTCGCAGAATGGCGACTGTCAAGACTCCGACCGCACAACTCAGGCAGAGATAGGGCATTGCCCCCACAGCGCGCGCTCCGACGGCGCAGCAAACTCCGCTGAAGCACCAGAGCAGGATGGCACCGACCCCCGCAAGATTACCGGATGCGGTCGCGTGTGAATGGATCGAGTCTGCTTCTGTCTGTCGCCGCATAATTCCACGCTGGGCTTCGGCCGCCGCTGCGCAAGATCGGATCATTGCCCGGCGTCCAGTAGACCGCCGACCGGACCAGCGGGCGAATCGGGTGGCGACTGGGCCGAAAGGTACTTCTCTTCCGCTTCGGGCGGACGCACGTAAATGGGAACCAAGGACATGGCATCGGCGAACTCGCCTCGAGTTGCCATGGCAAAACCTAGGCGGGCCACCTCTCCGGCGCGGGCTCGCCATGCACTCGGTTCGGTCAGAACGATGCC
Source organism: uncultured Tepidisphaeraceae bacterium (assembly GCA_964433485.1). GTDB lineage: Bacteria > Planctomycetota > Phycisphaerae > Tepidisphaerales > Tepidisphaeraceae > JANYKD01. The sequence goes on along the minus strand of CAYSSA010000194.1, from coordinate 6,860 downwards.
GCCTTCATCGGCGGGAATGAACTGCTGATGAAACGGCAGGCCGTCGCCGAGAAGATGCAGCGGACGGCCGCACCTTGAGAGAACCTGCGAGAGGGTGTCCAGGTGGGCAGGCTCGACCAACATCCACTGGTCATACGCCCGCTCGAATCGAGCGGTGTAGATCTGGTTTCGTTTGGCATCCAGAACGATGACCAGGGAACGTGCCTCAGGCGGCGCGTTTGCCGCCAGCACCCGAACCGTCGGTACGGCGACAACCTTGGCGTTCGTTGCCAGCCAGAGTGTCTTGGCAAGCGTTATGCCGATCCGCAGCCCCGTGAAACTTCCCGGACCGGCCGAGACGTAAACATGATCAATCCGCCGTGGCGTCCAAGCCATGCCGCGGCAAAGCTCGTCAATGAGCGTGATGATGTGCGCAGCATGCTGCAGCCCGTAGGGGAACTCTTGTTCGGCGACAACTTCGGCGTCTTCAGCCAGAGCGATGGAGCCAATTCGCCCGGAGGTCTCTATGGAAAGCGATCGAACCATGAAACCGATATTGAATACACGCCCTCGCCCATCGAGTCCAATGCCGTTAAGATTTCCCCGCATGTCGACATTACGCTTTCACAACCATATCAACGGTCAATCCATTGGCTCGACGTCCGGTCGGACATTTGAGGTGCGCAATCCCGCCCGCCGGACGGAGGTGGTTGCCGTCATGCCGGAGAGTTCGGCGGCTGACATGACAGCGGCCATCGACGCGGCGGCCGCAGCTTTTGCCGCATGGAGCAGGCTCCTTCCGGCCAGGCGCGCCGTGTATTTGAAGAGGGCCGGAGAGATTCTGGGCAGGCGTCGCGACGAGGCGGCCGAGTTGCTGGTGCGCGAAGAGGGCAAGCATATCACCGAGGCACGTGGAGAGGTGGACCGGTCGGTCGGATTGCTCGATTATTACGCAGCCCAGGCAAATCTGCTGACCGGGCAAACCGTACCCTCGACAGTGGACAACCGATTGGCCTGCACGGTGCGGGCGCCTCTGGGCCCGGTGGGCATCATCACGCCCTGGAATTT
>CAYSSA010000194.1:4873-5725 GCA_964433485.1 uncultured Tepidisphaeraceae bacterium | reverse complement strand
TCGGCGGCGATTTTCGGCGAATGCATGGCCGAAGCCGGCCTTCCAGCCGGCGTACTGAACATCGTGCACGGACGTTCCGAACCGGGCGAGACACTGACTTCGGACGGCCGGATCAAGGCCATCAGCTTCACGGGATCGCTGGCTGTGGGACGGGCAATCATGCGGAAGTGCGCCGACCGGTTGATTCGCGTGGGGCTGGAGATGGGCGGCAAGAATCCGCTGGTGGTGATGGACGATGCGGATCTGGACCGGGCAGTGAATGACGCGGTTGTTGGAGCGTTCTGGGCGGCGGGGCACAAGTGTACGGCCACCTCCCGCGTCATCGTGCAAAAGCCTGTTTATGACGCCTTTGTCACCAAGCTGGTGGCCCGAACGGCACAACTGAAGATCGGAAGCGGCATGGATCCGGACGTTCAGATCCCGCCGGTGATCGACGAGGCACAGATGAGGGCGATACTCGACTATGTCGAGGTCGGTAAAGCGGAAGGCGCCTCCCTTGTTTTCGGCGGAGGGCGTTTGACCGGAGGAATCTACGACGAGGGATGGTACGTCTCGCCCACGATCTTCACGGACGTCACCCCGAGGATGCGCATTGCACAGGATGAGATTTTCGGACCGGTGCTGTGTGTGCTGAAGGCGGGCAGCCTCGATGAGGCCATCGAGATTGCCAACGACGTGCCGTTCGGACTGGCGGCAAGCATCTCCACAAGGTCGCTGTCGCACGCCATGGAGTTCTGCCGGCGGATCGACGCCGGAGTGGTGCATGTCAACAATCCGACGGCGGGGCTGGAACTGCAGCTTCCCTTCGGTGGATGCAAGTGTTCGACAAGTGGCTACCGCGAAATGGGCACG
>CAYSSA010000194.1:0-4845 GCA_964433485.1 uncultured Tepidisphaeraceae bacterium | reverse complement strand
CACCGAGTTCTACACTCAGACGCGAACGATGTACGTTGATGCCTGATCCCGGACGCTCCCGAGCCAGCCGGATGCCCGGCAGGGCACGGGGCTAGTGTCGCAACATCGGTCCCGACAAGGAGATAGCCATGACCGGACTTCGTCTTCACCTGTTGATGTTCATTGCGGCGTTGGGACTGGCCCTGCCCGCGCGTGCCGCCGAGGGCCGGGCCGGGCGACCGAACATCATTATCATTCTCACGGATGACATGGGATGGTCGGACATCGGGTGCTTTGGCGGCGAGATTGACACGCCGAATCTGGATCGGCTTGCAGCCAACGGGCTGCGGTTCACACAGTTCTACAACACCGGGCGGTGCTGTCCCACGCGTGCGAGCCTGCTGACGGGTCTCTATGCGCATCAGGCCGGTGTGGGACACATGGTGGATGACCGGGGGCTGCCCGGATATCGCGGCGAACTCAATGATCGGTGCGCGACCATTCCCGAAGTGCTCCGTGGCGTCGGGTATGGCACATTCATGGCCGGCAAATGGCATGTGACGCGAAACCAGGCGCCCGACGGACCGAGGCACGCCTGGCCGCTGCAGCGGGGTTTCGACCGGTTCTACGGAACACTGGCGGGCTCGGGGAACTATTTCTCGCCCAAGGCGTTGCAGCGGGACAACGCCGTGCTGACGGCGACCGAGGATGTCGACTACAAACCAGATCAGTATTACTACACCGATGCCATCACGGACCATGCGGTGCGTTTCATCGGCGATCATACGAGCCGGCATGGCGACAGGCCGTTCTTCCTTTACGTCGCTTACACCGCCGCGCATTGGCCGCTGCACGCCAAGCCGGCGGACATCGCGAAGTACAAGGGCCGGTATGACGCCGGGTATGAGGCGATCCGACAAGCGCGACTCGATAAGCAAAGGCGATTGGGGCTCTTGAATCCAAAATGGACCCCGGGGCCGCTCGTGGGCTCCTGGGACAAGGTAGCGGACAAAGCTTATGAGATCCGCTGCATGGAGGTGTACGCCGCCCAGGTGGACTGTATGGATCAGGGAGTCGGCAGAATTGTGGCGGCGCTGGAAAAGGCCGGGCAATTGAACAACACGCTGCTGATGTACCTTCAGGACAACGGCGCCTGCGCCGAGCCGCTGCAGCGTGTAGCCGACCAGAAGGCCGGCAAGCTGCCTGGGCCGGCCGACACCCAGGGCGCATACGGGCGAGACTGGGCCAATGTAAGCAATACGCCGCTGCGTTACTACAAGAGTTGGGTGCATGAGGGCGGCATCAGCACCCCGCTGATCGTGCACTGGCCGGTCGCCATTGCGCGGACACGAAACGGCAGCGTGGTGAGCGACCTCGGCCACGTCATCGACCTGATGGCAACGTGCGTGGATGTCAGCGGGGCAGCCTACCCGAAAGAACTGAACGGCAAGCCAATCCAACCGATGGAAGGCGTCAGTCTGCGGCCGGCGATTGAAGGCAATCCGCTGGTCCGGACGGCGCCGATAATGTTCGAGCACCAGGGGAACAAGGCCATTCGTGAAACCAAGTGGAAACTGGTGCTGGCCCACGGCCCGAAGGCATCCTGGGAATTGTACGACATCGAGAACGACCGGGCGGAGATGAACGATCTTGCGGAAAAGGAACCCGATCGCGCGACGCGAATGGCCGATCAGTGGAACGCCTGGGCAAAGCGAGTCGGGGTGGAGAAATGGCCGGTGAAGGCGGCGGCACGCGGAACAGCAGCACCATGATGTGATCGACGGCACCGGCGGGCGGATAATCCCGCCGGTTCCTTCCGGGCCGGAAGTGCAGCCGCCCATGTCCGACGCGGACTATTCATCCTCGTCGTCCCAGTCTTCGTCCTCATCATCCTCATCGTCATCGTAGTCGTAGTCGTCCTCTTCGTCCTCGTCCTCTTCTTCGTCCTCGTCCTCCTCATCGTCCTCATCGTCCTCGTCGTCGAAATCATCTTCATCGAGGTCATCGTCGTCGAGTTCATCCTCCTCGTCATCGTATTCTTCTTCGTCCTCTTCCTCATCGTCTTCTTCCTCGATTTCCTCGTCCTCTTCTTCCTCCATATCTTCCTCTTCCTCCTCTTCCTCCTCGTCGTCTTCCTCCTCCTCGTCGCGACTCCTGCGCTTGGCGTTCTTGGTTCGCAGTTCCATTATCTCGGTCAGCCATTCCGGGGTCTCCCCTTCAAGCGGCAAACCCGGAACAACAAGAACCTCGCCGATCATCGAAAGAGTAGTGGTCATGGAGTCGATTCCCATCATTGCACTTGGTTGGCCGCATGAGTCCCTTCTGTATTACGCAGTCCGGCAACACACACCGCTGATTTTTCAGCGACGGCGACCCGTAGGTGCGGGCATTGAACCGATTTTGCCCCGCACGGTCAAGAGGCATTGGCGAGGACTTTTTCAGGAGTCAATTCTCGTCCGTTTGAGCAACAGTGCATTGCCGATGACGGTCACATCGGACAGCGCCATGGCTCCCGCGGCAATCAGCGGATTGAGCATGCCCAGTGCCGCCAATGGTATGGCCAGAACATTGTACGCAAATGCCAGAAACAGGTTCTGACGAATCTTGCGCATGGTAGCGCGGGAGAGCCGGATCGCCGCGGGAATTCCGGTCAATGACCGGGAGACCAGCACGATTCCGCCCGTCTCCCTGGCAATGTCGCTGCCCCCGCCCATGGCAATGCCAAGATCAGCCACCGCCAGCGCCGGAGCGTCGTTCACTCCGTCGCCGGCCATCGCCACCTGTCCCTGCCGCGCCAGATCCCGGATGATCTCCGCCTTCTCGCGTGGAGCGACCTCGGCGAAGATCTGGCCGATGCCGACCTCGCGGGCGATTCGTTCCGCGACCGACCCGCGATCACCGGTCAACAGCACCGTCCGCAGCCCCATGACGTGGAGCGAGGCAACGGCGGCGATCGAGTCCGGCCTGAGCGGATCCGCGAGTTCGATACACCCGAGCGACACTCCATCCGCGGCGACGTACACGGACGTGCTCGCGCCGCAATGCTGCACGATTTCCACCCCCTGCTTTCGGAGGAATCCGGCACTTCCGGCCAATACCGGCCGCCCTTCCACCGTCGCAAAGACGCCCATTCCGGCAACGCTGTTGAAAGAACCGGGCTCGGGAATGTCAATTCCGCGCCGCTCGGCCTCGCGGACAATGGCCTTGCCGAGCGGGTGTTCGCTGAACCGCTCCGCGGCGGCGGCCAAACACAGCAGCACGCTCTCATCGACACCGGGCGCCGGCGTCACCTGCACAACGGCCGGCTTGCCCTCGGTCAAGGTTCCGGTCTTATCCAAGGCGACGATGCGGAGTCTCTCGGCGTGTTGGAGGGCGTCGATGTCGCGAATGAGTATTCCTCGGCGAGCGCCCCGTCCAAGGCCCACCATCAGGGCTGTCGGCACCGCCAGTCCAAGAGCGCAAGGGCACGCAATGATGAGTACACTGCACGCCGCGCGCGCCAACATTCCCCATGTCCGTTCGCCGGACCAGCCATGCGCCATCCCCCAGGCATACCAGCCTGTCGCGGTGATCAGCGCAATGAACAACACCGCGGGAACAAATACCGCGGCGATTTGATCGGCAAGTCTCTGGACGGGAGGCTTGGCCGACTGGGCCGTCTCGACAAGCCGGATGATCTGCGCCAGCGACGTCTCCGATCCGATGCGTTTGGCTTTGACAAGCAGTCGCCCGGACTGATTGGATGTGCCCGCGCTGACCTTATCGCCGCTTCGCTTTGCCACAGGCATCGATTCCCCGGTGAGCAGGGACTCATCGACATCCGATTCCCCCTCGACCACGACGCCATCGACGGCGATGCGATCCCCCGGACGCACCAGCACCAGATCGGCGCGGCGAATCCTGCTGACGGGAATCTCAGTGAACTGGCCAGCCTCGTTCCGAACAATCGCCAATGCCGGGGCCATGTCCATGAGCCCGCGGATGGCGGAGCCGGCTTTCTCCCTCGCCCTGGCTTCGAGCCAGTGGCCAACGCTGATCAGCGTCAGCAAGCCCGCGCTCTCGGTGAAGTACAGGTCAGGGAGGTGGGACCACCGGCCGAATTTCCAGCCAATCAGAGCGACAAGACTGTAAAGGAACGCCACCGAGGATCCCATGGCGATGAGCGTGTCCATGTTGGTCGTTCCGGCGCGAAGGCCGGCCCATGCCCCACGATAGAATCCGGCGCCGACGAAAATGATGGCCAGAGTTCCGGCGGCCATCGACCAGACGAGCATCCACCCCGGCATTTGGCGCCCCGAGGCCGTGTGCAGGATCCAGTGCGACAGTTCGACGGGCAGCCAGAGCACAAGGCCCACAACAGCGCGTCTCAGCCAGCTCTTTGCGAGGCGGCGCTGGCGCTCCAGCCGTTCATGCTCGAGTCGGGCCGCGCCGGCGCCGATCTCTTCGGGAGCGGCGGCATATCCAGCGCGTGTCACGGCGGCCGCCAGCGCGGCCGGATCGGTCGAAGCGGCGTGATATTCCACGACCGCCCGACCGCGAGCGAGATTCACACGGCAGGCGGTGACACCCCGAACGCCGCGGATTGCCTTCTCGACATGGGCGACACAACTGGCGCAGTCCATTCCCTCGATGGCCAGAGACGTTTCATGCGTAGTCGAATCATCGTTATCCATATGCGGATGATATCCCCGAAAGCCGGTTACTTCAGCGGCAAAAAGGGAACCTCGGCGCCATGCGGGTGGCGATGCATGAGAATATGAGGACGCTCCAGATCGTGCTTGAGCATGAGCGGCTCGTCGGACAGCAGTGGCACCGTCGGGCCCTGGGCAACCACGCGCCCGCGGTCGAGCACGATGGCCCGCGAGC
>CAYSSA010000193.1:4961-9800 GCA_964433485.1 uncultured Tepidisphaeraceae bacterium | reverse complement strand
CGAGCACCAGATCGACCGCCTCGCCCAGTTCGTCACGAACATGCTGGGCCGTCGTGGGCGAAACGCGAGTTGAACGATTGGCGCTGGGAGCGGCCAGCGGCCCGTCAAACACCCGTAGCAACTCAAGTGCAAGCCGATGTGCCGGCACACGCAGGCCGACCGTGTTCAGGCCGGCCGTCACCTGCGGGACAATGGCCGCTTGCCTGGGAAGCACGAGTGTCAACGGACCGGGCCAGAAGCGGTCGGCGAGTCTCGACGCGGCCTCGGGCCATTCGGCGGCGTAACGCCGGGCGATGGCGGCATCGGCGACGTGGACAATCAGCGGATTCGTCGCCGGGCGGCCCTTGGCGGCAAATATGCGGGCGACGGCCTCGGCATTGGCGGCGTCGGCGGCCAGTCCGTAAACCGTTTCGGTTGGGATGGCGACCAATCGACCGGCACGCAGCAGTGAGGCGGCAAGTGTGATGGTTGAGGATGACATGAGTGATCAGTCGGGGTCCTTTGCGGTGGCGATGCCACGATCAATAAGCCACTGGCGCGCCGCCTGGTCGTCCGAACAGATGAGGAAAACCTCCTGGACGGTTCCAGTTGAATTGTAAAGGCACTTCAGTCCACCCGGAGTTGGATACTGCACGCGGAAACTGGCGCGGGTCTTGCCGCGCCGGACCTTGATGCGGCCGGGCACAATCCGGCTGACGTGCGGGCAGTTCTCGATGATCTCATCGAGTATGTCGTCCAAGCCGACAGTGCGGCCATGCTGTCGCTTAATTCGGCCGAATTTCATAGACGCCATTGTAGCAATCACCGCCCCCGGACCCCACAATGCCGCAGGAAGGCTGGACGGCCACGGTGTGCCAGTACGCAACCCTGGGATGCAATCTCCGGTCCCCTTTCAGCCATGACGGTGCGCGCGAAAAGTGTCATGCACCTCCGGCGATCGCCTGATATGTGGCACGGTACTGGTCGAGGAATCTCGTCAGGGAGAGATACTCATAGGCTTCCGATCGCGCGGCTTCGGCCAGTTGCCACTGAAGCCGAGAGTCTTCCTTCAGTTCCAGCATCCGCTGCGCCAGCGCTCGCGGCGAGCCTGGAGCGGTCATCAATGCGGTGTGGCGGTCCTCCAGCAATTCGCTCACGCTGTATGTAACCGTCGATACGATCGGCAATCCGGCGGCCATGACGATCGCAATCGGCAGCGTCTGGGTCAGACCGTTTGCCGACACCACCGCCATATCCGTGGCCGGCAGGAGCGATTCATATTCGCCACCTCCGTCGGCTGGCGCCTGAAAAAGGCGAACGCAGTCGGCATTGGCGATGCGGCGACCGAATCGTAATACGCGGTCGATATCGGAGCCTCGGCCCCAGAGCAGGAGTTTCCATCGCGCATCCAGGTGATGCAGAATCGCAACGGCCCAGAGCGCATCAAGGTGATTGGCGCCCCGCGTCGATTCACCCGGCGCTAATACAACAATGTCGTCCGCCGCCAGTTTCAGGCTCGCCCGCAACGCGTCACTGCGGCGGCGCCTGACCCGTGAGAAATCCACCCCCGGCCGGATGACATGAACCCGCTCCGGCAACAGCCCGCGCTCGACCAGTGATCGGTGCAATGTGGCTGAAGGCACAATACAGTCGAACGTCCGATGCGGCGCAGCCGCCCGCAGCCAGCGGACCTGCCGCCCGGTCAGCGGATCGGTTGGGGAAAACACCAGTCTACCGCATGCCGCGAGGAGCCCGGCCATGAACGATTGAATCCCCCAGGCATGAACAATGTCGAATCCGCTCGTCTTTCGCAGCGCCCAAGCCGCCGCCGACATATCGCGATATACACCCCGGCGTCCAATTGGGCGAACCTCAACCCGGTAGTCACGACCCAGATGCCCCGCCAGCAGCTCCACGCCACGCGCAGTCTGAAAATCGGCCTCGGCCGGCAGCAGGTGCAAAACGGAAACCATCTTGGCCCGGAAATTAATCGAAATCGCCCGGCGTGGGAACTGGCCCGAGCGTCTTTGACCTACTGGTCCGCAAGCACCTTGAAATACACCTCGCGAAAGGCAAGGAAGTTGAGCCAGTTGCGCAGGGCGTAGCCCGATTTGCCCAGATTCGCTTCACTGTAGTCCTGTGACGCTCCGCCGGTGGGATGCACGCCGTCATGGCTGATGAGTGTCCCATCCCATTTGCCTTCGGGGGCGTGCGACAGGATTGCCGCGTGATAGTCCACGAGCGGAAGCCGTCGCCGGACGGCAATCTCGCGAATGATCTTGTTGACCGCCTCAACAGCCTCATCGCGGCCCCGCCTGGGCGGGATGGTGTTCAGAATCGGTATGCATCGGGCATCCAGGCACATTTGAACGATCTTCTCCAGCCCGGCCTGATAGTCGGTCGGCACGGCGCCGCCGGAGATGTCGTTGGTTCCGATCATGATGATCGCCACCTCCGGCTTCTTGGACTCCAAAACCCTGGGAACCGCCTTGAGCAGGTCGCCGACGCGCCAGCCTGAGTAATTGCCCTGCTCCGGACCTTTGCCCTCGTTGCCGGCGCCCTTGATGACCTCCCGCCAGCGCTTCTCGGGCCGCTTGGGCAAGCCATCGTCCTTGATGTACTGATCGGGGTCGCTCCAACTCATCGGCTTCCAGAACGCCATGCTGTACGTAATGGAATCGCCGAATTGCGCGACATAGCCGCGATCGCCGTCAAAACCCCGGTGTACCTGTTTCATGGCCGATGCCCAGTCGCTTGTCGTCGCATCAGCGGCGGCGAGTCCGGCGGCGGTCAACGCGATTGCCATCACCAAGACGGCGATCCTGAACATGCGACACCTCCCATTGCTGCCGGGCTATCCGGCGGTCTTCGTTCGCTCGATCAGCCTCCCGATATCAGCCTTGCCTTCGGCTTCGATCACCTCTTCATCTATCGTCAACCGTCCAAGAGGTTTGATGTCCGCAATGCGGAAATTGATGGGAATCATGATCTGCTCGACGACGCTCCGCAGCCCGCGGGCGCCGGATCCGTGCGTGTGCGCCTTGCGGGCGATGGCGCGGATGGCGGCGTCCGTGAACCGCAGGTCGATGCCGTCCATGTGGAATATCTTCTGATACTGCCGCACCAGAGCGTGCCGCGGCTTGAGCAAAATGTCCACAAGCTGCTCCTCGCTCAGGTGCTTGATCGTCGTCACCACCGGCAACCGGCCGATGAACTCGGGGATCATGCCATACTCGTGAAGATCTTCCGGAGTCACCTGGGCCAGCAGTTCATCCTTCGATTGATCCTCGTCGGCGCTGACGGTCTCCGAACTGAAACCGATTTGCCTGCGTCCGATGCGCCGACCGATGGTTTCCTCAAGCCCGACGAACGCCCCCCCGCAGATGAACAGAATGTTGGAGGTGTCGATCTGGATGTATTGCTGCTCGGGATGCTTGCGCCCCCCGGCCTGGGGCACGTTGGCCACGGTCCCCTCGAGCATCTTCAGCAACGCCTGCTGCACGCCCTCGCCACCGACGTCGCGGGTAATGGACACGTTGCCGCGGCTGGCGGCGATCTTGTCGATCTCGTCGATATAGATGATGCCCCGCTGGGCGGCGGCCACATTACCGTCGGCTACCATGATCAGCCGCAATAGCAGTGACTCGACATCTTCGCCGACATAACCAGCCTGGGTCAGACTTGTGGCATCGCCCACGGCGAAGGGTACGTCCAGCGTCTTGGCCAGCGTTTCGGCAATCAGCGTCTTCCCGCAACCGGTCGGGCCAATGAGCAGGATGTTGCTCTTGGACAACTCGACATCGCGGAACGGTCCATCGTCCGGTTGCGCCAGCGCCGACAGCCGCTTGTAGTGGTTGACCACCGCGACAGCCATGGTGATCTTGGCGTATTCCTGGCCGATAACATAGCGATCGAGGTGTTCGACAAGATCCTGGGGACTGGGCACGCGCAGCTCGTTCAGCTTTTCTCGGTCTCGCTTCTGCTGGGCCTGAACGATATTAAGCCCAAGTTGCAGGCATTGCCCGCACACCAGATGGGCCTCGGTCTTCGGTGGCCGCGGCGCCATTTCGATGAAGGGCCCGACCACTTTGGACGGCTGCCCGCACAAATCGCATACTGTTGGACCGGTCGCTTTTTCCATGTAGGCGTACATACTCTCTGGAGCGAATCTCGGCAACTCGCCCATCCAGCCGGCGAAGGTTGTATCCCCCCGGTCGTGGCGCAATGCGGGGCTTGCCTGGACGTACGGAGATGCCCCGACCAGACTTGTCCCGAGTTTTTGTGGGCCGCCGCGCTTGCAAAGACAGGCCGGTCCATGGTTTACTATCGCATCCGGCCCGGCGCGGCAGGAACTGCGCGGTCCCGGAAGTACACCAAGAGGAGTCAACTATGCGTTCGCTGCGTTGGGCTGCGGTTTCATTGCTGGGAATGACGGCTCTTTCCGCCTGTACACAAAAGGTCGAACCGCCCAAGCCTCCGTATGTTCCGCCACCAGGCGTCACCGAGGATGTCCGTCAGCGCATGCAGAGACTCAATCCCGACATCCTCTTCGGTTCGGTCGTCGCAGCGCGGCCGCAGGATCAACTTGTTGCCGTGGCCGATCTTCCCCTCAAGGTCGCTGACACCGTGGTTTTCTACGCCGGCGATCGGGTCATCAACGTCGGCGAAATCCAGAGGATCGTCGGCAACACCGTCCATGTGAAGTTTAAGGCCCCGGTTGAGGGAGAGCGCGCTCCGGAAGTCGGCGACCTGGCGGTGAAGTTCAAGGCCGCAAGCAAACAATAACCCGGCGACGATGACCAACTCTTCAGCCAATGGCAGCCAGCGACCGCCCGGTGACACCGGTCGAACTCGTGCCCT
>CAYSSA010000193.1:918-4910 GCA_964433485.1 uncultured Tepidisphaeraceae bacterium | reverse complement strand
GATCCTGGCCAGCGCCTCGCCGCGCCGCCAGCAACTCCTGCGCGAGTGGGGATTCGACTTCCTCGCGCATCCGGCCGACATCGACGAGGACTCCGTTTCCGCAAATCTGTTGCCGACGGAGCTGGCTCGTCAGCTTGCGCTGGCCAAGGCACAGCGGGTGTCGGCCGAGTTCCCCGAAGACATTGTCCTTGGCGCTGATACGGTCGTCGCGTTTGGCGACAAAGCCATGAGCAAGCCCGTCGACGCGGACGACGCCCGGCGGATGCTCTCGCTCCTCGCCGGCACCACGCACATCGTCATCACCGGCGTCGCCGTCGTCTGGCAACAGCAGAAGATCGAACTGGTGCGGCACGCGATGTCCGCGGTACATATGCGCCCACTCAGCCCCGCGGAGATCGAGGAGTATGTCGCCGGCGGGCAATGGCAAGGCAAAGCGGGCGGCTACGGCATTCAGGACAACGATCCCTTCGTCACCAACATGGCCGGCAGCCATACCAACATCGTGGGGTTGCCGATGGAAACCACGAGCGAGATGCTGACTCAAGTCGGCATTTCGCCAAAGTGAACATGACCGCCTCCGGCCTGGATTTCCCCGGCCGCGGCGAATGCTGCGTGTTGTGCCATGAAACGAATGCTTCTGATCACCCTGTTGGCGGCGATTGCCCTCCTTGCGGCCGTGCAACCCAGTTTGTCCTGCCGCAGCCAGAGTCCCCCCGCGCCGCGACCGGCGACACCGCCAATCCGTTCCGCAACGCCTCAGGCTCAGAAGGACCTGCCAATCGTGCGGATGCGGCTGGGTGATCGGATCTTCACGCTCGAAGTCGCCCGCACCGATCGCTCCCGTGAGATCGGCCTGATGCATCGTGACTCGATGCCCGCCGACCACGGCATGATCTTCGTGTTCCCGGAAGCCCATCGGCTCGGCTTTTGGATGCGAAACACCCGCTTCCCGCTGGACATCGTATACGTCGCCCCCGATCAGCGCATCGTCTCAATCCACCGCATGGAACCGTTCGACGAGAACAGCACCCTTGCCGCCGGAGCGGCGCTCTGGGCCATCGAACTCAATGCCGGAACGGCGTCCGCGCTGGGTCTGAAACCGGGGCAACTGCTGGAGATTCCGCCGGATGCGATGAAGGCCCTTGACTGACTCACCTCCGCCGCCGGCTCATCTGGTCCATGGCGGCTTGCCGTTGTGCGTGCGAATGTGCTCCAGAACCTTCCTGCTCCATTTCTCAAACACACCCTTGTCACGCTGGCCGCGCAACACCGCCAACTGAGCGTCATCAGAAAGATTCGGCGTCAGGTCCGAAGAATAGGCCATATCGGCTCGGAGCATCTCATCAATGCTCTGAACGCGGAACTTCAGGTTATCGATCTCCTTGGTCAGATTCACTGCAAACTCGGAATCGGGTTTTTCTTCAAGAAGATCGCTTTTCTTCTTCTCAATCTCCGCCTGGCATTCCTTCTTGTTGTCCATCAGTTTCTTGATCCGTTCCCACCACAAGCGATCGAGGGACGCCTCGATGTCTTTCTTGAGTTCCTCCTCGAACTCACCCGGGTGTCTCCGCAGATACTCGTCGAACACCCAGATCGCGGCAGCCGTGTCCAGACTGCTCCGCATCTGCTCCACGTTCTGCCATTCGTCAGTCTGTCGTCTCGGATCAGCCTGCGCCGGCTTGGCGGCGACCTCCTCGTCCGGATTGGCGGGTTTGACTGGCTCCGACGGCTCCACCGGCGGAACTACCGACCGAACCGGGACCGGGTTTGGCTTGGGATTATCGAAAATATTCGTCCGATTTCGTCTACCGGGCCCCAGATCCACCACCGTCTCAGCAGGCGGTGCCGGCTTGACCACCGGCGCCGGCGTCTGTTCCCTGGATCGGACAATCATCATAATTACGACGATGCCGCACACGACCAGCCCGACAACCAGCCCCACCGCCAGACCCACATCGCTCTGTTGCCTGGCCCTGCGGCGCACTCGGTGCATTGGCGCAGCCGGCTCACCTCCTGACTGCAAGGGCACATATTCATCAGAATCCAGTCCGTCGCCCGGCCCGACCTGAGCCGCCTCCGGAGCAGGAGGAGGATTCCATCCTCCGCCCCCACCGCCGCCGTTTACCGCGGCGGCGGACGCGAATGCATCTGCGGACGGCATTCGCGGACGAGAAGAGGGAGGTGGAGCCGCCGTCGCAACCTGCCGGGCGGCTCCCACGGGGTCAATATCAATCACCGAGGCCGACGGACCAGTGCCCAGCGAAATCCGATCGCCGCACCCGATGAACCGCGGTTCTCCAAGTTCCTCGCCGTTGAGATAGAGAGCAGGCCCCGCCGATGCCACGATCCACTGGCCTTCATGCATGTACAGGTAGCAATGAACCGGAGCCACTTGCCCCGAGGGGATGGGCACATCGCACGAAGCATCCCGACCAACCCGCACGGGGTTATCGCCGCCACGGCCGGGAATCTCGATCGTTCTGGACCCAAGCGCGTGCCGAATCCGAAGTTGCAGACCCATGTTGAGAACCTCCGCTGCGGATGTATGCGATTATAACCGCGCGGACAGCCCTGCCAAACACCGCTGTTGAATAAAGGCGAGCAGAACAGCTAACGCCGCCGTCGCAGCCCCTTATAGACCACGAGAGCCAAGCCGACACCGCCCGCCCAAACCGCCGCCGGGGCGGGAATGGCATTGGTGGGTGGTGGAGGCGATTGCATTGACAAGGTCGCTTGCATCACACGGAATCCGACGTCAAAGAACTCGGCCGCAGGACTCCGAAAATCCCGGCCAACCGATCGAATAGCCGGGCTGTGCAGAGGATCGAACGCCATTCGGGGGTTTGGAAACACTCCCCCTTGAATACCCGGCATGGAGGAAGTCAAACTCGACTCGCTCCATTCATCCTCCGTCGGAATCGCCCAAGTCCAACCGGGCTGTCGCTCAGATGCGGCGGTCAAAGCGGCCTGAGAAACCGCCCCGTCAAGCTGATAGACGCCCCGTTCAGTCGTGCTTGCGTCCTGATCGCCCGCTTTCTGCCCATTATGCAGCCAGTTCACAAACCTCGCCGCATCACCCCACGAAACATAGTTAACGGGCCTGTTTTCCCATCCGGCCGGCACGAAATAGCTGTAGTTGCCCGGGCTTCCCGTGCGCTGGATTCGGCACGCATAGGCACTGAGTGACATCAGTTCATTATAAAGGCCGTACGTATCGGTCCTGGCAACCGCATTGAGGAACTCGGCATATTGACCCGTCGTCACCTCGTATTTCCCAATATTGTACGAGTAGTCAACGGAGCCATAGCCGGTGGCACCCGCAAACCTGCCCATGTTGTCCATGGGCACGGTTTCAATGACAACTGCCGAGGCCACCCCACCAAAACACATGAACGCAAGTCCTGGCGCGAAGAGCCACAAACGCCTTTGATATCGACTCATTCGAGCCCTCCATTCAGCTTTCATCGTCCGATAACTGTTGCCGCAAATGGACTCCTGAACTGCGAACGCCCTGCATGCGGCTTTATGGGACTTATGAAACCTATAGTAGCATTTAGCAAGGGATTGTCAATTAGGATACGCATAATACGCAATAATTACATTGCGATGACTCTCTGCTCCGAGAATTGAACAAAAATGACGGTATTGTCATTTTTCCAGCCAGAATTTAGTATTTTGTTTGGATTCCTGCCTCTCCAAGCCAAGCTGGGGATTGCGAATCTGCTCGAACTCAAAATGCGGCGGAAGTTCCGATGATTTGGAGATTCGGCGGGGAATGGCGCGGAAACGCTGCTTGTCGTGATTGTTTCTTATTGTTCTTTGCATTGCACCTTTGCATTCAATACACTTGCGTGCCCTTCAGTAAGGAAAGGAGCAGGCGTATGGGTATGATTGTTCCGATTGTTGTTCTGGTGGTTGTGCTTGCCGGCTGGTACAAGATTTTCGAGAAAGCAGGGAAGCCCGGCTGGGCCGGCGTTGTGCCAATCTACAAC
>CAYSSA010000193.1:446-760 GCA_964433485.1 uncultured Tepidisphaeraceae bacterium | reverse complement strand
GGCTTTCCTGGGTTTCATATTCGCACCGATGCTGGGATTTGGTGCGGATCGCTATCTCGGTCCGGCAGCCAGGACCGCGTAATTTCTCGGAAGTTGATGATGCAACCGGGCCCGGACCGTTTTGGTCCGGGCCTGTTGTTTCTATGCCACTTGCAGAATCTCCAGCGAAGTGATTGTGCGCACATCGAAGTCAATCCGCTGCTCAAACGTGCCCCCCAGGTGCGATTTGTCCAGCGCGATCACCCAGCCTTCCTCGATCACGAGGTTCTCAATGACCCGGCCGTCGGCCAGTGTGGCCCGGCACACGGCGGTGT
>CAYSSA010000193.1:0-436 GCA_964433485.1 uncultured Tepidisphaeraceae bacterium | reverse complement strand
CCTCGCGCTGGCCGCGCAGGTAGTCCTCGCTGGCGGCGGTGTATTTGCGCTTGGGCACACCGTTATCGACCAAATGCCGCCGCCACTGGTCTGGCAGCACTTTGGCCAGACGATTTCGCGGGATACTGCGAGAGCCCATGGCTTACTCCTTTTCACACGTCGCCAGAGTGTCGTTGACCTCATCCACGGAACCCGGCGCCGGCCAGACGCCGGAGCCATCGGCCTCGTAATAGGCTGCCAACACTTCATTCCACTGGCGAAGACTCATGACGTTGATGAACGCCTCCTTCACCCGCGCGGCCTGGGGATGGAATCGCGCATATTTTATTCCCAGCTTGCGCATGCGTCGGCCGGCCAGTTGTTCACCATGGATTTCCATGGCGATGGCGAAATGCTCGCGCAGGGCGTCGCGCTGGGCGTGGATGCTCGGTGGTGT
>CAYSSA010000192.1:8225-9867 GCA_964433485.1 uncultured Tepidisphaeraceae bacterium | reverse complement strand
CGCATTCGCGGGAGAGCGATGTCGCGGTCCAATGGCCGGCGAGAGCTGATCGCGTCAGCGCACACATAGGCGTTGTAGTCCATTCGCAGCAGATCCAACACCGTTTGTTGAACGCAGACGTGGGCCTCTATGCCCACAACGATTATCTGCCGGCGATCCAACTCCCGCAACCGCGTTGCCACTGTCTCGACGCAGGCGCTGAAACGCAGTTTCTCGATTGCCGGGGCATGGCCGAGCGCTTCGCGAACCAGGGCGCAGGTCGGGCCGAGCCCGGCCGGATACTGTTCTGTCAGCACCACCGGCATTCCAAATAGAACTGCTGCCTGCGCCATGCGGCGGACATTGGCCGCGCATTGTTCGGCCTCGTGCATTGCCGGCAGGAGTTTCTCCTGGACGTCAATCACCAGCAGAGTGGTTCCGTTCACGGTGAGTTTTCGAAGTGTGTCGTTCATGTTGAGGGACCTTATTACCGCGAGCGCCGCCGGTGTGCAACGCGTCCGCCACCCGTGTCAAGGGCAACGGCCGCGACCAGCAGCGGTAACATCCACAGACCCCAACGGGAGAACCACGATGCGATACGGGATGTTGTTGGTGGCGGCTATGCTTGGATTTGCGTCGATTGCCCGGGCCGCTCAGCCGCCGCAGATTCAACAAACCGAAGCCCAGCCCGCACTCGTCGCGGCCGCCCCCAAGGGCCGGGCGGTCATCGACGGGGCTTACTTCGCCAGGGGCGGCGCGCCCATGACCTACGCAATCACCTATGTCGCCGATGCCGCCGTAGCGGGCAAGCCGTTGCGGATATCGCTCAAGGACAGCAACCCGGTTGACAAGATGGTCAAGAACAATCGCACCGGCGCGGAAGAAAAGAAGCGCGTCTCTGAACCGGTCATCAGTTTTTTGGACATCACTCTCAAGGCGGCCGGCACGGCGATCATCAACCTGCCGGACCCGAAAGGGAAGGATTCCACGATCGAACTGTGTGTTGTGTCGGGCGAGAAGGCCGAGGCGATCAGCAACACGCTGACGCTCCGTCCAATGGCCGGCACTCTGGGTCTGCCCGAGGCCGCCGATGTATCGAAGATGTTGGAGGCCATGCCTGCCCTCGCCACCGCAGCGCCGGTCAGGCCGCGCAAGGTGCTTTGCTACACTGCCGCCACTGGGTTTTTCCACAGTTCCGTTCCGTTTTGCGGTCGGGCGATACAACTGATGGGCAACAAGACCGGCGCCTGGCAGACGGTGATCTCCAATGACAGGTTCATGTTCGAGGCGGAGACGCTGGCTCAGTTCGACGCGGTGATGATGTGCAGCACGACGGGCTCGCTGTTCGGCGACAAAGTGGCCAACGACCGCCTGCGCAAGAGTTTTGTTGATTTTGTCGCCTCGGGCAAAGGGCTGGCCGGCAGCCACGCTGCGACCGACTGTTCGTACGACTGGAAGGAATACGGTGAGATGATCGGAGGCTATTTCCAGGGGCATCCGTTCGGCAGGCATTTCGCCAGGCTTGACGATCCGGCCAGCCCGGTCAATGCCGCGTTCAACGGCCAGGGTTTCGAGTTCTCCGACGAGATGTACACGTTCAAGGCCCCGTATTCGCGACAGAAGCTGCATATTCTGGTCAGCATCGACTTGGAGAAGAGCAAGA
>CAYSSA010000192.1:0-8141 GCA_964433485.1 uncultured Tepidisphaeraceae bacterium | reverse complement strand
TACGGCAAGGGCCGGGTGTTCTACTGTTCATACGGCCACAACCACCAGGTTTTCTGGACCGCGCCGATTATGCGGCATTTTATGGACGGCATGCAGTATGCCCTTGGCGACCTGAAGGCCGATGCGACGCCGAGTGGAAACAAGTGAGAGGAAGGGTTAACCGCGGATGGGCGCTGATTTGCGCCTGTGCGGCCCGTCGATTCAGAGTTACCGAGAGGCCACGCGGTTGCAACATCACTCTGTCGGGTTGACGGATTCGCGTCAAGCAGAATCAAAGGTAAATCCGCTGCTTCCGACAATAGCCGCCCAAACCGGCGCCGGCGGGGGCTGGCGGCGCACTCGCGTGGCGTTGCGGCGCAAGGCGTGGCCAGCTTTCAGTGGCCCACTGTTGGCGTGGCATACCACAGTCCGTCCAGAGTCATGCGAACAAACCAGAATGCAAACAGCATGATGACGAGAATGGCGGAGATTCCGGTGCGCTGTTCGATCTTCTCGAAACCCGAGGCAAGGGCAAGGCGGTGATCTTCGGGCAGCAATGCGGCGGTGCAGATAAGGATCCCCAGGAGGAGAGCGGCCAATCCGAACGGGTGCAGTGCGAGCCCATTACGGATATGACCGCGGACGAGCGCGCCGATGGAATGCGAAATCCCGCAGAGGGGGCAGGGAAGGCCCGTCCACGCATGAAACCAGCACGGAATGGCCGGCAGGCCGGTTGCCACAAGAAATGTCTGTGCCGCAAAAAAGCCGGCGCACAGGACGGTGGCGGTCCGTGTGTGCAGCAGGTTGCCGAGAAATGACAGCGAGGGACTTTTGGGGTCGACCACAGGTTCCTCGGGGCTTATCCGTTGGTCCGTCGCGGCACATTGCTCGGTCCGGCGTGGCCGACGACCTGGCCGTGGCTGGAGTTCTTGCCGAATCTCCGGGGCAGATCGGCTTTGCTGTGGCCCAGGGCGGCATTCAGCGAGTTGGCCGCCGCAAGCGACGCGGGCTTGTTGAGCCCTTCCTTGAGCTGCTTGAACGCGTCAGACTCCCGGCCGCTGTCGGCAGCCGATCCGGTGTCCTGCATTTTTGATTTGGCCAGCAGTATCTTGGCGACCGCCGACGCTGCCAGATCCGTATCGAGCAACGGCGAGGCGCCGGCCGCAGGTTTGGGCTTCGACTGTTCCTTCGGGGCCTCGGATTTCTTGCGACTCTTGGCCATGGCACACACTCCTGGATTCATTTGGGAAACAGGCAGGGGACTGGGCTCACAGATTTTCCAGCCGTTCCCGCTTGTCCATTTCCATGAGGGCGTTGAGGACCTCGTCCAACTCACCCTCGATCACCTTTGACAGGTTGAAGTTCTTTTCGCCGCCGCCCTCGCCGCCAAGGCGATGGTCGGTGCAGCGGTTCTGCGGAAAATTATACGTGCGAATGCGTTCGGAGCGATCCCCCGATCCCATCATGGCCTTGCGCGCCCCGGTCACGGCGGCGTGCTGCCTGGCCCGCTCGGCTTCGTAAAGTGTCGCCCGCAGCAGCGCCCAGGCGCGTTCCTTGTTCTGGGACTGCGACTTGTGCTCGGTCATCTTGAATCGCAGTCCGCTGGGCTTGTGGAAAAGCTGCCAGCCGGTTTCCACCTTGTTGACGTTCTGCCCGCCTGGTCCGCCGCCCCGGCAGCCTGATTCCTCCACGTCCCTTGGATCGATATTGATCTTCACATCCGCCAGCTCCGGCAGCACGGCCACGGTTGCCGCCGAAGTGTGAATCCGGCCCTGGGCTTCGGTTTCCGGCACGCGCTGCACTCGATGTCCGCCGGCTTCGTACTGCAGATGGCGATAGGCCCCGTTGCCCCTGACATTGACGATCACTTCCTTGAAGCCCCCGCGCTCCGAAGTTGATAGATCGGAGACATCCCAGCTCCAGCGTTTTCGTTCGACGTACTTGCGGTACATCTCAAACAGATCGCGGGCGAACAGCGCGGCCTCTTCGCCGCCGGTGCCGGCGCGAATCTCCAGGAAGAATGAATCCACCGCATTGTCCTCCGCGGCCACGAACTCATCCTTCAGCGATTCCAGGAGTTCCGCCGCCCTGGCCATGGCGGTTGGAAGCTCGGCCTCCGCCATTTCGGCCATGTCGGCGTCTTCGCGTGATGCCGCCAGCTTCCGCAAATCCTCGATCTCGGCCAGGACTTTCTGATACTCCCGGTATCTTCCCACGATCCCGCTTAGCCGCCCCTGTTCACGGGTAATGGAAATCAGCCGCTGGGCGTTGGTCAGAACCGCGGGGTCGTTGAGCAGTTCCCGCAGTTCGTCCGCCCTTGCGGCCATTTCGTTCAGCCGTCGGAGAAGAGCGGGAGGAGCGTTGGCTACATCAGGCATCGTTGCGGCTTCTTTCTTCAGGTGCGTAGTACAGTGTCGGCCGGCAGAACCCGTGGATCACAAACAAGATCCCAAATCCGAATTCTCTCCATGCCTTGGTGGTTATTCGAAATTCCATTGCGGCCGCTTCGCGGCGGGCGATTTCTGTGCCCAATGTCGCTGATCAAACCACTCATCCAACGGCGATGGTGATCAGCTTTTTCGTCACATACTTCGCCGTCTTGATCGTCTTGCCTTCGATCCAAGGTTTGACCTTCTCGCACTTCATCGCCAGATCCAGCACCAATTTCTCGTCGGCGTCGGCGGGCACAACGATCTTGTCGCGCACCTTGCCGTTGACCTGCACAGGCAGCTCGATCGTCGCCTCGACCAGTTTGGCGGGGTCGAATGCGGGCCATGCGTGGCGGGCCAGCGAATCGGCATTACCCAGACGCTGCCAGATTTCCTCGGCGATGTGCGGGGCGAAAGGCGCCAGCATGAGCGTCAGGGCGATGGCGACGGTCCGGGGCGTCCTGGCCAGTCCGGTCAGTTCGTTGTTGAGCTTGATCAGTTCCGCGATGGCGACGTTGAATCGCAGCGCCTCGATATCCTCCGCCACCTTTTTTATGACGCGATGAGTCATGCGGTCCAGGGCTTCGGAAGGGGGCTCATCGCCGATGCGCTGGCCGACGGTGCCCTTTTCCTCGTCGCCGACCAGATTTCGCCAGATCGAGTTCAGGAACCTCGCCATGCCCACGATGTCGCGGGTGTTCCACGGCTTGCTGGCTTCCAGCGGCCCCATGTACATTTCGTAGAGCCGGAAGGCGTCGGCGCCGTAGTCGCGCAGAATCGCGTCGGGATTGACCACGTTCCCGCGGCTCTTGCTCATCTTGAAGGACCGGGCGTCCACGCGAATGGACGGGTCGGCCTTGAGCACGAAGCCGTCGCCGCTCCGCTGCACCATTTCCTCGTCGATTCTGCGGCCGGTGCATTTGCATCCGCTTGATTTCTCGTATCCGACGAGGAAGGCGCCCTTGTCGGTGGCCTCCTCGCCGATGTCTCGCAGGTCGCTGGTTGAGATGTGCCGCCCATCCTCCCGCTGGAAGACGTGATACTCGCCTTCGCCCAGGATGATCCCCTGGTTGACGAGTTTCGCGAACGGCTCGGGCGTGCTCACGTGCCCCAGATCGTAGAGCACTTTGTGCCAGAAACGCGCGTAGAGCAGATGCAGCACGGCATGCTCGGCTCCGCCGACATACAGGTCCACCGGCATCCAATACCGTTCCTTTGCAGGATCCAGGAAGCGATCGGCGTTCTTCGGATCGATGTAGCGCAGGTAATACCAGCAGGAACCGGCCCACTGCGGCATGGTGTTCGTTTCGCGCGTGTAGGTCTTGCCGTCCTGTTCGTAACGCAACCAATGGGTTGCCTTTGTCAGCGGCGGCTCGGGGGTGCCGGTGGGCTTGAAGTCTTCCATCTCCGGCAACACCACCGGCAGTTCCTCATCCCGCAGCGGATGGGCGTTTCCCTGTTCATCAATCACCACCGGGAACGGTTCGCCCCAGTAGCGCTGACGCGAGAACAGCCAGTCGCGCAGTTTGTATTTCACCGTGCGCTTGGCCACGCCCTGGGCGTGCAGAAACGCCACGATCTTCTCCTGCGCCTCGTCGGTCGGCAGGCCATTGATGACCTCCGAGTTGATCGAGATGCCATCGTCCTCGAATGCGCGTCCCACGGGGGCTTCGCCCGACATCGGCTTGACCACCTGCCGGATGGGCAGCTTGAACCGCGTCGCGAAGTCGTAGTCGCGCTGGTCGTGCGCCGGCACCGCCATGATCGCGCCGGTGCCGTATCCCATCAGCACGTAGTCCGCGATCCAGATTGGAATCCGCTCGTCGTTCACCGGGTTCACCGCAAAGGCACCGGTGAACACACCCGTCTTTTCCCTCGATTCGGCCATGCGGTCTCGTTCGCTGCGCGCGGCGCAGGCCGTTTTGTATGCTTCGACGGCCGCCTTCTGCGCAGGGGTCGTGATGCGGTCAACCACCGGATGCTCCGGGGCCAGCACCATATAGGTTACACCGTAGAGCGTGTCCGGCCGGGTCGTGACCACCGTCACGGTCGCATCTTCATCGTCGACGTCGAATCCCTCGATATCGAAATCGACCTCCGCGCCCACCGACTTGCCGATCCAGTTCCGCTGCATGTCCTTCAGGCTGTCGGGCCAGTTCAGCAGCGACAGGTCTTCCGCGAGGCGTTCGGCGTATGCGGTGATCCGCAGCATCCACTGCCGCATGGGCCGTCGCTCGACCGGGAAACCGCCCACTTCGCTCCGGCCGTCAATCACCTCCTCGTTGGCCAGCACCGTGCCCAGCGCCGGACACCAGTTCACCGGCACCTCGGCGGTGTAGGCCAGTCGCTGTCCGTCCAGCACTTCCCGTTTTTCCGCATCGGACAACTCCGACCAGAGGCGCTCGACGCGCATCTCGCCGGCCAGTTGTTCCATGCCTTCCTGCGTCGGGTTCAGATGCACCGAGCCATCCGGCGCGACGACGTAGTTGTCGTTCACCAGTTGTTCCATCAGGAACCCGATCGGCTTGGCTTTCCGCTCCACGGGATCGAAATAGCTGTTGTAGATTTGCAGGAAGATCCACTGCGTCCACCGGTAATATTCCGGGTCGGTGGTGTCCACCTCGCGATCCCAGTCATAGCTCAGCCCCAGCGACTGAATCTGCCGGCGGAACGTGGCGATATTCTGCTCCGTGGTGATTCGGGGATGCGTGTTGGTCTTTACCGCATATTGCTCCGCCGGCAGCCCGAACGCGTCCCATCCCATTGGATGCAGTACATTGTAGCCCTTCATGCGCAGGTATCGCGAGTAGATGTCGGTGGCCGTGTAGCCCTCCGGATGTCCCACGTGCAGACCCGCGCCGCTGGGGTAGGGGAACATGTCCAGCACATACGCCTTGGGCATGTTGCCCGCTTCGGCCGGGTCGAGGGCGCGGAACGACTTGTTCTTCAACCAGTATTCCTGCCACTTCTTTTCGATCGTTGTGAAGTTGTACGGCATGTCACCAATATAGCCGATTCGCCCGGCGAGGTGAATCGCGGGCCAGGGACGCGGTTGGCGCAGGCGCCGTTTGTCTCACTCGATGCGCAGTGTCATCACATCGCCCGGCGCCAGCTCGATGGTTGCCGCGGCCGTCTTCAACGGCGTCTCGGTCAGGTCGCTGAGTGAAACCGCGGCGGGCGAGGCTGTCCATGCGAACTTCACCGCGTCCGTCCTGGACGATGGGTTGTACAAGCGCACGATCGTCGCCTTGCCGTCGCGGCTGCGCTTGACGGCGGATACCACGGTTGCGGCGGCGTCAAGCTTGAATGGCGCGGCCAGCGGCTTGTCCATCGCCGGGCAGACCAGCAGCGGTTGGGCGATCTCCGTGCCGAAGCGATACGCGGCTTCGGCGGCGAATGCGCCGTGTGGCTGCAGCGAGAAGCGGAAGGTGAGCAAGCCGTCCTGGTCCGCCTTGTAGTTGGTGTGCCAGTGGTTGTTCATGACCCAGCTATAGAGCGTGGCCGACTGCGGGTTGTTGGCGATCCACAGCGAGGGGTTGTTGGCTGCCCCGAGAACATTCGCCGTGAGTCCACCCATTTCCCAGAGGGGCGCATCGGGCGATGCGATCGTCATGCCCAATCGGGCGTTGGAGACATCAATGAAGCGCTGCACGCTGTACCAGTTGCGGCACGACCCGGCGAGCTGGTCGGCTTCGGCCCGCACGGTGGCAAACGCCGTGTCCCAGCG
The DNA here is from genome assembly GCA_964433485.1 of uncultured Tepidisphaeraceae bacterium. Taxonomy (GTDB): domain Bacteria; phylum Planctomycetota; class Phycisphaerae; order Tepidisphaerales; family Tepidisphaeraceae; genus JANYKD01. Next base: position 2,006 of record CAYSSA010000192.1, on the reverse strand, counting down.
CATCTGCGGATCCGGGACATTGAGTGCAAACCCGACATGCACGCCTTCCTTCCGCCGCACGGCCTTCTTGTCGAAGGTGTCGATGAGATCGACGCGGCGCAGGCCCGCCACGAGGCGGACTTCACGGCTGAGTCTGTTGCAGCCGGGAGCGTCGGAATCAACCACGAGACTGGCCATGATTGGCCCGCTTTCCTTGATCGTCACTTTGGCCGGGCCATTACGTTGGGCGTTTTTCGGATCAGCGCCAGGCAGATAGTGGTATGAGTTCAGCCCGGCGCCAGGGTTCGTGTTGACGAATTCGTGGTCGGCGCGGAGACTGCCGATGTCACCCGTGGCCGGATCGACCTTGACGGCGACATAGGCATTGGAAATGGCGTTTTCGGCGACCTTGACCTTGCCAATCGCGGGCGTGTTTCCTTTCGCAAACGTAAATCGAACCGATGACATCGGTGGGACATTCTCGGCGACGAAGACCATATCGCCGGTGGACAGAATCTGCGTGTCAACGATTTGACCGTTGGGATCGCGCAGGCCGTTGCCGGCGGCCGCGAGCTCTTTGCTGACGATGACCAGGTCGGTTCGCGGCCACGAAGTGGTGTTGATCACGTCAATCGCCGGCACTGGAGCGGCTGCCTTGGGCACAATGTCGGCCAGGAGTTGTTTCGAGATCTTGTCGGCCTCCACCGCGAAGCCCCGCTTGGTCGCCCATTGGGTCTGCACAAAGGGATGGTCCGGCTGGCTGATGGAGTTGTGTGCGCCCCAAGTGTGCTCACTGTACAGCAGCACACCTCGCCAGGCATCGCGGATCCGCTCTGCCGGGTAGGCGGCGGGACTGATGACGCTCCAGAGGAACTGCGCCTGCACCAACCGGTCGGCCGTGGCCCGGTTTATGGTCGTCTCGGCGGCCGTCGAGGGCGCGCCGTCCTCCCAGTAGGGCGTGAAATCGCCGCGCAACGTCGGAATCTTGTCGGCGTATCGCGCCTCAAACGCGCGGAACATCTCGCTGGTCGTCGCCAGGATCAACCGCGGATAGGCATGCTTCTCGTTCCAGTCGCGGACGAAATCGGACACGGCCGGATCCGGTCCGCCGTTGTCACCGCCGACGTTGTAGCGCACATGTACAATATCGTAAGGGTACTCCCTGGCTTGAAGCTGCTGGAGATATCTCCAGAGCTGATCCGAGCGCCGCGTCAGGCCGCCGCCATGGAAACGTGAGTAGCCCATGCCGGCGATCCACACCAGCACCTTGTCCCTGCCGCCGGGGCTGAGCCAGTAAAACGGCCTGTCGCCGTGTTCGGAAATCGTCCGGCCGATGCGGTCGCCTTCGTTGGGCCCGATCGAGAAATACTTCACGCCCGCCTGCGACAGCACGGGGACCATTCCCCAGACGTATCCGGGTACGTCGCTGATCATGGCGCATTCGATGCTGGCACCGGTTTCTTTGGCCATCACCTGGGCGTAGTCCACCATGGCCGCCAGCTCTTCCGCACGGCACAATCCCGTCAGCATATTGCCGTACAAGGCGTCAAGTTCCACCTGTCCCGCCTTGATCGCTTCAAACAGGGACCTCCGCTGTTCGGGTTTGGCATGGCGCAGATACACCTCAATCGGCCACATCACTTCGGCGTTCCACTTGTAGCGCGATCCCTCCGGATACGATGCCGTCTTCCGGGCGATGTGGATGGCGTCTTCCAGGTTCCTGCACTGCACCTTTTCGACATCCGACTGCACATGCGTATATCCGATATCCACATGCGAATGCGGCAGAAGGTAGATCTCCCACCTGCGAACAGGCTTCAGCGTCACGGATTGCGGCGGCAGTGTCTCGCCATTGACAGCCAGCGACACCTCAACTTCGGTCGGCTTATCGACCGCGGGAACATTCAGTTGGGCTTCGGTAATGCCCGGCCGAAGCTCGATTTCGCGCGAAATCGTCCCTGTCTTGAGCGTACACCTTGCCGGTGGACCGAAATGCGCTACGCGAAGCGTGGCCGGCTGTGCAAGCT
>CAYSSA010000191.1:4836-9918 GCA_964433485.1 uncultured Tepidisphaeraceae bacterium | reverse complement strand
CACACGGCGACACGCGTGGCACGCCCGACGATCGAGTTGCGCGGGACGGGACCGATGAAGCGGGAGTCCGCCGAGTTGTCGCGGTTGTCGCCGAGCATGAAGTAGTGCCCGGCGGGAACCGTGAATGGACCGAAATCTCGTGCCGGCGAATAGCGCCCGGGAAGGAACATCACGGGGTGATTCGTCTGGCCAACGCTTTCGCGGGCGAACTTGGCAATGGCCCGTTCGCCGACCGAAACATGATTGGATATCGTCTGTTCCAGCGGCGCGTAGCTGGCGGCGACACCGTTGACGATAAGCCGCTCGTTGACGAGTTGTACCACGTCGCCAGGCCCGGCGATCACGCGCTTGACGAGCCGGGTCCCGGTCTTGGGACCGAAAAAGATGACGATTTCACCGGGCTTTGGATCGCCCCACTTGATGATTGGGAACGCCTCGTTATTCCACGTGAGGTAAGGGATTTTCAGGTCATAAGCCAGCTTGTTCACCAGGATGCGGTCTCCTTCGACAATGGTCGGCTTCATCGAGCCTGTGGGCACGTCGTTCCAGTCGAGGAACATGGACCGCGCCATGGTCAGCACCAGCGCCACCATCAGGAACGGCCGGACATATTCGACCCAGGCCTTCCGCCAGAAACCCATGGGCGGCTCATCGGGTTTCTTCTGAGCGGGCGGCGCGGACGGTGTTGTTTCTGTCGTCTGTGTCATGGCAAACAAGGTGGGGAATCTTAGCCGCAAACTTCATTCAGCGGTAGGCGGCGAGACAGATTCGTCGAATGGGAGGCCGACCGGCGCTCAAACGGGCCTACGACAGAATCTCAATGGCCGGCCCGGTCCATTCGGCGGCCTTGGCGGTGGCTTCTTCGAGCAGTTGCGGCCTGATGACCGCCATACAGCCCTGATCAAGGGTGTCCCGGCGGGCCGTCAGGTCAAAACCAATGGACTGACAGCAGCAGATCACGTCCGCGACATGCACGATCGCCACCAGCGTGTGCCAACGCGGGCCCACCGCGGCCGGATCGTGGTGGTGCGCGGCGACCACACAGACCGATTCGGGGAACTTCCACTGTCGCGCCAGGGCCGCGCCCAGTTCCTCATGGCCCACGCCGATGATTTCCATTTCGGCGGTCGCAAAGACCTCAACGCCGTCGCGAACCCGCTCGCACACCTGTCGCAATTGCCCCCGACAGACCTGAAGCGACACCACCAGGCCGATGTCGTGCAGCAGACCGGCCAGGAAGACCTCATCCGGCGCGGGGTGCCCGGATCGTATGGCCAACTCGCGGGCAATCGCCGCCACAGCAATGCAATGGACCCAGAGGTCACGCCCGGAGTAACCTTCGCAGATGCGGTTGCCGCGAAAAAGCTGGCCCATCGTCGCAGCCAGCGCCAGATGATGCACGGCGTCGAACCCAAGCAGCACAATGGCGCGCTGCACTGAATCGACGTGGGCAGCCCGCGCATAGAAAGTGCTGTTGACCAGCCGCAGCAGGCGGCTGACCAGGGCGGGATCAGCCGCCAGGATGCGATGCAGGTCCTCGACCGTGCTGGAGGGATCGTTGACGCAGGTGGTGATGCGCGCGGCGATCTCCGGCAGCGTCGCAATGGTGGATAGACTGCCGAGCAACTCGTTCAATCGCTCCGGCGAACCTCGAAGGCCCACTGCGGACATGGCGGCTCCTTGCTTCGATGGACAAATCCGGCGCATACCGCGACGCGCCTGCTCATCAGATCGGCCGGAATTGTGGAGTGCTTTATCTCCGCGTTGTGCCCAGCCGATATTCAACGCGTTCGCACGGCTTTCATCTGCCCGGCCAGTTCCTCCAGAAGGGCCTTGTGTTCCGGCTTGCCGGCAAGGTTCTGGTTCTCCTGCGGGTCGGACTGGTGATCGTACAACTCGCTCGCCACTAGTTCGCCCTTTTTGTCCCTCCATTCGACATAGCGATAGCGGTCCGTGCGCATGGCCGTGCCCTGACGCCCGCCCTTGGGATACTCGCTGAACGCCGCCTTCTTCCACGGTCTGTTCGGATCATCCAGCAGCGGTACGAAACTGGTTCCCTCCAGCCCCGGCGCCAGCGGAAGGCCGCAAAGCTCGGCCAGAGAAGGATAGATGTCCACGAACTCAACCAGCGCCGACGTGTGCGACCCGCGATGTTTCTGACCGGGAACCGCGATCAGCAGCGGCGCGCGAGTGGCGCCTTCGTAATTGTTGTGCTTGCCGCCCCACCAGCCGTGCTCGCCCATGTAGTAGCCATGGTCGCCCCAGAAGATGACGATGGTGTTCTCGACAAGCTTCAGGCGCTCGAGTTCATCCAGCAGCCGCCCGACGCCGGCGTCGACATAGCTGATGGCCGCCAGATAGCCATGCAGACAGCGCCGGCCGAACTCAGGGCTGACCTTGCGGTCTTTGGGCACGTTGGAATACCAGTAGAAATCGGTCCCCGAACTGGCGGCGAACGCCGGGGCGTTCCGCGGCGCGTAGTTGTTCTCGGGCAGGGGAATGTCCTGCTCGCGATAGAGATCCCAATACCTCTTCGGAGCCACCCACGGCACGTGCGGATTGGCGAATCCAACCGCCAGGAAGAACGGCTGCTGCGGTTTCCCGGCCAGTTCGCGCATGGCCTGCAGTGCATTGCTGACCGTGTCGCCATCCAGCAGGTCGTCGTCGGCGAGCTCCGGCGCCTCGAAAGCCGGCCCGCCGTAGAATGGCGCATTCTCGCCCTTCTGCGGAATCGGCTCGCCCTTCTCGACGAACCCCGCCCGGCGCTTGGCGACCAGGGCCAATCATTCCGGACCATAACGGGGTTTCTTAGAGTGCCAGGGCGGGACGCTCCACGATGCCGGATCGTCGATGCCGACGTGATAGACTTTGCCCAGGCTTCGCGCGAAGTAGCCGTTGTTCTTGAAATGCTGCGGCAGCGTCACCACATCGGGCATGGTCTGGCGCAGGAACGGACCGATGTCGTAGATCTTTGTCGTCCACGGATGTCGCCCGGTCAGCAGCGAGATGCGGGATGGCGAGCACAACGCCTGCTGGCAGAAGGCGCGGTCAAACACCATTCCCCGCGCGGCCAGCCGGTCAATTTGCGGCGACTTCACCAGCTTGTCACCGTAGCAGCCAAGCTGCGGGCGCAGGTCGTCCACCGCGATGAATAGGACATTGAGTCTGCCCGGCGCGCGCGGGGCGTCCGCGGCGATCGCCGCCGATGCCAGTGCCGCCGCCATGATTGCCAAGACCAATTGGTCGATCCTGTGCATGATGGTGTTCCTTAAATGAATGACCGAAGTGGACACTGTTCTCCAGAGTCACTACACGGCAACAGGCTCCGTGTTGCGGGTCGCACACAACGGCTTGGGAGCAAACCAGGTAAGCACACCAGAGTGCCTTCCACATTGATTCTGCTGGTTTTGCGCCTGCCCCATCCGCAATTGCTTCCGCTGGCCCTTCTGTTCTCCGCAAGCCTTGCCGCCGCTCAAGCACCTCAGAATAGGCTGATCCACCAGTTCAGCTCGCCGCCGCTGTTTTCCTTCCTGTCGTGGGAGAAGAAACTGTCAATGGTTGACCGCGGCGCGCGGATCGCGGCACAGAACTGCCAGGGGGCGCGGGCTGGCTGCTCAAGTCACACCTGACGGCATTCGCCGACCGCTCGCCAACGCTGACTCTGACCATCGGACAGAACAACAGAGCCAGGTCGATCCGAGTGAACATCCAGGATGCCGACCGCGCCACGCATGAGTTCACCTTCGGTCTTCATCGATTGGCGGTCGCAAAGCCGGCGACCCTGAGGGCCGATGATGGGGCTCCCCTCAACCAGCCACACAAGATCGGCGCGGCCGGAAACTAACTGCGCTCACGCCTCGCGAAGATTCTACCGCGCCTCATCGTCGTCCTCGTCGCCTTCGACCTCAAGTTCCCCCAAACCGCACCGAGTCCATCCCGCCCGCAGCCACCGGACCAACTCGTCGATCGGCGCCCCAACAAGCGCGACCCCATCGCTTCGAGCCACCTCTCTTGCGCGCAAGGCAACTTGATGGAACCAGGCTTACGGCTCCGAATGCATCATTCTCGGACGGACGCGCCGCGTTGCGGCGTCAAAACATCGTCAACTGCCCGCGCTCAAGGCCGAGCTTGCTCTGCGGCGAATCCACCGGCAACTTGTATCGACCGCTCCAGCAAGCCGTGCAATAATGGTCCGCCGAGTCGCTCATGCAGCCGAGCATGCCTTCCAACGACAGATAACCCAGCGAATTGACTTCGAGGAACCGTCCGACTTCCTCGATCGTGCGCTCATGAGCAATGAGTTCCTGTTTGGTGGGGAAGTCAATTCCATAGAAACAGGGGTGTCGTATGGGTGGGCAGGACACGCGCAAATGAATCTCCCTGGCCCCGGCGCGGCGCAGCGCCCGCATCTTCGACCGCGTGGTTGTGCCGCGCACCACAGAGTCCTCGACAATCACAACCCTTTTGCCTCTTACGACTTCCGGAATGATGTTCAGCTTGATCGCGACCGCTCGGTCGCGCTGAATCTGCGTCGGCAGAATAAACGTCCGCCCCACAAATCGGTTGGGCACGATCCCCTCCTCAAACTGAATGCCCGACTCTTTGGCAAACCCCAGCGCCGCGCTTCGCCCCGAGTCGGGCATCGGCATCACAAAATCCGCGTCCACCGGGCACTCCCGAGCCAATTGCCTCCCCAGCGATTCACGCACGAAGTGAACATTCTGCCCAAAAACCCGGCTGGCCGGATTCGCGAAATACACATGCTCGAACACACAGTGGGCCAGTTCCGCCTCCGCGGCGGCAAACCGACGCGAACTGATCCCCGAATCGTCAATCCGTACGATCTCGCCCGGCTCCACATCCCTCTCAAATGCCGCGTCAATCGCGTCGAATGCGCACGTCTCACTCGCCACAACCCAGTGGCCATCCCGCGTCCGTCCGATGGACAGCGGCCGGATTCCCCATGGATCGCGGCAGGCCTCAATGTGGTCCGGAAACAGGAACAACAGGCTGAAGGCCCCCTGTAAATGCCGCAGCACATGCGGCAGCGGATCGGGCTTGTCCATGTGCGTCGGCTTGGCC
>CAYSSA010000191.1:851-4826 GCA_964433485.1 uncultured Tepidisphaeraceae bacterium | reverse complement strand
ACAATGATCTCCGTGTCGGTCGTGCTCTGGAAGATGTGCCCGTGCTCCTCATACATCCGCCGCAGCAACTGTGCGTTAATCAGATTGCCGTTGTGAGCCACCGCCACCGGGCCCAGCAGATACTGTCGCATCAGTGGCTGGGCGTTGCACAGCCGGCTGGAACCGGTGGTCGAATAGCGAACATGACCAATGGCGCCGGTTCCCGCCAGATCCTCCTTGAGCACCCGCGGCGTGAATACCTGCCCCACCAGCCCCATCCCGGTGTGCCCGCGCAATTCTCTGCCGTCCGTCACCGATATACCGGCCGATTCCTGCCCGCGGTGCTGCTGCGAGAAAAGCCCCTGAAAGCAGATCTGCGAGGCATCCCGCGTTCCCCATATGCCGAAAATCCCACACTTCTCCTTCTTCTCGTATTCCGCGAACAAGACATCTCCGGTGTCGTTGCCGTCCAGAATCGGAAGGGAAAGACGCTTAGCCCGGTCGTTGCTGTTGGGGTCAGCGACCCGATTGGTGTGCATATGATCCAAACCTCTGGAACGCTTCCGCCCAGACGTCAGCCAAACTCATTTCCTGAAGGCTGCGACCTCGCGGCCGCATCGAAGACGGCAGCATAGTGCTCCCGAGGGACGGGGTCAATCAACACCGACGCCACGCCCGAACCGACAGACGCGCCCGACATTCGCTTGCGCCGGCCGCCTGGAAGCTCATCCCGGCGGCGGCGTACAACCGGGTGGCTGGCCGCATCACGGCTAGCGGTGCGAGTTGTCCCTCAACGAGCGTTTGCCGCATTGAGGCGTTCCAACTCCGCTGTCGTGATCGGCAATACAGACCCGTGGCGAAACGGATAGGGAAAGCGGAAGTCGGTAGCCGGTTTGAACTGGCCGGTGCTCAGGTCGCGGCTGATGAATGGCATGTAGCCAAACGCCCCGGGACCAATGCGATCGCTGACATTATCCAGCAGCAGGCACCACTCGGGCGGCTGGCCGTCCATGGCCGATTTCAACTGAAAACAGATCGGACCTTCGAAGTTCTTTCCCTTCCCGGCCGTGAATCGCTCCATGTCCTGCCAGGGGCCCATGAGTTTCTTGCTGCTGGCCATGCTGACGGACTTTTCCTTGTCATCCTTCATGAAACGATAGTAGGTGTCCCCATCGCGTATGATGGTGATGTCGATGACATGATTGGCCTTTTCCACATAGACAAAAGGCTTGTCGAAGGTGATGAAATCCTTGGTTCGAGTCGCCCAGATACGCTGTTTGGAAAAGTTGTCGCCCTTGGTTTTTGAAGCCCAGTAGACCAGGTAGTCGCCGGCCTGCTCATCGTAGATCGCCTCGGGCGCCCAGGTGCAACCGGCATCTTCGGCGGCGACTTTAGCCAGCCGTGGCGGTGACCAATGCACCAGGTCGCCCGATTCCCAGACAACAATCGACCTGCTTCCCGCTCGCGTGTTCCGACCCCAGTCCCTGTTCCTGTTGACACATAGATCGGTGGCGATCAGCCAGACCTTCTTCCCATCGCCAGACCGCAGAAGAAATGAATCGCGCACGCCTTTTTCGCCCACGTCGCTTACCAGCACGGGGTTGCCATTCTTAAGCGCCTTCCACTGCCTGCCGTCCTCGCTGATTGCCATGTAGATCTGTTCCGACATCGGCGTGGTCTCGTCTCGGAACGTAGTGAAAAGGAATCCACCACCTTTTACCGCCGATGCGTGGTTAAGGAACGCAACAGACATGAGGAACAGAAGGCTTTTCATCTTTCACCGTGCTGGCTTGGCGAACTGGAACGAATGATGCCCCCCTATCCGTTTCGATGGCCGCTGCTGGCAGATGCTATTTTCCAGTCCTGTCCCCGTCAATATCGGTAGCCTATTGGCAGATGATCCCAAGGTCACGACGAACTCATGACCAGCCTCATAACCCAAGGTTCCGCCACAACGACGCCGCGTCGTTGAATCAGGATAGGAAGTGATACAAGAATTGCGCCAAGTCAGCTCGCGAAAGGAGAAGGTAAAGAGAACGGGGGCGTAGATAGTCCTAAAACGCTATGATTGCGTGTAACTCCCTGATGCTCAACATGCTACAACGATTTCTCGACCGGATCTCAGGCCAGTGGCCTTGTAGAAATACTTAACGGCTTTCCGACCCAATAGCAGTCTCGCCTCCGCGCAGTGTCGGCCGCGCCGGTCGCGCGGGACGGCGCCGAGGTTGAACGGTTGCCCGTCTCGGTTCCCCGCTCCGCCGTCGGCTTCTCTCCGGCCATCGTCGGCCCAGAACCGCCGTAGCGTTTCCGGTACGACTTCAGTGCGTCCCGCTTGACCAACTCCTTCACACGCCGGTTCGATGGCCGCCCACGCAGGCTATGCACCACGGCATCGTCGCCTTCTTTCGCCAGCCGCCGCTGCAACCGGCGAACCTGACGCTCCGAGCGACCCGGCGGTCGCGATGCTTCCGCTTGAGTCTGTTCGCCTCATGAGCACCAGCGACATCCGCTTCAACACATCCCGATCACGTTGACTCAGCTTAATCCAGTCCTTCTCCATCCGGCACTTGTAACCGGACATTTCTATTCGGCTGAAACCGGACATGACTTCCGGCTGCGACGGCCGGAGCCTGCTGTCGGGCCCACGATGGGTGCTGCGAAAACCTGGAGGCGCGGAAACAAGCCCTGCAAGACACAAAGAGTCTCTTCCCGCGGCTGACGCAGCCGGTTGACTTCAATCGCCACCGACGGAGTTGGAGGCAGGTCTGCCTGCGCGTGACAACGGTCCTGCACCACGCCGTGTTCGGTCATGTGCCTGTCTTCTTCCCCCGCCCCTCGGCATCTCCGATTCCGCATTCACATTTTGCGCTTTTCCTTCTCCCTTCTCTCTTTTCTTAACCCCAACCGTCGTATAACATTAAACGATTGGCGATCCTGCGCGCCGGGCGTTCAGGCAGTCACCGTGAGGCTTACATTATGGCCAAAAACCAGAAGAAACTGGGCGAAATTCTCGTTGAGTGGGGCATCCTGAATCCCAAGGAGCAGCAGCGGGCGGTCGACTATGCCAAGCAGAAGAACCTGCGCATAGGAGAGGCTCTCCTCGAACTCAAACTCGCCTCCGAAAACAATGTTTACAAGGCCCTGGCCACCCAGCACAACCTCGAGTACATCGACCTCGACAAGAGTTCCATTTCCCCCAACGTCATCAACTCCATCCCCGACGATCTCATGCGCAAGCACCTGATCATGCCCATCGGCATCGAGAACGGCAAGCTGCGCGTCGCCATCCACGACCCACTGGACCTGGAAACCCTCGACATCCTTCGCTTCCGCCTCAACCGCGAAATCCGCACCGTCCTGGCGCCCAAGAGCCGCATCAAACGCTATCTCGACGACATCTTCTCCTCGGGCGCCGACAAGACCATCGACAAAACCATCGACTCCACCCTCAAGTCCCTCGATAAAACCCTCGACAAGTCCGTCGATCGCTCCATCGACAAGTCCATCGACCTTGCCGGAATGGGCGAGGATGCCGTCAACGACCCCACCCAGGCCCCCATCATCAAGCTCGTGCAGGCCATGATCGTCGAGGCCGTTCGCAACCGCGCCTCCGATATCCATATCGAGCCCATGAAAGACCGCGTCCGCGTCCGCTACCGCATTGACGGCGAGTGTATCGAGCGCGACCGCATCCCAAAACGCATGCAGGGCCCCCTCATCAGCCGCATCAAGATCATGGCCGGCATCGACATCGCCGAAAAACGCCTCCCCCAGGACGGCCGCATCAAAATGGGCGTGGACAAGGCACAGGTCGACTTCCGCGTCAGCACCCTGCCCGCCTACCATGGCGAATCGGTCGTGCTTCGTATTCTCCGTCCGGACTCCGTCCGCATCGGCATCGAAAAGCTCGGCTTCTCCGAGGAAGACAACAAGATCTTCCAGAAAATCATCAAACGCCCCAATGGCATCTTCCTCGTCACCGGTCCCACCGGCTCC
>CAYSSA010000191.1:566-788 GCA_964433485.1 uncultured Tepidisphaeraceae bacterium | reverse complement strand
ATCATCACCGCCGAGGACCCCGTCGAATACAACTTCACCGGCATCAACCAGTGTCAGGTCAAGGAACAGATCGGCCTGAGCTTCGCCAAGATCCTCCGCGCCATGCTCCGCCAGGCGCCCAACATCATCCTCGTCGGCGAAATCCGCGACCTGGAAGTGGCCGAAGTCGCGATTCAGGCCGCACTTACAGGCCACCTGGTGTTCAGCACCCTCCACACCAAC
>CAYSSA010000191.1:0-495 GCA_964433485.1 uncultured Tepidisphaeraceae bacterium | reverse complement strand
AGGCAATCATGGCCCAGCGACTCATTCGCGTCCTCTGTCCAAAGTGCAAGATCCCGGACACCGACCCCGACCCCAAGTGGCTCAGACTCGCCGGCATCACCGAAAACGACCTCAAGGGCAAACAGATGTTCCGTCCCCGCGGCTGCGACTACTGCACCGGCACCGGCTTCCGCGGCCGCCTGGGCATCTTTGAAATGATGCATCTGAATGGTGAAATCCGCGAACTGGCCTTCAACCGCTCCCCGACAAACAAAATCCGCAAGGCCGCTCTCGCCAGCGGCATGAAGAGCCTGCTCGACGACGGCGAACTCACGGTGCTCAACGGAAGCACGGGCCAACCGAAAGCGAGCTGCGGCGGAGCCGCGGTCTGCGGCAACAGTGCCCTGGGCACCGGCACCGGCTCGCTCTGGAACAACATCTCCAACCTGGAGGTTGGTGAATACGGTTTCTACAACATGCTGACAATCCAGGCCGGCGGCACGATCAGCAACGCCA
>CAYSSA010000190.1:9059-9999 GCA_964433485.1 uncultured Tepidisphaeraceae bacterium | reverse complement strand
TGAACAACATGGTCGCGGAGTTGACCTCACTTGTCACTGGTCGCAAGGCACAAACAACCGTGGCGACGGAGCCGGCGGAACGGTCGCGGAGAATTGGCGGCACGGCGGTCGGCGGACGTGCGGCTGGGGACCTCGCCCGTCGGGCAATTCCGCTCGACGATTCCGAACAGCAGGCCGCCAGAGCGTCTGGTGGTCGGCCTGACGCGGACTTTGCCGATTTCAGCAAAGCGGCGTGAATGGGCGGCACGCCAATTGAACGAAGCGAATTTCTCGGAGCCCGTCCACATGGCGGGCTCCGAGGCGTTTGCGGGAAGCGCGTACGGCGTCAGGATCCGGCCATGGCGAGTTGAGGTCATCTCCCGGTTATTGCAGCGGCCGCGGCTTTGAGTTCATTGACGATCCTGCTCACAAGTTCCGCGGGGATGGCATAAGACTCTGTTCGGCCGGCGCGAGCGATGTTGATGCCGACCACAGAGCCGTTGAGATCGACGACCGGAGAGCCGCAGTCGGAAGGTTTGAGGACCGTGTCGTGCTGGAAGACTTCAGGGAATCCGGTGTTGCGAGTGCTTAACGGTCCACCCATGCTGTTCATGATTTCCGATCGAGTCGGCTGGGTTGTGGCAGCCCGCTTGGACAATGTGACCGTCAACTCGACCGGTTTGCCGTCGCGCAGCACTTTCAGCCGCAGGACGGTTCCCACACGGTGCTGCTGAAGGATGACCAGAAGGTCCTCACGACTTGGCGTCGAGCTTCCGCCAACCTCAAGAATGACATCATGAACCTTGACGCCCGCTTTGTCCGCGCCGCTGCCATCAACGATCTTCAATACCCTGGGGCCCCGGTCCGACTCCTCCAATTGCACGCCCAGCATGGCTCCATGCGATGGGATCGATCGTCGCCCGACGCTGAGCACGCCTGTTGCCAACGGCAGAGGTCCGGG
>CAYSSA010000190.1:1143-9016 GCA_964433485.1 uncultured Tepidisphaeraceae bacterium | reverse complement strand
GGCATCGCCCCATTTGACCGGGGTGAGTCGAACGGCTGCGATTTTCAGCAGCGCGAGGTCATGGGTTTCACTGGTGGCGGCGACAATCGCCGCAAATTCGGTTCCGTCCCCCAGCCTGCAGATCAGTTTGTCACCAAGTTCGCTTGCTTTAGTGAGTATCCAGCCTTCGGGCGACACAATCGTTCCCATTGCCACGTCTTTTCCGGCCGACTTGATTCGAACCACGGATTTCCTCGCATCGGCGACCACGGGGCGGAACGCCTCCTTCAACAATTCATCCGCGCGTCGTTGCGAGTCCTCCGCCAGGCGCGAACGAGATTGCTGGGCCGACACCGACACCGTCAGCGCCAACAGAATGGGAAGTGCGAACTGAATGCTCCTGTACCGCATGTTTTGTTCCACCGGAGAAGTCGAATGATCGTGGCAACCGACCCTCAGCACGAAACGCAAGAGACGCAACCGCAGGGCGGTCGTGCGAGGGTCTATTGCCTTGCCTGCAATTTCACCGACATCTGCTTCCTTTCCTTCCCGCGCTGAACCTCAACGACGACGGAATCTCCGGGCTTATGCTGCAGAATCAACTGCACCAGGTCTTCACGACTGGCGATTGGTTTGTCGGCAAAGCGGAGAATGATGTCACCGGCCCGGATGCCCGCCTTCTCGGCGCTGGATCCGGCCGTGACGGACTCCACGGAGGCTTCACCCGGGCGGTCAGCCAACTGGACTCCGAGCATGGGGCCTCCCGCAACAGCCAGGGGCGCGCCCCATGCCTCTCCGGCCACCATCCGATCCCACGCCCTCGTGAAAGCGGCCATTGGAACATGGATGTTGTAGGCGGTGTTTGGGCCGATGCGTGAGTGTATGCCGATCAGTCGTCCATCGAGATCAAACAGAGGTCCACCCGAATCCCCTCCGACCAGTGTGCAACTGCTCATGAGAGAATCCCCTCGCCACATGATGATCCGTCCCAGTCGCACTGGTGGCGTCCGCGTCTTCAGATAGCCGCCCGGGTGGCCCATCGCCAGACACCATTGCCCGGTTTTCGGCGGTGTTGATGACACTTCGACGGCGGGGTATTCCCCCTTGTCGGTAATCTGCACCATCCCGGCATCGGCCGAGCGGTCCAGTCCGAGGGTCTTGCCGCGGAATCGCTTCCCATCCGGGAATATGATCCAAGCGTCTCGGCCGGGTTGCGCGCTGACGTGCCCGGCGGTCAGGACCAGCCCATCGCCACTGACCACGACGCCTGAACCCTGCGACATGTTGCCGACAATTACCGCCACCACGGCAGGCATGGTCCTGAGGACGACCTCCTGAACTCGCGATTGGAAATCCCGCAGTTCCGCCACATCCCTCGGGATCGCCGACACGCTTGTCGCCGGTCGCGTGGTCGGCCGCGTGGTGGGCTGCGTTGCGGCGCCGGCAACAGTCTGTCCAATCAGCGGCGCCTCGGGCGAGAGGGCCATCGCCAGGGCAATAAGCCAGGCAATGAGCCGTCCCCAAGCGCGGCTCAGACCGAATTCGGTTGCTGGCACATGCGGCATGCCGCTGTCTCCTGTCCGCATATTCTACGCTCCGCTCGGCGACTCGTGAAGACAGCGGTTGTTCGTCCGGGTTGGCGCCGCCTGGAGGAGGAGGGGCGATGCGGCGGTTGACGTGATTGACCGGCGACACGATTGGTCACTGCAGCACTTCCAGAGACCGCGGATAGCTGCCGAGGACCGTGAGTTGCAGGCAGTGTTCCCTGGCGGCTTCAACGGCTCGCTTCATGGCTGGATCATCCATATGGCCCTGGGCATCGATGAAGAAATAGTACTCCCAGTTGACCTTCTTGCTGGGACGTTTTTCGATGTCGGTGAGATTGATGCCGTTGTCCTTAAAGACATCAAGCACGACGGCCAAAGCACCGGGCTTGTGTGCCGTGGTGAACATGATTGCGGTTTTGTCATCTCCGGACTTTCGCGCCGGTTCACGGCCGATGACGAAGAATCGCGTGACGTTGTCGGGGTTATCCTCGATGTTGGCAAAGAGGGTCTGCAGGCCGTGAAGTTCACCCGCCAGCACCGATCCGATCGCCGCGACGCCGGGCGTTCTGGCGGCGATGCCGGCGGCCTGGGCAGTGGATGCGGAAGCCTCGATCTGCCGGTCCTTTGCCACACTCGTAAGCCACTCGCGGCACTGCGAAAAGACCTCCGGCTTGGAGAGGATGCGCGTGACTTGTTCCCATGGCTCCTTGGCCAGAAGGTTGTGGTGGACCGTGATCTGCACTTCAGCGCAAATCTTGGCGGTGTGGAGGAGGAAGGCGTCGAGGGTGTCCACGACACCGCCGCCGATGCTGTTCTCGACGGGCACAAGACCGTGGTCGATGCGTCCCCGGGCCACTTCCTCAAAGACCGAAGCGATGGATTCCAGCGGCACGTATTCGACGGACGAACCGAATTTCCGAACCGCTGCCAGGTGCGAGAAAGTGCCCTCGGGGCCGAGAAAGCCGATGGCAAGCGGCTTTTCCAGGGCGAACGATCCGGACATGAGCTCCCGCCAGACCGCTTCGAGGCAGCGGTCGGGCAAGGGACCCATATTGAGCTTGCGGACTTTTTCGTAGACGGCGCGCTCGCGATCGGGGGAGTAGATCGGCAGGTTGTTCTGCTGCTTGAGCCGGCCAACCTGCACCACAAGTTGGGCACGCTGGTTGAGCAACTCGACGATACGGGCGTCGAGCTGGTCGATGTCCACGCGAAGCTGGTCCAGCAGTGGTTGAAAAGGGTCTGCGGGCATGCACCTTTTGTATCTTATGGTTCCTACCACGTCCACAGGCGGCCTCGGTATAAATGGAGTCACATTAGGCCGGTCGGCGGTCCTTGGCCAGAGGTTGGCCGGACTGTCCGGCACGAAATCACAGATGGCGGAACCTATGAAAGCCGTACGTTATTTATTGGCGGGGACAGCATTTCTGGGCGCGCTGACGCTTAGGGCGGCCGAGCCGATCAGGGTCAAGCTGGCCGCCGCAAACGAGGATCGACGCTACGTTGCGATGTCGGTTCGTGTGCCCGAGGACTTTGCCAAAGGTCTGCTGCAAGTTCGCGACACGGATGGTACGGTCTTGCCGTGCCAGATCGACAAATCCGGCGGCGGCGTGGCCCACTGGCTGGTGCCATCGGTTGATAGGGGCAGGGCCAAGGAGTACCTCATCGAGCGGGGGGTGCAAATCGCCAATGGCGGCATGACGATCGCGGAGAAGGAAGAGGGCTGTCTGTCCATCACAGCGAACGGGCGCGAGATCACCCGCTATCATTTCGGCGGCGTGTTCGAGAAGTTCAAGAAGCCCTATTTCTACCCGCTGATGGTGGACGGCACGAACCTGTGCCGTGGCTATCCGATGGACCCGCGGCCGGGCGAGTCCAATGACCATCCGCATCACACAGGTGTGTGGTTCACCCACGGCGAGGTGGACAAGGTTGACTACTGGTCGAAGGAGCCGATCAAGCATGCGAGGTTTGTGCTCAAGGAGGCCGGTCCGGTGATGGCCCATCTGGTGGCGGAGAATCATTGGGGTCCGAAAGTGATCGAGACACAGGATGTGCGTATCTACAACATCGGCGAGGAAGTGCTGATGGACTGGACGATCACCCTGGCGGCCACAGCCAAGGCCGTGGAACTTGGCAAGACCAAGGAGGGCGGCTTCTCTGTCCGCGTGGCTACCGAATTGACCAGCCCGGAGCCGGGCAAGACCAGGGAGCAGTCCAAGGGTCGTGGCGACGGCAAGATGGTCGATGCTCTGGGTAACGAGAACGAACCGCCCATCCGTGCCCAGGCGGCAAACTGGGCTGACAATTTCGGCGTCATCGGCGGCAAGACCTACGGGGTGGCCCTGATGAATCACCCGCAAAGCTGGCGCTATCCTACCAACTGGCACGTGCGCAATTACGGCTTGTTCGCTGCCAATGCGTTCTTCGTCCAAGGTGAGTACACGCTGGAACCCGGCAAGCCGATCGTGCTGCGCTATCGTCTCTATGCTCACAACGGCGATCCGAAACGGGCGAAGGTGCAGGCGGTTTACGCCGGATACGCCACCGCCAGCGTGGTCGAATGACAGAATCCGGAGCCCGAATGATGGATGGGTGTTGGGTTTTCACTGGAGTTTCTCGATGACACGATCCCTTCTCCTCGCCGTTTTCCTTCTGCCGCTTTCCTTCTGCCTTGCTCAACCCGTTCCGCGCGGCCACGTCTTCTTTTTCGAGGATTTCGAACCCGCCAATGCCCTGTCTCGCTGGTCAGGGAAGGCGGAGATCGAGGCTGGGCAGGCTGGCCACATGCTCAAGATTGAGCGAAAGGACGCCAATTCCTCATCGGGGACCATTTCCATCAAACTGCCGGTCGAGCAGATGCGCGGGTATCAGGTCCATGGCACGGCCCGAATTCGCGGACAGGGTGTATCAAAGAAGCCGAATCCCTGGAATGGGGTGAAGTTCATGCTGGTAATTGAGACACCGGGTGGCAGACAGTGGCCACAGGCCCCCGATGTGCCGGAAGGAACATTTGACGCGCAGACGTTCCGCCTGTTTACGCGGGTGCCCAAGGATGCGACGGGGGCGACTCTGGTGCTGGGATTGGAGCAGGTCACAGGCGCCGTGTGGTTTGACGATGTTCGTATTTCCGCCGGCCGTCCGCCGATCAAGGATGTGCCGCCCGCCCCGGCCGACAAGCCGATCTATACCGGCCACTCGATTCCCCGGTTGCGCGGCGCCATGATCTCGCCAAACATTGACGAGGCCGGTCTGCGAACGCTCGGTCAGGAATGGAATGCCAACCTCATCCGATGGCAATTAATTCGCACCGGCATGAAATCTGGCCAGACGCCGTCGCTGGACAGCTTTGATCCGTGGATCCAAGGTGAACTGGCCAGGCTCGACAAAGCCCTGCCGCTATGTCAGAAATATGGCATATGTGTCGTGGTCGATCTCCATTCACCACCGGGTGGACAGGCCACCTCGGGAGGCTATCAGGGCTCTGATGCCGGTCTGTTTACGAGCAAGGCTGCCCAGGACAAGTTTGTCCAGACCTGGCGGCATATCGCCAAACGATACAAGGGCCATCCCATGATCTGGGGATATGACCTGGCCAACGAGCCAGTGGAAGGGGCGGTGGCCGATGATTGTGACGACTGGCACTCGCTGGCTACGCGAACCGCGAAGGCGATTCGCGAAATCGACGCCGACCGGGCCATCATCGTTGAGCCGGCCGACTGGGGCGGACCGCAGGGGCTGCTCGACTTCCAGCCCCTCGACGTGCCCAACATCGTCTACAGCGTTCACATGTACATTCCGCACCAGTTCACACACCAGGGCGTCCATGGGCCGAGCCAGCCGCTGGTGTATCCGGGGCGTGTCGCTGGCAAGCAATGGGACAAGGCTGCGCTCGAAGAGGCTCTGCGACCGGCCATCGAGTTTCAGCGCAAGTATCGCGTACACATCTATCTCGGCGAATTCAGCGCCATTCGCTGGGCGCCGGACAACAGCGGATACCGCTACCTCAAGGACTGCATCGAGATCTTCGAGAAATACGGATGGGACTGGTCCTACCATGCCTTCCGCGAATGGAGCGGCTGGAGCGTGGAGCATTCCGAGGATCCACAGATTGCCAAGCCGGTCGCCACTCCCACGGATCGGCAGAAGTTGCTTTGCGAGTGGTTTGCGAAGAACCAGAAACCGGCGCAACAGACACAGGAGTCTAAATGAGGCTGCAACCCTCGCGACGAGAGTTCCTGCGAAGTACGGTTGGGGTGGTCACCCTGGCGGCCGGCGGGTGTGTGCATCAGGTCTTCTCGCAAACCGACGAGGCGGGTGACAGATTCTCGTTCTTTCACATCTCGGATATCCACGTTTACGCGGCGAAGGATCTGCCCGATCGTGTGGACAGCGTCTCTTGGGAGATACAAACCAACCTCATTGAACGGCTCAACAGCCTGCCCGGCAGCGCATTGCCTGAAGGCATGGGAGGCGGCCGGGTGCTGACGCCCAAGGGGGTCGTTCTCACCGGGGATTGCATCGACAGCGGCGATAAGAACGGCAAGGCATACGCGCAGGCTCAGAAGACGGAGACAGACGCCTTCACCGAGTGGTATGGGTTGACGGGCGGCGATGGCCGGCTGACATATCCGTTGTACGAACTGCATGGCAACCACGACAGCCCCACCGGCCACGGTCCGATGATTGACGCCATCCGACAACGCAACCGCCGGCGGCCGGGCTTGCGAGCGGTGTCGGAGAACGGCGTTCATTACTCATGGGACTGGGGCGTGGCGCATTTCGTCAGCCTCGGCATCAGCGTGGCGCCCGGTGATGGAGTAACAGCGCGCCGTCGCTACAATCCGATGGCAAGCCTGGAATTTCTCCGCGATGACCTGAGGCAATGTGTGGGTGACAGCCACCGGCCGGTCGTGCTGCTGCACCATCTGGATGTGCAGCGTCAGATCGGCAAGTGTGTCGAGGGTGCCGAGGTCACGGGCGTGGAGTGGGATCCGTGTGAGATGATGCAGTACCACGCTGCGATTCGACCGTACAACATCGTCGGCGCATTCTATGGCCACACTCACAAGCGAGATGTGCTGCATTGGCACGGTAATAGGCTCGGGAACAACGGGGGCATCAGCCTCTTCAACGTCGCCAACAGCGGGCACTACAAGGCCGCCCGGCTGGCGTTTTTCTACATTGAGATTTCGCCCCGCGAACTGCTGGTTCGCGAGTGCTTCAGCACCGACCGCTGGCAGACTCTGAACTGGAGTCCACAGGTTTGGCGACGAGCACTGTGATCGGCCGGGTCACCAACTCTCCGCGGCCTTCTTGTCCTTGGCCAGATCAATGCCGACGCGACCGAAGAGGTCCGATCCAGTGTTGCCGATCAGCGTGTCCTTGGCCTTGTCGTCTACGACCCATTTCTTGGTGACAAGAACCTTGCCGTTGAGTCCGCCGCCTTTACCCAGCCGCAAGACGCGGGTGGCGTAGGTGTTCCTGCTGGTCAATTCCTTCTGAACGGCCAATAGCGACGACTCAAGGCGTGTGCCCTTCCAGGAACCACCGATCAGAATATCATCATCGGCCCCGCCATCGAGCGCATCGACACCTGCTTCGCCGATCAGGAAATCGCGCCCGGCCATTCCCTTGAGAACGTCATTGCCCGCGCCACCGACAATGATGTCGGCGCCCGATCCACCCACGAGTGTATCGTTACCATTGCCGCCGTAGATAAGAGCGGATAACTTCACCGACTTGTCCACGACGATCGAGTCGTTTCCGTCTTCGCCCTTTATCAAGATTCGCCGGGTGACGGCGAAAGCGCCCAGGGACTGACCGCCCGCGGTAACCAATATCTCCGCACCCGAGGCCGTCACTCGAATCACGTCATTGCCGCTCGTACCGGTGATCGTCAGCACTGTCTTGTCACCGGACAGTACGGCGGTGACATCGCCAGTGCCCTGCTGGATGTTCTCGTAGACGCCTGCATCCAGTCGGGGCGCGCTGCCATTGACAAGCGACATCACGTCACTGCTTCCGGTCAACGGATCGACATCGCTGTCGATCGCCGAGTCCGAACCAGCGCCCTTGGGGCTTAAGGCGTAGGTATCCGGCGCCAGAACTCTCACGTAGTAATTGCCCGGCGTCAGGTTCGCGAAGCTGTATGTTCCGGTGGAGTCTGTGACCACGTCGGGCGCGGCCGAAGTGTTGTCGCCGGCGCGGAATAGCTGAACGGTCACACCCGCCCTGACCGTCTCTCCCCCTTCGCGGATTCCGTTGCGGTTGAGGTCGTTCCAAACGATGCCGGAGACGATCGGAGCGTGCAATGTCAGGCCCGCGTCCCGCCCGCTCATGGCCTGGTT
>CAYSSA010000190.1:0-1131 GCA_964433485.1 uncultured Tepidisphaeraceae bacterium | reverse complement strand
GTCGATCCGCGTGCCGGGATTGGTTTGACTGTCACCGGCCGCGGGGATCGGCATCTTCGCGACATAGCCGGTGGGCGGAACAACGGCGACATAGTAGTTTCCAGCGGGGAGATTGGCGAAAACGTACTGGCCGTTGGCATTGGTGACCTGATCGCTGGTGGCCTGCACGTCGTTGCCGTTTCCCGCGATGCCGTCCACCGTGTTCCAAAGTCGGACGGTTACGCCCGGCGCGACGGCTTCACCCGTATCGCGCACTCCGTTCCCGTCGGTGTCGTACCAGATGGTGCCCGAGACCGATGGAGAGACCGGATTGAGCCTGGCAACAAATGCGTCGAACGATCCGCTATTGGACGACAACGTGCTTTCGAAGGGGCTCTGGTCGAAGTCCACCGTTCCCCAGAACACGCCCGCGAGCAGAACGGCGCCGTTGCCCTCAACCACCAGAGACTGGCCGGCCGTCGAAAAACCGCCGGCGCTGGCGATTGCGAAAGCCTGAAGGAATTCCCCGTCAGGATTCAGTTGTGAAATGAATGCGGCGGGTCCGCCCGGCTTGGCCGAGACACTCTGGATGCCCGAAAGGGGATCAAAGTCGATGGTCCCTTCCAGGATCGAGCCGGTTGTGTAGACATTACCGGCGGAATCAATTGCTATGGCACTGGGCAGGGCTTTGGCATTTGCCGCAGCTTTGAATTCTCTGGCCCAGACAAAGCCGCCGTTGGCGTCGAGTTTCAGGACGAAGCCATCAACGCTTCCGCTCTGGGGCGAAATCGTAAATGTGCCCGCGCCCGGGTCGAGGTCAGCAGCCAGCGTCGCAGCCCCGGTCAGGAAGACATTGCCTGCGGAATCCGTGGTGACGCCTGATGCCGAAGGCCGATACGTTTCCGAGCCCAGTTCCTTGGACCAGACAACAGTGCCGGCCGAGCTTATCTTCGTGATGATTTGTCCCGCAACGATCAGATTGCCTGTGGAATCGATCGCCAGACCGCGCCGGAAGCCGGTAAGAGTCGTCGCCCAGCCAAACGCACCATCAGACTCATACCGAGCGGCAAAAGCCCCCGCCGGCACGTTCTGCACGCCAACGCCGGGATCCACATCGGTCGTCGCCGAGACCGTGGCCAGAACATAGGCGCG
>CAYSSA010000189.1:3645-10030 GCA_964433485.1 uncultured Tepidisphaeraceae bacterium | reverse complement strand
CTGATGAAGCTTGCGCAGAAAGCTGCTGAAAACCCGCCCTCGGCGGAGCCGTCGCGGGAGGTGACTCTGGTTGCGGAGCTTCATGCTACTGCGGGCGAGGCGGTGTTCGAGGCCGATTCCTTCATGCTGCGGCGACAGCCCTGATCTTTTTTTTGGGGGGGTGAAATCGTCCTTGCGGGAACCATGGAAGACAATCCATGCATCTTTGTTCCCGCACTTGACGTACATGGAACCAGCCATATACTACAGCACTCCCGCACCGAGAAACCAACCTCGCTCAGGGCCAGCCGGCTCTTATTGCGCTTTTTTCAGGAGACTCGTCCCATGGCAGCATTGAACCTGCGGCACACGGCGATTCAGAATATCGCCACGGCAAAGCACCAGCTCAACCTGATCGACTTCAAGACGGTCCATATGAAGGACCTCTTCGGAGCCAATGTGTTCTCCGAGGAAGTTCAGCGGGCACGTCTGCCCAAGCAGGTTTTCAAGGCGTTGCAGAAGACGATCAAGCAGGGCGCGCCGCTGGACGCGGCCATCGCCGACGCCGTCGCCTCGGCAATGAAGGACTGGGCCATTGAACGCGGCGCCACGCACTTCACGCACATCTTCCAGCCGATGACCGGCATCACGGCCGAGAAGCACGACAGTTTTCTGGCGCCCACGGGCACGGGCTCGGCAATCGCCGAATTCTCCGGCAAGGAACTGATCAAGGGCGAGCCGGACGCGTCCTCGTTTCCGTCCGGCGGCATTCGCGCCACCTTCGAGGCCCGCGGATATACCGCATGGGATCCGACCAGTCCCGCCTATCTCATGGACAATCCGAACGGCGCTACCCTCGTGATCCCGACAGCGTTCCTTTCCTGGAGCGGCGAGGCGCTGGACAAGAAGACCCCCCTGCTTCGCTCGATGGATGCCCTGTCCGCACAGGCGATGCGTATCCTCAAACTCTTCGGCAACACCGATGCCCAGAGGGTATTCACCACGGCCGGGCCGGAACAGGAATACTTCCTCATCGACAAGAACTTCTTCTATCTGCGGCCCGATCTGCTGGCCTGCGGCCGGACGCTCTTTGGCGCCAAGCCTCCCAAGGGCCAGGAACTGGAGGACCAGTACTTCGGGTCGATCCCCGAGCGGGTGCTGGCGTGCATGGCGGACGTGGAATGCGAGCTCAGCAAGCTCGGCGTTCCGGTGAAGACGCGCCATAACGAGGTGGCCCCGAGCCAGTATGAGATCGCGCCGATCTTCGAGACGAGCAACCTGGCGACTGACCACCAGCTTCTGACGATGGAAGTGCTGCGTAAGACCGCCGACAAGTATGGTCTGGTCTGCCTGCTCCACGAGAAGCCCTTCGCCGGCATCAACGGCTCGGGCAAGCACAACAACTGGTCGATGAGCACGGACACAGGGGAGAACCTGCTGAATCCCGGCGACAACCCGCATGACAACGCGCAGTTCCTCGTCTTCTGCTGCGCCGTGATCCGCGCGGTTGACAAGTATCAGGAACTGCTGCGAGTGTCCGTCGCCAGTGCCGGCAACGACCATCGCCTCGGCGCCAATGAAGCCCCGCCGGCGATCATCAGCATCTTCCTGGGCGAGCAACTCAACGACATCATCGAGCAGATCGAGGCGGGCGGCGCCAAGTCCACCAAGGCGGGCGGCCTGTTCGAAACCGGCGTGTCGGTGCTGCCGAAGCTGCCTCGCGACGCAGGCGACCGCAACCGCACCTCGCCGTTTGCCTTTACGGGCAACAAGTTCGAGTTCCGGGCGGTCGGGTCGAGCTTCAACGTGTCCGGTCCCAATACGGTGTTGAACGTCATCGTCGCCGAGTCGCTCGACTACATCGCCACGGAGATCGAGAAGGCCGTCAAGAACGGCAAGACGCTCAACGAGGCCATTCAGGCGCTGCTGCCCAAGATCATCAAGGACCACAAGCGCATTATTTTCAACGGCGACAACTACACCGAGGAATGGCACAAGGAAGCCGCCAAGCGAGGGTTGGCCAATCACCGCAACACGGTGGACTCGCTTCCGGTCATCACCCGCAAGGACACCTTGGACCTCTGCACCAAGTACAAGGTCTACACCGAGCGCGAACTGCACAGCCGCTTCCACATCCTCGCCGAAGGCTACGTCAAGACGGTCAACATCGAAGCCAAGACCGCCCTGCTCATGGCCCAGACGATGATCCTTCCGGCCGCGCTGAAGTACCAGGGCGAGGTGGCACAGGCCGTTTCGGCGACCAAGGCGGCCGGCGGCGACGCTGCGGCCGCCACTGAGACTCTCAAGGCGGTGAGCGGCGCGCTGCACGACCTGACCAAGGGAATCGCGACCCTGGAGAAAGCCATCGGGCACCATGCCGAAGGCGACGCCTACGCCCACGCGAAGTATTTCCGCGACGCGGTGCTGCCGGCGATGCTGGAACTTCGCAAGGCGGGCGACAAGCTTGAGACGCTCGTGTCTGACGAGCTTTGGCCGCTGCCGACCTATCGCGAAATGCTGTTCATCAAGTGACCGCGCATGCGAAGCGGCGATGACGAACCCCCGCGAACCTTTCGCGGGGGTTCTTGTTCTTGAAGGCGGGCGTCTAACGCGATGAGTGGCCCCGGTGGCAGGTCGCCGGACCGTCGAACCGCGCGGCCTCCGGCGCATCTGTCCATCCGATCGCCCGCCTCGAGTCGGGATCCAGTTCATTGACGAATTCAGCGCCGACACTGAAGATGCCGTCTGCGATCTGAACGCAGTAGGCGATTGAGCAATCAAGCGCCAAGGCGGTGCGCCCGCATGGCAGGCGCACAAGGAGTCGGTCTTTCGGCTTCACGGATCTTGTCTGATACAATTGAACGCCGCCCCCGGCAAGATCGAAGGCCCTGGCGGAATAGCAGGTTGCGGACTGGCCGGCGACCATCGCGACATCGAGCCTGGCGTCCACCTCGAATCGGCCCTGTTGTCGTGCCTCCTGATCGCATAGCGCCCGGTTCTGCTGACGAAGAGCCAATAGAACCTCGTTGAACTGTTGGGCGGTCAACTCCACATCGAGTCCTTTTTTCGTATCAACGGACCTCGGCACGCCATCGTGCTCACCCGGCCAAATGGGTCCGGTCGCCCGAGGATTCAGATTTTCGGCCCGCCAACTGAACAAACCGCGCTCCAACACAATACAATCCGTCGGCAAGCGGCTGACATCGACTCACCAGACAGATGATCGAAACCGGGAGCTGTCCCGCCCGCGGCAGACACACAAGCAGCCGCGCGCCGCGGGAAACCTCGAATGCCTGCATCAGGGCGACGCCACCGGCGGAAACATCGCTGGTGACCGCAGTGTAGCCGCGAGCCGTATGGTTGTCGGCCATCGCGGCGACTTTGACCCTGCCTCGCACGCGCATTCGAGTGTGTCGTCGCTGTTCGACGCCACCGCCGGACGACGCCGGACCGCGCAAGCAGGACAGCGCCTGACCGAGTTGCTCTGGTCTCAGTTGCATGCTTCCCGACTATTCCTGTCTGCACCCTGTACTCTCACATATCGGCACAAACGGGCATGGACCTTCAGTATTGGCCGCGCTTGGCGCGGCGCTGCCAATCCGTCGGGCACGGAGGCGAGCTCGCCGAACGCAGCTTAGCGCAGCTTGGTGGTCGCCAGGGCCAATGCGGCCAGCATGACGTTGATGAGCCAGAAGCGGACCACGATCTTGGGCTCGGTCCAGCCCTTTTTCTGGAAGTGGTAGTGGAAAGGCGACATGAGAAAGATGCGGCGGCCTTCGCCGTATTTCCTCCTGGTGTACTTGAAGTAGGCGACCTGAAGAATAACCGAGAGCGCCTCGGCCACGAACACGCCGCCCACGATCAGGAGCATGAGTTCCTGGCGGATGACGATGGCGATGTAGCCGATCAGGCCGCCCAATGCCAGCGAGCCGGTGTCGCCCATGAAAACCGATGCCGGATAGCAGTTGAACCAGAGGAAGCCGAGACAAGCGCCGGTTATGGCGCCGGCGACCACGGCCATCTGTCCCGAGGTTGGTATGTAGGGGAAGTTGAGGAAACTGGCATTGTCCGACACACCGACGATGATCGCCAGGACGATGAAGGTAAACCCGGTGATGGCCATGCAGCCCGAGGCCAGACCGTCCATGCCGTCGGTCAGATTCACGGCGTTGGACGACCCGATCATGACGAGTGAACTCAGGATGACGAACGCCAGGGGGCCCAGGACGATGGAGTACTCCCGGAAGTTCTTGACGAAGGGGAAATAGAGCCGGCTGTGCTCGTCGATGTTCTTTCCGTAGTGATAGGTGAAATAGGCCAGCACAGTGGCAAGCCAGATCTGCGCCAGCAGCTTTTCGAGCGAAGTCAGGCCCTGGCGGCCGCTTTCGCCGCGCCGGTCGCGGGTGAGTTTGAGCCAGTCATCAACCGCGCCGACGGCGCCGAGAATGACGACACAGACCATGGCCATCTGAACGTAGAAGTTGGACAGGTCGGCCAGGAGCGCGATGGTGAAGAGAACGGCGAGATTGATGAGGATTCCGCCCATGGTGGGCGTTCCCTGTTTCCCGATATTGAGGGCGTCAATTTCAGCCTGGTCGAGCTTGGCGTTGTCACCGATCTTCTGAGCCCGCAACCATCGGATCACGCGCGGGGCCAGAAGATAGACCAGAAGGAAAGAGAGGATGGTTGCGATGATGGCCTGGAAGGTGACGAACGTGAACACCCGCAGGAATCCGATCTTGTGGGCGGTAAGCCAGACGAGATTCTTCTTGATAAGGAGGTAGAACATGAGGCTCCCGTCCTAGGCGGTCTTTCTGACCGGCTGGGCCTGGATGGCGCGGGCGATGAGTTCGAGCTTCATGTAACGGGAGCCCTTGAGCAGCACGAGATCGCCGCTGGAGATCAGCGGTCCAATGGCGACGGCCGCCGACGGCGTGTCGGGATACTCCAGAACCCAATCGGGCGTAAAGCCGGAGAGCCGGGCCTCGGCGGCAATCAGGGCGGCCTTTTCGCCGACGCAGATGAGCAGATCGAGCGAGGTGGCGGCCACGAACCGCCCCATCCGCCGGTGCGCGTCGTCTGTCCACTGCCCGAGTTCGCGCATATCGCCCAGAACCGCGATGCGCCGGCCATGACAAGGCAGGGCGAGAAGGGTTTCAATGGCGGCCTGCATTGAAGCGGGATTGGCATTGTAGGCGTCGTTGACGATGGTGGCGCCGCCGGTGTGGACAACCTGCAGCCGCATTTCCGGTCCATGGGCGATGGCCAGCGCCTCGACGATCTCATCGGTGCTGAGATCGAATCGCCTGGCGACGGCAACGGCGGCGAGAGCGTTGATGGCCGAATGCCGGCCGAGAGTGGGCAGTCGGACTGGCACGTCGCCGTTGAGCAGGAACTCGACGCCCTCGAAACCGCTGCGAATGTCGGTGGCATGGAGGTCATTGCGCGGACTCAGTCCGAAGGTAACACGTTGGCCGGGATAGTCCGCGACGGCCTGGAGAAGCCCGGTATCGTCGCCGTTGAGCACAAGCAAGCCCTGGGGATTCAGTCCCTCGATGATGCTGGCTTCCTCGCGGCGCACACCGTCGATGTCGCCCAGTCCTTCCAGATGTTCTTCCGAGCAATTGGTGATGACGGCGATGTCCGGCCGGGCCATCAGGGTGAGATTACGGATTTCGCCGTGGTGGTTGGTGCCGAGTTCGAGCACAAGATAGTCATGCCGCGGATCGGCCGCGAAGATGGCCAGTGGAACACCGATGTCGTTGTTGAAGCTCTTGGGTGAAAACGTGCCGTTGAACTGACGGCACAGCACGGAGTCGATAAGGTGTTTGGTGCCGGTCTTGCCATTGGATCCGCCGACGGCGATGACGGTGGATTTAAGGCCCATGCGGATGTAGTGTGCCAACCGGCCCATGGCAACGCGGGTATCGGGAACCTGAATGAGGACAAGAGTGGATGGAGGATCAACGGGAATCCGTTCCACGATCGCCGCGACAGCGCCGCGGTTGTGCGCCTCGGCGAGGAAATCGTGTCCATCGTGCTTCTCGCCGCGGATTGCCACAAAAAGGCAATCCGGGGTGGCCTCATTGGAACCACGTACGATGGCCGTGACGAGGGGCGGGCGCGGGGGACATCCGCCAACCACCCGGCCGCCGGTGCAATCGCAAATCCGGGATATCGAGAGCGCGTCCATTTGTTCTCCTGTCAAACCGGCGAGACTTGAGGCCCTAGCCGCCGATCGCCTGCCTGGCCTCCTCGACGTCGTCGAAATGACGTCTTTCCTTTCCCACGATCTGATAGTTTTCATGGCCCTTTCCGGCCAGCAGCACCACGTCGCCCGGCTCGGCTTCGGCAATGGCGCGTCGGATGGCCAGGCGACGGTCCAGTTCCACCAGCACGGGCTTAC
>CAYSSA010000189.1:306-3610 GCA_964433485.1 uncultured Tepidisphaeraceae bacterium | reverse complement strand
ACAATATCTGCTGAACTATGCCGGAGGGATCTTCAGTGCGCGGGTTGTCGCTGGTGACGTAAATCACGTCGGCCAGTTGCTCGGCAACTTTCGCCATGCGAGGCCGCTTGGAATTGTCGCGGTCGCCACCGCATCCGAAGACGACACGGAGTTGTCCCGGCGTAAGTGGACGCAACGCCTTGAGAACGTTCTTCAGGCCGTCGTCCGTATGCGCATAGTCTACAAATACTCCAAAGGCCTGCCCCATTCGCACCGGCTGGAGCCGGCCGGGGGCTCCGGCCGCGTCGGCCAGAGCGCGGGCGGCGGTTTCGGCGTCGATTCCGAAGGACTCCCCGACCAGTGCCGCGGCAGTGAGGGCATTGGCGACGTTGTGCTGTCCGATGAGGCCCATGTCCACGCGGGCCCGACCCCTGGGAGTGACGAGCAGGAAATGCGAGCCGGTGGCGTCGATGAAGATCTCTTCCGCCCGATAGTCGGCGTGGGAGGCAAAGCCCCACCAGACAACTTTCGCCCGGCACTTGCGGATCATGCGATGAGACTTGGGGTCTCCCGTGTTCACGATCGCCGAGGCCGAAGGGTCGAGCATCTCGAACAGCATGGCCTTGGCTTCGGTGTAGTTCTTGATGGTCTTATGATAGTCGCGGTGGTCGCCAGTGAGATTGGTGAACGCCGCGGCGGCAAACCGCACACCCGACACGCGATGCTGGTGCAATGCATGCGACGACACCTCCATCCCGCAGGCCGCCGCCCCGTTGTCGCGCATGGACGCCAGCAGGGCGGAAACGTCCACGGCGGCCGGCGTGGTCATTGTCGCCTCGCGACAATTCAGCCCGTCGTCCACCTCGACGGTGCCGATCATGCCGCACCTATGCCCGGCGGCACGGAGAATGTGGCGAACCAGGTACACCGTGGTCGTTTTGCCGTTGGTGCCCGTGACGCCCAGGACGCGCAGCGACCGGGACCGCGGCGACGGGCACAGCCGCAGCGACCGGGACGGCGAGCCATGGAACCGCTCGGCCAATGGCGAGACAAGTTCCGCCGGGTTCCGGACCGTGATCTGCGGCACGCTCAGAGTCTCGAGTCGCCGGTCGGTCAAGACGGCCACAGCGCCCCTGGCCACAGCATCGTTGGCATATTGCCGACCATCGGCCTGCGAGCCCGGTCGCGCCACGAACAGGCAGCCCGGCCGGGCCAGACGCGAATCTTCACAAATCCCGCTGATTTCAATGTCAGGGATGGCGTCAAACTCGATGGGTGGGTCAGTCCCCCGAAGGAGTGTATGGAGCAACATCGGGACATCCCTTTCCCGGCCTTGGACAGAGCCGTCGGCATGCCTGAAACCATCCATGGATCAGACGCCGGGACTCTACCACTCGAATTGGTCGGAATCAATGTTCAATTCAATGTTCAGTGTCGTATATCGACCAGCCGGGGCAACCGGGATTAGCGGTTACGCCGCGGATGAAACCTGCGCCGCGGGTTTCCCGCCTGTACCAGGCCGCAAGCCCCGCATCACACGGCCACAATGGACATTTTTTCGTAGCCAGGCGGTTCTCCTGCCGCTATCATCGTGGGACCGTATCAGTTTCAGGTGGAAGGTCGATGGTGATTCCATGCGGAAGACATTTCTACGTGCGTTTACGTTGGTGGAACTGCTTGTCGTGATCGGGATCATCGCGTTGCTGATCAGTATCCTGCTGCCCGCCCTCAATGCGGCCAACGAGGCTGCCCGAACCACCGCCTGCCTGTCGAACCTCCGGCAAATCGGGCAGGCGTTTGCCACGTATGCCGCGGACAACAAGGGCGATGTGGTGCCGCTGGCCTGTGACGCCGGCGCCTTGATGCCTGACACCAACAACTTCAAAGAGAACTGGACGACGATTCTCGTGGCCGGAAAGTACCTGACCTATCCGAGCGCCGGCATGAACGCCGTGCCAACCGAGCCCAATGTCCTGACCTGCCCATCGTCGGCCAAGGAATTCATCAGCGGCAGCAGCGTCAACGGAGGCGCTGTGGCCGGCGTCCCCTCCAGCCGGAAAGACGCGGTGGGACAACAGCACTTCCGCACCGGATCGTGGACTCCGCTGAAGGCAAATCTCGTCACCTATTCATCCTATGGGATCAATGGCACATCCGATCAGGACATGGGTGTGCCCTGCCGCTATTACTATCCGAGCAAGCCGGCTCCGATGCCAAAAGTGACCGAGGTTAAGGACAGCGCCCGGTTTGTGCTGGCTTTCGACGGAGTTGTTTTCATCCTGACCCACAACGGCAACCGCCTCAACGCCCGGCACAAGAACCAGCACGTCACCAATCTACTGTTCTTTGACGGACACGCGGACAGCTACCGCACCAGCAGCCTGCCCGGCGGCGAGGGCGCGGCGCCGGCTTCAACATTCAAGTGGGCTAACCTCCATTCCCTGCCGCCCGGCGGCCCGCTTTGGCGCCTGGATCAGGAAGAAGCCCAGAAGCGGCCCGGTGGAGTCTGACGTCGGCAGGGTCAATCCGTCGGATGTGATTCGGCATCGTCATGAGCGCTGCGGATGTGATTACCGAGGTCGTTGACCACCGCGCCGCACATGGGACAGGTCTTGGGTCCGGCCTGCCCGCCGCCCCGCCCGCCGCGATTGCGCCGGTCGCGCCGTCGGATGCCTCCACCGTGTCCACCATGTCCGCCGGGGCCACCGTGTCCACCGGGACCGCCATGGGAATCCTTCCCGCCATGGCCGCCCTTGTGGTGTCGTCGCGAATCGCGATGCCTGCTGCGATGCTTGCTCATAATCGGTCTTTGTCAGATTGGTCGGCGCGAGGCCGAAATTCAAGCGTGCTTCGGAACAAACTCTCCCGGGGGCGGCTTCAGCCTGCCACAGGCGATGTGCAATGCGGTTGGACCCGCACCACCCAGCGAATCAGGGATTTCAAACACGCTGTGAGACGGGAATTCCCGCGTGCGAGCGGGATTTCCTCAGTGGGCGCGGAAGGATTCGAACCTTCGAAGACATAAGTCGTCAGATTTACAGTCTGATGCGTTTGGCCACTTCGCTACACGCCCGACGATTCTTCGGTAGCTCGCCAGCGTCCCGAGTCATCGGAAGATAACTACTATAAGGACATCGACCACGCGTTTCAAGCCCGTGCCCAAGCCGGTCCCATGGATCGTTGCTCCGGGGGGACGGGGAGCTTGTGAACGAACGCCAACCGCGCTAATATCGCGGCGGCAACGGTGGCGATCAGGTGATACTCGGACGGCGAATGGAATGACAGTCCCTCTGCTTCAAGTCTCCTGTGTCTCCAAGTCGTTTCC
>CAYSSA010000189.1:0-241 GCA_964433485.1 uncultured Tepidisphaeraceae bacterium | reverse complement strand
CGCCGGGAAATCGACGCTGATGAAGATTCTGGCCGGCGTGCAGTCGCCGGATTCGGGGCGGATCCTGCTGGACGGGCGCCCGGTCGTGCTGGATTCCGTTCGGGCGGCCCTTTCGTTGGG
This sequence comes from uncultured Tepidisphaeraceae bacterium, assembly GCA_964433485.1. GTDB lineage: Bacteria > Planctomycetota > Phycisphaerae > Tepidisphaerales > Tepidisphaeraceae > JANYKD01. The sequence goes on along the minus strand of CAYSSA010000189.1, from coordinate 121 downwards.
GATCGTACTGATCCACCAGGAACTGAATCTGTGCGACAACCTGGACATTGGCGGCAACATCTTCCTGGGTCGGGAACCGCGGCGATTTGGTTTCATCGACCGGGCGGCGATCGAGCGAGGT
>CAYSSA010000188.1:9272-10146 GCA_964433485.1 uncultured Tepidisphaeraceae bacterium | reverse complement strand
CCTTTTCCCGCTCGGTGTGAGGCAAAGCATTTGGGTGATGAAGAACGACCGAAGCTGTATGTGGAATCCGGAACTAACCGAGGCTTTGGTCGGGTCACCTTGCCAACTTGGAGTCTTTGCTCACATCAAGGCACACAACATTTCCGCTATAAGAGCGACAGTAGATCTTGCCATTTGCGATGACGGGCATCGTAAACGTCTTGGCGTTATCTGAAAACAGCCGCTGGCGCCGCCGCTCGCGATAGCCGTCGGCAGTGGCCGCGACGACGACGATTTCGCCCGAGTCGGACGTCTGCACCAGCAGATTCCCGCCAGCGGCGATCAGGGCGGCATGCTGGCCGAAGCCTCCCTGCGACCATTTCTCGCGGCCGGTGTTCCAATCGACGCAGACGAGGCGCCCTCGCTTCTTGAAGTCGATGCCGAACAGAAGATCGCCGAGCAGCACCATACCACCGGTATAACTGGCCATGTCGCCACTTGACCAGTCCTCGTGCAACGTATTGCCGGCGATGGAGAACCTCGCGCCGCGTTTGAGTTGTTCCGAAGTTGTCAGAAAGACCTTGTCTCCATGTACGATTGGATCAATACACGCCGCGCCCCATTTCTCCGCCCATTTCTCGTAGCGCCACAATTGATTTCCCGTCGTAAGATCGACGGCGGAGATATGCAATGTGTTACGGTCGGCCGAGGGACTGAGCAGCACGGCGGCGTCGATCGTGCCCTGGCGAAACGGCACCGGCGAGGCGCAGGCCGAACGGGCGATTGCTTTGCCCCAGATCGTGTTGCCGGTGGCGATGTCCAGCGCCATGCCGGTGGCGCCGCCGGGCAGGATCAGTTTCGTCCCATGGACGAGCGGCGAAAAAGCAAATCCGTA
>CAYSSA010000188.1:6866-9254 GCA_964433485.1 uncultured Tepidisphaeraceae bacterium | reverse complement strand
GGGGCAACTGCTTCTTCCAGATAAGTTTACCGCTCACGGCATCCAGGGCGTGAAGATGCCCGTGCTGACTCAGCGAGATCGCAACCGCGTTGTGAACGGTCATCGTCGATCTTGGACCGGGAAACTGCACAATCGTGGGGCACTCATATGCGTAGGTCCACGCCACCGACCCGCTGTTCAGGTCAATACAGAAGACCGTGTCTCGCCGGCCGTCCCAGCCCATGATATACCCGCGATCACCGACGACCGACATGGCCGAGTGTCCCTTGCCGACACGGGCGGTCCAAGCGATACGAGCCCCACTCGCGGGCCAATGCGCCAGCCAACCCTCCTCGCTGGAAACACCGTTGCGCTGCGGTCCGCGGAACCATGGCCAATCCACAGCCAGCGCTGTGGTGCTCAATGTCGCCGCCAACAGGATCGCGAACACGGTGGCTGGAAGTCGCATGACTGGAAACAATAACCGCCGAAGCGGTGAAGAATCAACCAGTGCCCGGTCGATTGCAGTCGCAATCCGTCGGCCCATGGGGATCGCAGTTTCCCGATTGTGGCTACAGAAACATCGTGGCGATGGTCGTGGCGTAGCAAGTGCTGTGGGAAAAAAGAGCCGCGATCACAGATCGCGGCTAAACAGACTGCGCGTTTTCATGCACCCGACACCAGGCGCCGACGGCTCACGCGCCGGCTTTGGCGAGGATTTCCTTATATAACTGCTTGAACTTCTCCTGCTTGGCTTCATTGGCTTTTTGGTCCACGTCGGCCAGCAGTTCGCCCTTCTTGGGCTGCTTCAGGCTTGCGAAATCACTGCGGGCCTTGATGATCTGGTCGTACATTCCGATGAACCATGCCTTGTCGGCCGACTTGGTCAGCTTCTCAACCACCGCATCGCTGTCCTCGGCTTTGCGGTTCATAAGCTTGGCGTGAGCAGCCAGGAAACTGCGGACCATCTCAACAGACTGCACCTCCGGGTTGGGAACGGCAGAGCCCTCTTTCGTGATGCCCATGGCCCACTTGTAGGAGGCAACGAGATGTTCCTGGAAGAGCTTGTCCTGCCAGGTCTTATCGGTGTGGCCGAAATTGTTGTAGAACATGCGGCCCTTGCCGAGTTCCCGACACCAGGAAATCGGGACATGGTAGGGCATCTTGAGGTTGGTCTTGGTCATCTGCATGCTCAGCAGCACGCGGACGGCCTTGGGATCGTAGGAGTCCGGGGGATACTGATATATCTCCTCCTTGATGTCGTATTCGTAGCCGAACATCTTGGTGGCCGGATGATCCAGGTCATGGTTTATGACCTTCAGCGGAGTGCCCTGGCCCCAGGGATGTCCCCCGAACTTGCCGTTGATGAACTGCGTGTAGGTCATCATCGGGCCGGTGTACTTGGGGATAGCGGTGTCGGTGGCCGAGTGATAGCCGAGGAACCCGTGGCCGGCCTCGATCCATTTGAGGATGGCTTCCCAATTGGTTCCATCGATCGGCAGTCCGCCAGTGGTGTAAAAGAACAGGCAGTCAATTTCCTTGAGTTTGTCGGGGGTGATGATGGAGGCATCCTGCGAGAACTCGCATTCCCACAGGCCGGAATCCTTGCCAACCTGTTCCATGATGCGATCGACGAGGCAGGTGGGTCCGCCTTTGCGGTTGACGACATCGTGCATGAAGCCCTTGGATTGCGTCAGCACCAGCATCTTGGCTTTCTTCTGCTGGGCAGAGGCAACGGGAGCAAAAGCGGCCATCATGAGGACGACCGCGACCAGGCATCGCGCCAAGGGCGAGGCCACGAGCGAAAGTATGGAAGAGGATTTCATAGTTGATTGTAGTTACCGCGATACGGCACGGAGCGTTGATGCCAGGTCCGGGGACGTCCGGTAACACGTTATGCGTGCTACCTGGCGAGGCAAGGGTCGTCTCCAAATCGGTCGAATCTGATGGCGTGGCTAAACCGCCCCGCAGGCGACCCCGATACTCCACTATAAGCGCCTGCGGTTCCGGGCGCGGCGACCAGGATTGCGCAGAGCGGCCCAGGTCGATGGGCAGAACCCAGGAGAAGACAACATGAGGTCCGGAAGCTCGAAAGTTATCGCAGGGGCAATCGGTGCGGTATTCCTTACGGCGGCGGTTGGAGTTCTGGTGCTGCGGGATGTGGCCTACAGACAGGGTATCGAGCTGACAAAGAACACCATGCGGGCGGCCGTGATTCAGGCGGAGACCACTCGCCAGGGCATGGCTCGACTCAATGATGGCAACGCGATTGATCGGGCCAGGCTCATTGGGGAGGCCAAGAAGTCCACTGATCTCCGGGCGTCCACTTTCTATGGATCCATACCCGTGGTGGCCGCGTGGCGAGGCATTCAGGAAGTGGCCCAGAAGGAGGGTTTCGAGTTCCGCGTA
>CAYSSA010000188.1:5714-6841 GCA_964433485.1 uncultured Tepidisphaeraceae bacterium | reverse complement strand
AACCCCGAAGAGCTCGCGATACTCAAGTACCTGGAAGAGGGCAAGGCCGAGGAGTATTTCAATGTCGCCAACGGTACGATTGTCTACGCCCGTCCGATCAAGCTGACGGCCGATTGTCTTTCATGCCATGGCGATCCGGCCATGAGTCCGACCAAGGACGGCAAGGATCATCTCGGTTTTGCCATGGAGAACTGGAAGGCCGGTGAGGTCCACGGGGCCTTTCTGCTCAAGTCGGGAACCCAGCGAATTGAGGCCGAGGTCCGAGCGGGTCTGACAAAGATGCTCGCGTACGTTGTGCCGCTGACGGTGGTGGTGGCATTCGGCATCTATATGCTCGTCAAACGTACGGTGATCGGCCCGATCCGGGCACAGATTGCAAACCTCGATGAGACGGCTTCCAGCGTGGCCAACAGTTCGACTGAAATAGCCGCGGCCAGCCAGTCGCTGGCCCAGGGCGCCAGCGAACAGGCCGCCAGTCTGGAAGAGACCAGCGCCGCCATCGAGCAGCTTTCGTCGATGATCAAGCGTAACGCGGACTCGGCCTGTCACGCCAGTACGCTTGCGGGTGAGGCCAAGGCCGCCTCCGAGCGCGGCGATGCTTCGATGCAGAAGATGAGCGAGGCTATTCATGACATCCAGAAGTCGGCGACGGAGACGGCCAAAGTGCTGAAGGTGATCGACGAAATCGCCTTCCAGACGAACCTGCTGGCGCTCAACGCGGCGGTCGAGGCCGCCCGCGCCGGCGAGGCGGGCAAGGGCTTTGCCGTGGTCGCCGAAGAGGTGCGCAATCTGGCGAACCGTTCGGCCGAGGCGGCCCGTTCCACGGCACAGATGATCGAAGAATCGGTCAGCTCGGCCGGCAATGGCGTGCAGATCGCGGCCGAAGTGGCCAAGATGCTCAATGAGATTACGCAGAACAGCGTGAAAGTCGATTCGCTGGTGAACGAGATTTCCGCCGCCTCGCGGGAACAGGCGCAAGGCATCAACCAGCTTACCCAGACGATGTCGCAGCTCGATCAGGTCACGCAATCCAATGCCGCGGCGGCCGAGGAGTGCGCCTCGGCGGCGGCGCAGCTCGAAAGCCAGGCGGGTGGCCTGGGTCAGAGCGTGGCGAATCTATCATCGCT
>CAYSSA010000188.1:3884-5593 GCA_964433485.1 uncultured Tepidisphaeraceae bacterium | reverse complement strand
CATCTCAACGAGCCCCCGAAAAGAGCCGGCGACACCAACCGCGCCCAAAGTGTCCAAGCCCGCTCGTGCGAGCATTCCCCTGGATGAGTCGGAGTTCGCCGAGTTCAGCAAACCCGGGGTATGAATACGCCGGCGGTTGTGATCGTCGACCGCGAGTTTTGCTGCCGGTATGCGCGCCAGTCATTTCACCGCCTCGATCCTGATTGTGTGCTTCACCGGCACGACTGCGGCGGCCGATTCGGAAAAAAGCGCCGCATCGCGCTTCATTGCGGCGGCGGCCACCTGGTCCTTTCTGCGTCCAGGGCATCTTTGACCTCGGGCAACTGGCTCTTGTAGTTGGGCATTTCGTGCAGGATCTGCTTGTGCAACATGGTCTCGAAACCCTGTTGCCGGCGGATAGCCTGCTCCACTTTGGCGAATGGCTCTGAGAACGGGTTGCCCGCGGCGAACTCGGCCGCAAGATTGATCCCCCTGGCCAGGTCGACGGCGGCGAACTCCTTGCTGACGTTGCCCCAGGTCACCTTCACCTGACCGGTCGGCGCGTTCTTCACCACCAGCAGCAGGCGGTTGAGATCCTGGTTGAAGGGGAAGAACTCGATGATGCCCGATGTGGCATTGGGGTCTTTCGGATTTCCCTGGAAGCAGAAAGGGTAGCGAGTCGACTCGATTTCCACCGCGCCGCCGGCGACCGAAAGCACCTTGTGCCCGTCGGTGGTCTCGGCCTTGTTGGCGGAAATGTCCACCGTGATCGTGCCGATGTTGCCCTCGATCCCCATGGCCTTGAGAAACGCATAAGCCATGATGAGCTGCCCGTTGCGGGCCGGATGGACTCCGTCGCCGCCGCAAACATGGTAGGCATTGCCGAGTTTCGCCTTGGCCTTGGCCATGGTTTCGATCATGGGATCGTGAACATTCGCGAAGACGACGTTCTCAGCCATGGCAACCTGCCTGGCAATATCGCGAAGCCCCGCCAAGGTCGTGTTGTACATGGCCGCGCTGTCCGGGTTGTTCCGGAATGTCTGCGTGTCCACCGCGCCCGGCGAGCCCACGATGATGGTGCGAACCCCGGCCTCCTTGAACTTCTTGACGATGGCAAGCGTGTTCCTGCGGTAGTTGTCGGCCGTGCCCTGTTCCAGCGGCCGGTACCCGCCGTCGTTCATGCCGTAGCAGGTCGTGGCTACGGTGGGCTTGAGCCAGAGCACATCGTTGCTCATGCGGCTCTGAAAACCCCCGGCCGTTTCGCCGCCCCAGCCGAACTGCGCCGCCCGAATACCCTGGGCGGGCTTGCACATCAGAAGATAGGCCTCGATGTAGACCGAGTACTCTTTCTGCTCGGTGATCGAGTCGCCGCTGATGGCGACAATGTCATTGTCCTTCAACAGTTGGTCGGCAGCGTGAGTCGTCGGTGCCAGGATTAGCACCAGGACGATGAGTGCGAACATGGACTTTTGCATGAAAATCTCCTCATGATGGATTTGGTTTCAGATGCATCACGCGTCGGTGCGATGCACGCGCTGGCCTTGTTCGGTGGCGGCTAGGTCCCCAGCATGCCCGGCGGAAGACCCATCGCGGCGGCCCGTCGGGACATCTCTTCCTTCAACACTTCGCCGGCTCGGACCTGTGCGGCATGAACCGCCGCCACCACTACATCCTCCAGCAGTTCGGTGTCCGCCGGGTCGATCTTGCTCTTGTCAATCCGCAGCCTGATC
>CAYSSA010000188.1:2547-3874 GCA_964433485.1 uncultured Tepidisphaeraceae bacterium | reverse complement strand
TTGGCCGTCCGCAGTCGGCCGTTGACCGTCGCCGTACACATGCCGCCGCCGGCTTCTGCAGTAACTTCCCGCCGACCCATTTCCTCCTGAATCTGGCTCATCTGCCCGGAGATTTCCCGGGCCTTCTTCATCATCTCGTTGATGTCAAACATGTTGCTCCTCTGAAACCCAGCCAACCTCCGCGCCGAATCGCGTCATGATCTCGTGGATCAGCGGGTCGGCCTCGTACTGCTTCCTTTCCTCTTCGCCCGGGCGGCTGAATGCCGGACCGAGAGGCGCTGCGGGCGGTTCCGGCCGTGCCGCAGGCCTGGTCGGCGCAGGTCGGCTTGCTTCCGGGCGCGGCGGTGCAATCGTTGCCGCTGGTACCGCGGCGGTCGATCCGTCCACATCGAATCGCACTCCCACCGGCCGCGCCAGCACACCCGTCAAGGCCTCGGCCACCTGGTCCCGCTTGCCGTTCTTCGACCACGCCGCGGCGAATGTCGCATGTTGCGGACCCAGCACCACCACCGCGACATCGTCGCCGATCTCGGCCAGCCTGGCCTGCCCGAGCACTCCCGCCAGGCCTGGATTCTCCTTGAATCTCGCCAGCACATGTCGCCAGACCTGCGGCAGATCGCCGGTGTCCACCGGACCCAGATTCGACGCCTCGGCGGGCGTCGCAGCGGCCACATTCGAGCTGGCTGGAGGCGCGTTACGCTGCGTCTTCAGGATGGCTCCGAGCGACCGAGTCTCGCCCTCCCAGACGCGGCCGACAGCCGGAAGATCGTCGCTCCCGCTCTCCTCCACCGCAACCGAAGCGCCGCCGTTGTCGGCGGCCGTTTCGACTGACGAGCGCTCCTCTAGGGGCTCATACTTTTTTTTTTGGACCGCCGAAGCGGTCCCGGAATCAACCCGTTCCAGCAATTCAGCTATCGAGGTGAACTGCTCCGACAGCGCCAGCCGCGCCAGTGTCGCGTCCAGCAGCGCCCTTCCGGCCTGCACCTGCTTCATCTGCCGGCGCAAATCCTCCAGGATGGTGATGTCCTGCGTGAGTGTGGCCGCTTCAAACCTGCGGGCCTGCTTGTCCAGTTCCTCCAGGCTCAGCGCCGCCGCCTCCACCAGCGTCGAATCAGCGCCGCAGGTGCGGATCACCAGTAGATTCCGCAGATGGTCGATGAGCGTGCCGACGAGCGAGTCGGCCGAAAGCCCCTCGCAAACCAGCCGGTCGGCCTCGGTCAGTACATCCTTCACACGACCCTCGCCGATGGCCTGCGCCAGGTCGAAAATGCGCTGGCTCTTGGGCAATCCCAGCATCTGCTCGATGGTCTGAACCGTGAGCTTCTTC
>CAYSSA010000188.1:0-2526 GCA_964433485.1 uncultured Tepidisphaeraceae bacterium | reverse complement strand
CGCCCCGATTGAGAGAAGCCGGTCCAGCAGCGACAGCGCATCGCGCATGGAGCCCGCACCGCTTTTGGCCACCAGCATCAGGGCATCTTCCTCCGCTTCTATCTTCTCTTCCCGGCAGACGTTGCGCAAATGACCGGCGATCTCGCGCGTGGGTATGTTGCGGAAATCGTATCGCTGGCAGCGAGAATGGATGGTCGGCAGAACTTTCTCCGGCTCGGTCGTCGCCAGGATGAACTTCACATGCGACGGCGGCTCCTCAAGCGTCTTCAGCAGCGCGTTGAACGCGCTCTTGGAGAGCATGTGGACTTCGTCGATGATGTACACCTTGAACCGCGACCTTGCCGGCCGATATTGGGCGTTCTCGATGATCCCGCGGACGTTGTCCACGCCCGTGTTCGAGGCCGCGTCGATCTCGATCACGTCAATGTCCTCGCCGCGGGAAATCGCCTGGCAGGAATCGCACTTGAGGCACGGGCTGGTCGTCGGGCCATCGCTCCTGCCGCAGTTCAGTGCCTTGGCCAATATGCGAGCCATGGAAGTTTTTCCCACGCCTCTTGTACCGTTAAACAGGTAGGCATGAGAGATTCGACCGGATTCAATCGCCCTTTTCAGCGTCCGCGCCACATGATCCTGCCCGACCACCTCGTCAAATGTCGCCGAGCGATAACGCCGGGCCAGCACAGTGTAAGCCATAGGCCATGCCTCGATAGAGCGGGGCCGATTGTAGCGACCAGCCCAGGCAATGTCAGCAAGTCGCCGTTGGACTGTCTGAAGCGTGCGGTGCAGGTTCCCGGCCTGCGGAGCCAGACTTCCACACATACTTGCTGTCCGGGACAACGATCAGTCTTCGCCGAGTCACGCCGCACCTGCTCCCGCTCAGGGCTTCATTTTTCCCAGTATGGCGACATACACCGGCGACTCTGCGTCCGTCTCCAGTTCCAGCACGCGACCCAGTTCCTCTTCAAAAAAACCGCCCAGCGCCACGGCGTTCAGACCCAGTTCCTCCGCCATCAGCAGCAGGTTCTGCATCACATGCCCGGCCTCCTGCTGCACGAAGCGATAGGCGCGATCGCCATATTTGGCGGCCGAACGTTCAAACACTCCCGTGAGCACCACCACCAGCGAGGCGTCCTTCCACAAGCCTTCGGCCAGGATGATCTTCTCCAGTTCCGCCTGTGGTGGCAGGGGGGCCAACTCCACCAGAGCGTCTTCTGCCACGGCATGGTGGTGGACGTGCGTCCGAAGGTCCGCGCACTTCAGCGGCAGAACATACAACTCCAGCGGATACAGCCCCCCGGCCGAAGGCCAGGCGCGCAATTGGGGCGAGGCCCCGGCCGGGAGATTGCCGCCGGCCTCGCCGGTGATCCCGCACGCTCCGCGCAGCAGCCCGGCGATCTCCGCCAGACCGATGGCCGCCCCGGAGAATTGCCGCCGGGTTCGCCGGACACGCAATGCCTCCTGCAAGGACAGGCCCCGTCCCGCTGGCGATGGCGGCAGCTTGACTCTCGGACGTCCGGGATACAGCTTCTCGTGCGGCGGCGTCCGTCCGGCGGCAAACTCAGCGCCATATCTCACGATCGTCTCCACGAATCCCTTCATGCGCTGCGGCGCCAGATTCGTCGCCTGGTGGTAGCTTCGCATCGCCGGCCATGTCTGTTCGCTCATGTCAATCGCTCCTGGTGTCGTTGAATTGGCGCGAAAACAACGCCGCGCCGGCCGGGCTGCCGCGTCGTGCGGCATTGCCTCGGGACCGACAGTGTATAGGCAGCCCGTTCCGAGAAAAGCCCGAGATGCGGGCGAGTGGTACGACGGACGCATCGGCAAAGCGGGCAGTGCCATCCCGCCGCTGGTGGGAAGGAACTACACACTGAAGACGACGAACCCGACTTGATTCTCGCCCCATGGCTGGCGTGCATCTTGTGCGATGCCTCGGAATTGCGCGCGTTGCGACGCTAGAATGAGGCCGTTCGCCATTGAATCCCAAGGTGGATGTCCTATGCTCGATGCCTGCCCTCATCCATGGGTGCTGCGCTGGTTCAACTGGTACTGTCGTTACGCGCTCCGCAAGCACTTCCATCGAATTCATGTCGAAGGTGATCTTCCCGACCGGATTACGGGCGGCCGGCTGTACGTCGTCAATCACTCCAACTTCTGGGATGGAATCGTACTGAATCTGCTGCTCCGTCCGCTTGGGCAGCCCTTGTATTGCATGATCGAAGACATCCAGGTGAAGAAGCATCCCTTTCTCCGGCGAATAGGCGGCTTCTCGATCAGCCGGAGCAATCCACGAGATGCCGTGTGTTCCCTCGACTACGCCGCCGGGCTTATCAACTCAGGCGCTGCCGTCGTCCTGTTTCCGCAGGGAAAGATCGAACACGCCGACAAACGACCACTCCTCTTCGAACGCGGCGTGATCAGGGTATTGGAGAATGCCCAGACCGCAACCGAAGCCAGCGCGCCCGCTCGACCTCGCAACGCGCATCAAGATCTACCGCGCGCAGCTCAAGGAGTACGAGACGGCGCGCA
>CAYSSA010000187.1:9937-10162 GCA_964433485.1 uncultured Tepidisphaeraceae bacterium | reverse complement strand
ATATACGGACGGGCGAGGTTCTCGACCTTGGATGCGTGGATTCTCGCCCCGCCAGGGACTCGGCGCAGCAGCGCATCGACCGCAAGCCCAACCTGCTGCTTCGCCGCATCGTCGAGGCCAATCCCAATACACTCGGCGTGGACATCGACCCCGAAGGAGTTGAGGTGCTCAAGTCGCTGGGCTTCAAGGCGGCCGTCGGCAATGTCGAAACCATGGATCTGGGTC
>CAYSSA010000187.1:8694-9860 GCA_964433485.1 uncultured Tepidisphaeraceae bacterium | reverse complement strand
GGCGCGACATCTCAGGCCGTCGGGCGTCCTGATCATCAGCACGCCCAACCCGTTCTACCAGGGGCAGACATGGAAGATCTGGCGATACGGCCGGCCCATGGTGCATGAGGACCATACCAACTGGCAGGATCCGGCGACTTTGTCGCAACTGATGGAACGCTGCGGCTATGAGGTGTTCGATGGCGTCTGGGTGCAGCCGCCCCGCGGCATACTCAAGACCTGGAAGCGGTTGTGTCGGCCGTATTTCGCCCACGGTTTCATGCTTCTGGGCAGGCTTCGGGCGACGGCCGGCGCAAGCCTGAATGAATCAGCGGGGTCTAGCGTGGAAAAGGACAAGGTGGCGATATGATCACGAGATTATTGCTGGCAATGCTGGTATCGGTCGGTGCATTGTCTTCTCGAGCGGCTTCGGCGCCGAACTCGCCGCCCGATCTGGTTCCGCCGCCCGGCGAAACGCGTGTCCTCATCGTGACGGGAATCGACTATCCGGGACATCCGTGGAAGAAGACGGCTCCGGCCTTGAAGGGAATCCTGGACAAGGATGCGCGGTTCAAGGTGCGGATTGTTGAAGACCCGGAAGTGCTGGCCTCTCCCCGGTTGCTGGAATGGGATGTGGTCATCATCCACTTCATGAACTGGCAGAAACCCGGCCCGGGCGAGGTCGCCCGCGAGAACCTGAAGAAGTTTGTGGCCGGCGGAAAGGGCATGATGATGACGCACTTTGCCTGTGGTGCATGGCAGGAGTGGCCGGAGTTTGTGCAGCTCGCCGGCCGTGTGTGGGATCCCAAGCTTCGCGGTCACGACCCGCACGGCAAGTTCCGCGTGGAGATTGCCGATGCCGACCATCCGATCACCAGAGGCATGGCGGCGTTCGAGACCACCGACGAATTGTACACCTGCCTTACGGGCGACACGAAGATTCATATTGTCGCCAAGGCCACGTCGAAGGTGGACAAGAAGGACTATCCGATCGCGTTCGTGCTGGATTACGGCAAGGGCCGGGTTTTCCAGAGCGTGCTGGGTCACGACGCGGCGGCGTACGAAGCCGAAGGTGTGCAGGATCTCATGCGGCGCGCGTGTGCATGGGCGGCGGGAGTAGAAGTCAAACGGTGAGGGAACCTTAAGAATCCGATCGTGATTTCCAGCAGCATTTCTTGAACTTCCTG
>CAYSSA010000187.1:5883-8684 GCA_964433485.1 uncultured Tepidisphaeraceae bacterium | reverse complement strand
GACTGGAGTTCAGACGTGTGCTTTCCTTGAACTTCCTGCCGCTTCCGCACGGGCAGGGATCGTTGCGGCCGGGCGTTTTTCGGGCGCGGTCCGCGCGTTGCCTCGCTTCGGCCGCAGCGACTTCCGGCATGATGTCCGCCGCTGGCCGGCGGTCTCGCAACAGTTGCCCCATGCGAGTCATGAACGGGTCGATGTGGCGGAAGAACTTCTTGTAGGCGGGACACAGGTAGTTCAGGCCGGCTTCGCCGTCGGGCGTCCGCATGAAGCGGTGCTTGGGACATTCGCCATTGCACGCGAAGCGAACATCACATTCCCGGCAGAATTTCGGCAGCAGGTCGCGCTTGTCGTGGCCGAATTTCCGCTGCGCGGGCGAATTGACCATGTCGCGGAGGCTGCCTTGGAGCACATTGCCCAGATGATAGCGCGGGTAAACATAGTGGTCGCAGGCATAAAGGTCGCCATTGTGCTCCAGCGCCATCGCATCGCCGCAGGTCTCGGCGAACACGCAGAGGCTTGAGGGCATGCCCATCCAGATGCCAAGCTGCACGTCAAAGAGCTGCACGAAGATTCGCCCGACGTCGTTTCGCACCCAGTGATCGAAAACACGGCAGAGAAAATCGCCGTAAGCGGCCGGTTGTACGGACCAGTGAGTGACGGGCGATGCGGGCTCGTCGACGAGGGGAAGGGAGATGCCGCCATCGGTCTTCCGCAGCACGGGCGGCTCTGCGAGGTCGGCATTCTGGCCGGTGTGGGCGCCGGCGCCGCTGCGCTCAACCAGAGGGATGAACTGCATGAACTCGGAGATTTCGCGCTTGAGGAAATCGTATGTCTCCAGAGGGTGTTGTGAATTTACGCGGTTCACTACACACAACGCGTTGTATTCGACTTCATGCTTTCGCAAAAAGTCCCGCCCGCGCATCACCTGGTCGAATGTTGGCCGGCCTTTCTTGTCCACGCGATAGCGATCATGAATCTCTCGCGGGCCGTCGATGCTCAGGCCGACCAGGAACTTATTGGTCGCCAGGAACTCGCACCATTCATCATCCAGCAGCGTGCCGTTGGTCTGGAAGGCGTTGTTGATGCGGCGGCCATTGGCATACTTCGCCTGCAACTCGACCACCTTGCGGAAGAACTCCACTCCCAGCAGCGTCGGTTCGCCGCCCTGCCAGGCGAAGTTGATTTCCGGCACACGCTGCGCCTCGATGTACTGCCGGATGTAGGTCTCCAGCACCTCCTCATTCATTCGCCAGTTGGACTTGCTCGGATACAGCTTCTCCTTCTCGAGATAGAAGCAGTACTTGCAGTCGAGATTACAGATCGGCCCAATGGGCTTGGTCATGATGTGAAAGCCCGGAGGGCCGGCGTCGGGAATCATACAGGGGATTATATGCGGAAACGGCGCGGCCGCATTCAATCAAATAACGATGGCGGTTGGCCAAGTTCCGGTGCATGCCGGCGGAACCACGTCTCGATCACTCGCAAAATGTATTCCCGCTCTGCGGGTGTCAACTCACGTCCGGCCGGAATCCCGTGCCATTTCGCCAGGCAACCACGGCAGCATGTGGCGGTGGCGTGCTGTGCGAGGAATACCGGATGCCCGCGCATCGGCGTCTGCCGGCCGTCATTGGCCGGCCTCGCAGGAGCAAGTCGTTCCCCAACGAAGTGCGCCGCATGTCCAAGAACGGTTGCCAGGCCAGTGCGGTTGAAGTAAGCAAGGTCTTTGCCCCGAAGCGCGAAACGGGAACGGAACCTGGACCGATCCAAAGCGGCAAAAAGCTGGTCAAGATCGCGCATGGCTCAAGTGTCTGATGGCGCATGGAGATCCACGGCCGCGCCGGTCGGAGACACGATAATGTCGGTGGTCGCCTCGACGCCCGCATCGAGCAATAGCCGCAGCCGCCAGATCAATGTCACCAGTTCCCCGGAAAAGCTCCACGGCGCCGCGGGAAGTTCAAGAGTGAACGGTTGCGCTTGCGCTTCCCCGACCGGACTGGTCCACTCGATTGCGGCAATCGTCTCGGTATCGACATCACCACGGCCTCGAGTGGTCCAAAGCAGCTCCAACCGGGCCTTCGTTGAATTCGACCAGAAAACCTCTCCGCGGACCCGATCGTGCGGACGCCAGGCAGTCCGGTCTCCTTCCAGCACAATACGGGCTTCAGGCATCACGCGAGCCTCCTTCATCCGGCAGAACGGTCAACTCCAGTTCATCTTCAATGTCCGGCCAGTGCCGCAACCGCATGTGGAATCGGACGACCCAGAAGATGGCATTGTGCTGTGCCACAAACGTCGGCGGGAGATTCCGCGGTACTGTCAGCGTGGTGGTGGCGCTTCGGGAAGCCGACCGATTGCCTTGAAACAACTGCTTGGAATAGAACACCTCCCGTTCGGTACAGTGCCCATCCTCGCGGGCGTAAGTCGATTCCTCGCGACCTTCCAAAATTACGGTCAGACGACGAAGCTGTCGCCGCCAACCGCCAAGCCGCCAGGATATCTGAATATCTCGGCCAGCGCAAACCTTTGTGGATTCTATGGTTACCGTTGGCCGGGGGCTCAACCTGCGGATCAGAAGCACGGCTGGCGCGATGGCCAATGCCAGGCCGATCAGTACCAAGGTCAGCGTGAATGTGGCCAGTATCAGGCCATGGCAGCCAGGGTAGCCGTCTATCCAGTCGCGAACGACCTCGCGCACAAGAAAGGCGACACAGAAATTCCAGCCGACAGCCAGCAACAGGGCGGTGGCAAGTCCGGTGCCGCGGCGTATGGGATGCAGCACAACGGGTCGGCGCGCCCCGATCGGC
>CAYSSA010000187.1:0-5841 GCA_964433485.1 uncultured Tepidisphaeraceae bacterium | reverse complement strand
CGCGGCCTCAGCCGTTGTAGTGCGATGGAGGCCAGTCCGCCCACGCCCATGGCAATCATGCCCGCCGGCACAATCGCTATGAGCAGCACCGGCTTGAATCCGCGCTCGAGCACCGCGAATGCCGGATCGGCTGGATTGACGTGGCAAGTCTGCCGCGACCCGACGGGGTAGCGGCTGACAATGTTCTGGATGTCCGCACGGCTGTCGGGGACCGGCTTCATGAAATAGATCCGGTTCGAGGTGTGGACCTTTCCCGCATAGGCATATCTGAAGACCACGTTGGCTTTGTAGACGAAGCCGGCGCGGGGCGGTTCACTCGCTTTTGGGTCGGCGGCAACTCCCGTCTTCCGGGACACCAGCGCTTCGTCCACCCTGCTGACCAGGATGGTGCATTCGACCTCATCCCATCGCAGCGAGAAAATGGCACGCGAGATCGGCTCCAGAAAGAACTCGGAAAATATAAGTATCCCGGCGCACAGAAACAGAATCAGCGCCAGAACAGTGAAACATCCTGCGCCGGTGGTGCGCTGAAGCCGCCTTGTCGCCAGTCCCGTGGTCATTTTGCCCGCGATCTTACTTCTCGCTGAGGGAAATGTCGCCGGTGAAATGCTCCGGAGGGGTCTGCATATACCGCTGGCACAGGTTCACGTAGAGCCGCGTCAGCTTGGTCTTGCCGAACAAGCTCTCAATCTTCTCGGCCATGTCCAGCGATGCCGCGAAATCCCCCCGGATGAACGACTGGACCATGGTGGCGGTCATCTCGACCAGCCGCTTCTGTTCATCGGTCGCCCGCTTTGCATATTCAAGAGCCTCGAATGCCGGAACTCCCTGGGTCTTGCCCACCACCTGAATGATGCCGACCGGGCGGAAGAGGAACTCATCGCCGGCCAGAACCTTCGCGCGTTCGTTGAGCAGCACACGGGTGCCGAAGGCTTTGTTGGCGCCTTCGAGGCGGGCGCCGAGGTTTACCTCGTCGCCCAGCGCGGTATAGTCGTTGAACGAATGGTCCGACGGGCCGGCGTTGCCGACAATGACCTGCCCGGCGGAGATCCCCGCGCGAACCAGCAGGGGGGGCAGGTCGCGTTTCTGCAGCGTGGCATTGAAGTCCACCATTACCTGCTGCATCTCCAGCGCCGAAGCCACGGCGTCGCGCGCGTGCGTGTGGCTGTCGCGGGGCGCGTTAAACAGATACATGATGCCGTCGCCCAGCAACTTGTTGAGATAGCCACCGTGCTTGCGCACGATCGGCACCATCAGGCCCATGTACTCGTTGAGGATCGGTACCGCCTTCTCTTTCAGACGTTCGGAAATCGTCGTAAAGCCCTGGAGGTCGGTAAAGACGACGCTGATCTCCTTCTGCTGCCCGTCCAGCGTCGCCAGGTCACGTTCCAAGGCGTAATCCACCAGCGCCGGATCCACATACGAGGCGAAAAATTTCTTAACTCTCGCCCGTTCCTGCGTTTCCACAATATAACGGGCGGCGGTGGTGCCGGCCCAGACGGACATGGAGCCAATCACGGGTCCGGTTAAACCGACGATGAGATTGTTGTAGTCAAACAGCACCAGTCCGTTGAACAACACGTAACAGATCCCCATGACGCTGCATGTGACGATGGATTGCCAGGCCGACAACCGGGCCACGATGGCCGTCGTGGCGCCTCCCATCAGCAGGATGAGCGCAAACGTGATCCCGTAATTGGCGCGACGCCAGAAGTTGTTGGTCATGATGGAGTTGAAGATCACTCCATGCACGATTACGCCGGGACAACGGGGATGCAGGCTTGTGGGAACGTAGTCGGCGATTGCGCCGACGGCGATCCATCCGATGAGGGCCGCCTTGCCGCCAAGTTCCTTCCTCAACTCAACGCGGCGGCGCTGCAAATCATTGCTCAGCGCTTCGCATTCGACGGCCAGACTGCGAATGGACCGAGGACTCGCCAGCAGCTTCTCGCGGACATCGCGTTCTCGTGCGTCCAGATCGGCCAGATTCATTGATTCGTAGAACTCGATCGTTCCGTCATTCTTGAGTTTCTCCAGCGTGTCATTGGCCAGTTTTGTGAAAGCGTTGGGGTTTTCCGGATCCCATGGTTGGTCAATCAGTTGTTTGGCCTTGCTCTCGCCGATCTGGGACCACACGAAGATGAGGGCGTCACGCAGCCGTTCGTTATTGGCGCGAATCTTCTTCCGCAGCGTGCATGCCTCATGGATGAAGCGAATTGGAATGTGCTGCACCGGTTTCTGGTGGGCTTTGTGGTCGTACATGGTTTGCCAACCACCATGGCCGCTGGCGCCGAACCAGGGGATGTCCATGAACATGCCGACGGTCTCGCCTTGAATCCTTCGTTGGTATACGGGGATCTCGATCTTGCTGCCATCGCTCTTCGGAATCGTGACCCTATCGCGTTCCAGATGCACGTCCCGGATATCCACTCCAAGCATCGCGCATGCCAGCGACAGCCCCATCTGGGGGAACATGAAGTCGCGGTGATTGGCCCACAGCGGTACGCATCGAACCGTGCCGTCTCCGAGCGGAATATAGTCAACGAAGCCTGTGGACTTGGCCGCGCGACTGAGTGTTGAAACCGTGGCTTGTTCGTCTTGTGTATGTACCAGCGGCGGCAGGTCGCCCGAGATGGTCCGTCCGAATCGGCGAAGGGAGCCAATGGCTTGGAAACGGCGGTACTGTTCGTCGAAAACCCGATCAATGGCGGTGCCACGCGGCCGGTTTCTGGCTCCCGGGAAAATATGCATGCGAAGGTCTTCGGGACTGGCAAATTCCGCGCTGGCTCGGGAAATCCGGTCGTAGACGGCCTCCTTACGCGCGTTGATGAAATAGGGTCGCAGCCGAGCCAATGCTGCGTCGGCGTCCTTGCCGCCAATCAGGGTGGCCAAATCCTCTTGCTCCAATTCCGGATTCTTCGTCAGTTCCGCGACAAGCTGCCTGAAGATCGGCGGCGGATCGAGCTGCTGTGCAAGATTCAGCGACATCGGGACAATCGCCCGCCCGAAGTTTTTCAGTGCATTGGCAAAGATCTCATCGTCGTTGACGGGACGTGTCAGCACCAGATTCTCCCCGCCTGTGCCGGGTCGAGTCGTCACGGTCCTGTCGAACTGAGACACCGGCTCATATCGGGTTGGCTGCGGTTCGGAGTAAATCACGTCAAACGCCAGCGCCTTGGCGTCGGCGATGCGGATTTCGTCAACAATCTCCGCCATGATGTTTCGTGGCCACGGCCAGGCGCCGATGAACTCGAGGCTGGGGTCGTCAATGTCGACATGCACCAGACGTTCCGTTGGAGGCGGCTGGAAGAACTGGCAACGGCGAGCCCGCAGATCATAGGAATACTCCTCGAACTGATTGAGAAAACCGGCCGCGTCCATCACCGCCACGAGCAGGGTCAACATCGTCCCAAGGATCGTCGTGGTGCGAAGCAACTTGCGTTCACTGCGGGTCATGCCGGTGTTGTAGCCCCTAACCTACCCTGTCGTCCAGCGAATGGCGTATCGGGCAGGGCGTCCGAATTCTTCGGATTGCCGAATCTTCTTCGTTGCCATGCCAGCTTGACCTGTGGTATATTATAGCTTGGAGGGTCAGAACCCCATTGGAACGGCTCCCGCGCGCGATTGGCGGCGGAAGTGGGGTTGGATTGTCGAGGGAGAGTGGTCATGCGAAACGCCCTGAAGATTGCGTGTCTGGTACTTTGTGCTTTCGCGGGAAGCGCCAAGGCCGGTATCTCCTATGCTTATTTTGTCAAGCCGAGTTCCGGAATCCAATATGACATCGTCGGCAATGCCGTGCTGATACGCGATGTGGTGCCCGGACAGCTCGTTCCGGTTGCCGTTTGGCTCAGGGAAACTGTTGCGGGCGACGATGAATCGCAGATCGATGCCGCGGCCGGCGGCCTGTTTGGAGTCGGCGTGGGCATATCCCAACTGAATGCGCCAATATCACCATCCATTGTCGCTGCCGAGAGCGACATCGTCGGAAACCTCGACATCGCGCCAGATCCTGGAATAACCTTGGTGCCGCCAGCGGTTGTAAATGTGATCGGCATTTCCGATCCGGGGTATGTCGGCATTGACCGTGGGGGCGGCGTCACCGAGGTCTACATCGGCACCTTCACATTCACTGCCGGAGCCGAGGGCACAACGCAGTTTCGGGCGGCCCGTACCGACCCGAATTCAACGGACACGATCACATTCAACTTTGTCATTCTGGATGACTTGATTGCTGCCGCCGATTTTTCAATTGCCGTGGTGCCCGAACCGACCACGCTGTTGTTGAGCGCATTGGGCGGTGTGCTCCTTGCCCGGCGGAGCCCCAGGATTTCTCGGTAGGGTGCGACTGTTCATCCGAGACGTAGTACTCGTCGGTAATCTGCCGGCGAGTTTTCTTTCGTCATCGGTCGGGCTATGCTCCAGTATTGCCCTTTGCCGAGAGGAGCAGTTATGCCAAATATCGCGTTGATTGCAAGTCTCGTTGCCGCCACGGGTTGCCTCAGTTGCCTGGCTGGCGAAGAGAAGGTTCTGGACTTCGAGCAGTGCGAAGTCGGTAAGGCTCCGGCCGGGTTCATATCGTTATTGACAGGAAAGGGCCGGGAAGGCGTCTGGTTGATCCAAAACGACTCGACGGCCCCCGCCGGGTCAAGAGTGCTTTCGCAGACCGAAGCGGATGAGACGAGTGCCCGGTTTCCCGTGTGCGTTATTGACGGATTCAAGGCCAAGGATGTCGAGGTATCGACCGCCTTCAAGGCGGTTTCCGGCAAGATCGATCAGGCCGCTGGAATAGTGCTGCGCCACCAGGACAAGGACAATTACTACGTCGTTCGCGCCAACGCGGCTGAGGACAATGTTCGGCTCTATCATTTCGTCAACGGCAAGAGGACGCAGTTTGCCGGCAAGGATATCGAGGTGCCGGCGGCCAAGTGGCATACACTGAGAATCAAGCTGGCCGGCAACCACTTCACGGTCTGGTTCAACGGTCAGGTGCTGTTTGAAGCCGATGATGAGACAATCAAGAATGGGGGTGGAGTCGGTCTGTGGACCAAGGCCGACAGCGTGACTCGTTTTGACAATGTGCGAATCACGAGTCTTGATGCGAAGTGATTCATCCTCCGACCCCGCAACGTCCGATATATGAGGCAGGCGATCGTTTCTGGAGCGCCCATGCCCTATTTCACAATACGTCAGGCCGACAGGGAACTCGGTTGGCGTGAGCTTAACAGCCCGGTGACCGTTGGCCGACATCGAGAATGCGATGTTTGCCTCGTGGATTCGCGGTTGTCGCGCACTCATTGCCGTTTCGAGCCGGAGGGCAACGATTGGGCGGTCGTCGATCTCGGCAGTCGCAATGGCACCTGGTGCGACGGCGTTTCAGTGGATCGCGTGCTGTTGATTGAGGGAGACACCCTCTACGTGGGACGGTGCGCCCTGACCTACTATTCCGGAAAGCCGCCGGAGACCGGCCGGTATCAGGCGAAAGTGAGTTCCCGACCCTGTGATCCACATGAAGCGCTTCAGGGCACGGTGGTGGGTGTCACGGTGGTGGAGCGTCCGCGCGATCCGTGGATCGCCATGTCGGCGCGGATTCGGCCAAGACCCATGCCGCGCGAGGTCGACCTTGAGCCTCGGGCAAGCGGTACGGGACTACTGGATCTTGATCTCGAGCCCGAGACACGCCCCTTGGCCAATCTGCCCCGCACTCGGTTTCTGCCCCGGCCGATCAAGCTGGAGCTTCCGACCCTGGAAGGGCCACTTTCCCCGGACGAACCACAAGCGACAATCGCCATGGCGCAATCGCCCACGTTGCCGCAGTCAGGCGAAACGTCTCCATCGGAAACG
>CAYSSA010000186.1:4826-10288 GCA_964433485.1 uncultured Tepidisphaeraceae bacterium | reverse complement strand
ATTCAACATACCGATCTCCTGTTGGAACAATTGGAATACGCGCCACCGGCGCGGATGTGCGCGCGGCCGTTGGGGCATCCGTCGACACCATGGTTGGATGCGTGACTCTGCAAAAGCATGGACCAGCCCGTCGGCGGCGTGCTGGAACGTCGCATGGCGAATTCCCGAGCTGCCTGGCACACGCGCGGGCAATCTGCCCGAGGCACTTTCTTTGGCCACCAAACCCGCCTACCGTTGTGAAAGAAACAAGGAGCCGGACTAATGCCAGCAATATGGACAGGGGTGTTCCCCGCCGTCACGACGCAGTTGAAAAAGGACCAGTCGCTCGACCTGGACGCCACGGCCAGACACATCGAGGTCATGCTCGCATCCGGCGTGTCCGGCATCATCATGCTCGGATCGCTCGGGGAGAACACGCTGATCTCACCCGAGGAGAAGCGCGAGATCATGCGGATGACCCTCAGCACCGTTGGTGGCCGGGTGCCGGTGCTCTCGGGCATTGCCGAATGCGCCACGGCGGCGGCCGTGGCATATGCCCGCGAACTTGAGCGCATGGGCGCTGATGGAGCGATGCTCCTGCCCGGCATGGTGTACAAGTCCGACCCGAGGGAGACTGTCGCCCACTTCCGCGCCGTGGCACGCGCCACCTCACTGCCGATCATCGTCTACAACAATCCCGTTTCCTACGGCGTCGACATTACCCCGGCCATGCTGGAGGAACTCGCGGGCGAAAAGAACCTGGTCGCCATCAAGGAATCCTCGGCCGATGTGCGCCGGATCACCGACATTATCAACACGGTCGGCGACCGCTTTGCGCTGTTCACCGGCGTCGACGACCTCGCCCTCGAGTCCGTCATGCTCGGCTGCACCGGCTGGATCGCGGGACTGGCCAACGCATTTCCGCGCGAGAACCAATGCCTATGGGAGCTGGCCGCCGCTGGCCAGTGGGAAGAGGCCCGCAAGATCTATCGTTGGTACATGCCGCTGCTGCACCTGGATACGCATGTGAAGTTCGTGCAATACATCAAGCTTGCCATACAGGAGTGCGGCCTGGGCAAAGAGTGGGTCCGCGCCCCGAGACTGGTTCTTGAAGGCGAAGAGCGCCGGCGCATCCTCAAGATCATCCGCGAGGGAATCAGGAATCGGCCGAAGTTGCCGAAGACCGCGAGATAGCCCCATGGCCAACCCCCCGTCCATGCGAAAAGTCCGCGTCATTGATTCACACACGGGCGGCGAACCAACCCGCATCGTCATCGACGGCGCGCCCGATCTGGGTGGCGGCGCCGTCGCCGCACAGCTTGGTGTGCTGCGTGAGAATCACGACGCGTTCCGCTCGGCGATCGTCAACGAGCCCCGCGGCTCTGATGTCATGGTCGGCGCGGTCCTGGTTCCCCCGGTCGATCCAACCTGCGTTGCGGGAGTTATCTACTTCAACAACGTCGGCTATCTCGGCATGTGCGGTCACGGAACGATCGGACTGGCCGCCACGCTGGCGCACCTTGGACGGATCGCGCCCGGACCACACCGCATCGAGACTCCGGTCGGCACCGTAACCACGACCTTGCACGAGGACGGTTCCGCGTCGATCGAGAATGTCCTGAGCTACCGATATCGCAAGCGCGTGCAGATTGAGGTGCGTGGCTTTGGCCGAATGACCGGTGACATCGCCTGGGGCGGCAACTGGTTCTTCCTGGTCCATGACCACGGCCTGGCGCTTGAGATGAAATACCTCGACAGACTGACTGACGCCGCCTGGCGCGTTCGTCGCTCGTTGCAGCACAATGGAATCACGGGCAAAGATGGCCAGGAGATTGACCACATCGAACTGATGGGCATGCCCACGCACCCCCGTGCCAGCGCAAAGAGCTTTGTGCTCTGTCCCGGCGGGGCGTACGACCGCTCGCCCTGCGGCACCGGCACCAGCGCCAAGATGGCTTGTCTGGCGGCCGACGGCAAACTCGATGAACGCCAGATTTGGGTTCAGGAAAGCATCGTGGGCAGCATCTTCGAGGGCTCGGTGAGACTTGTCGAAGGCGGAGTCATTCCGACGATCACCGGAACCGCCTATGTCAATGCGGAAAGCACGCTGCTGCTCGATCCACGCGACCCGTTCTGCATGGGTATACGAGTCTAGCGGCCCTTCCAGGCATGAACGCGCATGACTGATCCAGCCAGCGACGCCATCATCATCGGAGCGGGCATTGTCGGATGTGCCATTGCCGATGCGCTGTCGCGCGATGGACTGCGCGTTGTTGTGCTCGACAGCCGAAGCCCTGGTTCCGGCACGACCGCGGCGGCGATGGGCCATCTCGTGGTAATGGACGACTCGGAAGCGCAGTTCAACCTCACACGATATTCCGTTGAATTGTGGCGACAACAGGACTTGCCGAGAAGCGTCGAGTATGACCGGGGCGGCACTCTCTGGATCGCCACTGATGAGGTGGAACTGGCCGAGGTCCATCGCAAGGCCGCTTTTTTTCGTCAGCGCGGCATTGCGGTACAAGTGCTCGATGGGCGTCAGGTTGTCGAGGCCGAACCCAACCTCCGCCGTGGCATGGCCGGCGCCCTGCGTGTGCCGGGCGATTCGATGGTTTATCCTCCTGCCGCGGCCCGGTGTTTTCTCGATCGCGCTGTCGCCCGCGGCGGCAGGTTCATGCACGGCCACGCCGCGGCAATCTCGGCTGGGCAAGTCAGGCTGTGCGACGGCACACGTCTGGCCGCGCCGGTCATCGTCAACGCGGCTGGATTCGCTGCGCCGCAATTGACACCGGGCATCACGGTCCAACCGCGCAAAGGGCATCTTCTGATCACCGAGCGATACCCCGGCTTCATCCAGCACCAGATCATTGAACTCGGTTATCTCAAGAGCGCGCACGGGTCAACGGCCGACTCCGTCGCATTCAACCTGCACCCGCGTACAACCGGTCAGATCCTAATCGGCTCCTCCCGCCAATACGGCTCGACCGATCGCGGGATTGAGCACGAGATTCTCTCGCGAATGCTCCGTCGTGCGATGGAGTATATGCCCGCGCTGGCCTGCCTCACAGCCGTCCGCGCCTGGGCGGGATTTCGCCCCGCGACCCCGGACAAACTCCCTTTGATCGGCCCGGCGCCTGGACTGACCGGTGTGTACCTGGCAACAGGCCACGAAGGGCTCGGGATCACCACATCACTGGGCACAGCCGAGTTGATCACCGCACAGATTCTGAGGCGAACACCGCCGCTTCCCATCGAACCCTACCTTCCTGGCCGCCATGCAAAGGAGACGGACGATGCCTGATCAGGTGCGTTTCACAGTCAACGGCCGCGAGGTTACCGCCCCTGCTGGCACGACGGTGGCCGCCGCCATTGCCAACGCGGGCATCCCACACACGCGCCGGTCTGTCACCGCCGAGGCCCGTGGCCCGCTCTGTGGCATGGGTGTCTGTTTTGAGTGTCGCGCCAACATCAATCGGCTGGTTCATCAGCGTACCTGCAACGTCCTTGTGGCCGAGGGCATGGAGGTTACAACGGATGCCTGATACCTACGATGTCGCAATCATCGGGGCCGGCCCCGCAGGAATTGCCGCCGCCTGGACGGCCGCACAATCAGGCGCCACGGTGTGCATTATTGACGATAACCCGGCTCCCGGCGGTCAGATCTGGCGGGGCGAAGCGGCATCGCCCGCGTCCGTTGAAGCCCGACTGTGGCTTGATCGCGTTGCGCGGCTCCGCTGTGCCGGAAACTTTGGCACCACCATCATCGCACGCCCGGCACCCGGCCTGCTTCTGGCCGAAACGGCCGGCCGACCCGCGGAGATTCGTTACCGCAGGCTCATCCTTGCCACAGGCGCGCGCGAGCGATTCCTTCCGTTCCCCGGATGGACCTCGCCTCGGGTCGTCGGCGTCGGCGGCCTTCAGGCCATGGTGAAGTCCGGACTTGATGTGACAGGGAAGCGCATCATCGTCGCCGGTTCCGGTCCTCTGCTGCTCCCCGCCGCCGTGACCCTTCGCAAGCACGGCGCATCCATCCTGCGGATCGTCGAACAAGCCCCGATGGAGAACCTTCTCCGCTTCGGCTTTTCCCTGCTTGCCAACCCAGCCAAGATGCGCCAGATGTTTTCGCTCCTGTGGCAACTGCTGGACATCCCCTGGGAAACAGGAACCTGGCCGACACGGGCCCACGACACCGGCCGCGAACTCCAAGTCGGGTTCGCCACATCGTCCGGTTCGATCATCCACCGCTGCGACTATCTCGCCTGCGCCTTCTTCCTGACGCCACAGTTGGAACTGCCACAACTTCTGGGCTGTGACATTGAGGGCGGATTTGTCGTCGTCGACGACGTTCAGCAGTCATCCATGCCTGACATCTTCTGTGCCGGCGAACTCACCGGCATCGGCGGGTTGGAGAAATCCATCGTGGAAGGCCGAATCGCCGGACACGCCGCTGCCGGCAATACGGCGGCCGCTCGGTCTCTGCATCCACAACGCCGCAAAGCCCACCGGTTTGCCGCCCAACTCCGCCGTGCCTTCGCGTTGCGCCCGGAAGTTGTACACCTTGCCGACGACAGTACGATTGTCTGCCGCTGTGAGGATGTTCGACTTGGAATGCTCCGCCACTTCGCGACATTCCGCGATGCCAAGTTGCAGACTCGATGCGGCATGGGCGCCTGCCAGGGCCGAACCTGCGGCACCGCCTGCGAGGCGATATTTGGCTGGACGGACGCTTCGCCCCGTCCGCCGCTCTTGCCCTGCCATGTTGGCACGCTTGCCACCGAGACGGTAACGCCTTGTGTATCAGGCTGATCGAGTCGCGACCATCAAGGACGAAAACTCGGCCGGCGCCGCGGCCATCATGCCAACGCCCTTGCTTCGATGAGAGGCTTGTGACGGTGACGGCCGCGAGATTTCGAGCCGTTGCTCGCGCTCCCGCGCAGGAGTATCGTCACCTTGGTCAACGTCGGCCTTCTTTACAGGAGACATCTCATGCGCTCGATGAGTCGACGGCGGTTTCTGGAGACATCAGCGGTAATCGCGAGCGCGGCGGCGACCCGTCCTCAAATGGCCGGCGCCGCCAACACTCGGACCGACAAGGTCGTGCTTGGCCTGATCGGCGCGGGCGGGCGCGGCAGCGCGCTGGCGGCCGGATTCGCAGTGCTGCCGGCAGTTGAGTTCAAGTATATCTGCGATGTGGACTCCGCTCGCGGAGGAAACCTGGTGGCGGTTCTGGCGAAGTCGCAATCTCGCCCGCCCCAGCGCACACAGGAACTGCGACAACTGCTCGACGACAAGGACGTTCACGGCGTCATCATTGCCACGCCTGATCACTGGCATGCCCTGGCCACCGTCTGGGCTTGTCAGGCCGGCAAAGATGTGTACGTGGAGAAGAACGCCTCCTACAACATCTGGGAAGGCCGCAAGATGATCGAGGCGGCCCGCGAGAGCAAGCGGGTCGTCCAATGCGGCCTGCAGAACCGGTCGGC
>CAYSSA010000186.1:1648-4758 GCA_964433485.1 uncultured Tepidisphaeraceae bacterium | reverse complement strand
ACAACATCAACCCCGGCGGCCCGTTTCGGCCACAGCCGGATTCGCAGCCGCCGACCACGCTTGACTGGGACCAGTGGATCGGTCCGGCCGCCCTGGTGCCGTACAATATTTCCCGGCACCGCGACTGGTACAGCTGGTATGACTATTGCGGCGGCGACATCGGCAACGACGGCAGCCACCAGCTTGACCTGGCCCGCCATGTGCTTGGCGACCCGGCTCCGCCGAAGCATGTTCATTGCGTCGCGGGAAACTATGCCTTTGGCTCCAAGCGGCAGACCCCCGAGTTTCTTCAGGCAACCTACGAGTTCGACGACTTTGTGATGACGTGCAGCAGCGGGACATTCCCTCCCTACCTGCGCAAGAGCAACAACGAAGAGCGCAATGGCAGGCAGTTCCCGCTCTGGTCGGCCAACTGTGAACGGATCGAGATCTACGGTACGAAGCAGATGATGTACGTTGGTCGACATGGTGTGGGCTGGCAGGTGATGGAGTCCGACGGCAAGGTTGTGGCCCAGGAAAAGGGCGTGCATCCGGACAAGTATCACCAGCCCGATTTCGTCGAGTGCATCCGCTCTCGCAAGCCGCCCAACGCCGACATTGAAATCGCCCACGGGGCGGCCATTCTGGCACATATGGCCAACATTGCCCATCGATGCGGCAATCTCCGGCTGCAGTACGATGCCCCGAGCGAGAGGTTTGTGAACTGCGACTCGGCCAACGCCTTGCTTCATCGGCCAATGAGAGGCAAGTACCAGATCCCCGACAACGTGTAACAGGCGAGGACATCGACACTTTCCGGATCACTCATGATCTTTGACACCAATGCCTGGAAACGGTTCAGCTACACCCTCTGGGCTCCGTTTTACGATCTGATCGTCTCCCGGCTGTTTGGCCACTGGCGGCGGCGATCAATGAATCTGCTCGCTCTCGTCCCCGGCCAGCGGGTGCTGATGGTGGGCGCCGGCACGGGGCTGGATCTGTGTTTCATGCCGCGCGATGTGGACATTGTGGCCACGGACCTCACGCCCGCCATGCTGGCGCGCTTGCGTCGCCGCGCCGAGCGACTGGGAATCCGTGTGGACGCCCGAGTCATGGATGGCCAGGCCCTCGATCTGCCCGACTCATCCTTTGACGCGGTTGTGCTCCACCTGATCGTCGCGGTCATTCCCGATCCAGTCGCCTGTCTGCGCGAGGCCGCACGTGTGCTGAGACCGGGCGGCCGCGTGGCGATTTTTGACAAATTCGTTCCCGACGGCGTCCGTCCGCCGCTGCTGCTGCGAATGGTCAATCCCATTACCCGCTTCTGCGGTTCGGAATTCACCCGCCAACTGGGTCCATTTCTGGCGCAGGTTCCCTTGCGGGTCATTCACGACGAAACCGCGGGACTGGGCGGACTTGTCAGAATCGTGCTGTTGGAGAAACACTGAAACTCGTTGTCGTCGTCGAGCCGAACGGTCATGTTGTCGAGCGGCATGTCCAAACCATCGGTCTTGCTCACATAGCAACCCAACCGGATAGCCCGGTACATATCTGGACGTCCATGCCGCACGGCTCGCACCGGTCCTGGCATGTACCCGACCGCTTTGATCAACTCGGCTTCCCTGATGTGCGGCATCGGCTCATAACGGCGGTGAAATTCCTTTCGCGTCAGTCGATCTCCGTTGGCCAGCGCGGGAAACGGCATGGCCGGTCGTGACTGGGCTCGCACAACGCGCATGCAAGAAAGATAAGCTCCGAGATTGCCGCAACCACGCACGATCGCTTCGCGGAATCAGAACAATGTCAGATGCGCCAGATCGCTCTTGCCCATCAGCGACGCATCCACGCCTCGGGCCGCCTGCCGGCCTTCGCTGATGGCCCAGACCACCAGTGACTGCCCGCGGCGGACATCGCCGGCCGCGAACACGCCGGGCACGCTGGTCTGGTAGTTCTCGTCCACCTACACGTTGCCGCGCGAATCCAGTTTCAGTCCCAGTTGCTGGATCGGACCGTTATGCTCGGGCGACACGAAACCCATCGCCAGTAAACACAAGTCGCAATCCAACTCGAACTCGCTGCCGGGGATTTCCTTCATCTGCAGACGGCCGGCATCGCCCTTGACCCAATCGAGGCGGATGCCGTGGAGTTTTTTCACCACGCCGCCCTCTCCGGTGAACTTCCGGGTGTTGACCGCGAAATCTCGCACGTCGGCCCCGGCTATCTCGATCGCCTCCTCATGCGCCGACGAGGTGCGGAAAATCATCGGCCAGTACGGCCAGGGGGCTACGCCGGGCGCGCTGCGGTTCTCGGGCGGCTTGGGCAGCAACTCAAACTGCTTGACCGACTTGCACCCCTGCCGCAGGGCCGAGCCCAGGCAGTCGGCGCCGGTGTCGCCGCCACCGATGATGATCACATTCTTGCCTTTGGCGTCAATCAGCTTATCGGCCGGCACTTTGTCGCCCAGGGCCACGCGGTTCCATTGCGGCAGATACTCCATGGCGAAGTGAATGCCGCCCAGTTCCCGCCCCGGCACGTTCAGGTCGCGCGCCTGCGTCGCTCCGATGCACAGCACGATCGCGTCGAAGTCGCGACGCAGCATTTCGATGCCAAAGCTGAATCCAATATTGGCATTTACAACAAATTTGATACCCTCGGCCTCCAGCAGCTTGACCCGCCGCTCGACGACGTGCTTCTCAAGCTTGAACTGCGGTATGCCGTACATCAGCAGGCCGCCGACTCGGTCCGCCCGCTCGTAAACAGTCACGTTGTGCCCGGCCTTGGTGAGCTGCGCGGCGCAGGCCAGCCCCGCCGGACCGGAACCCACCACCGCCACTTTCTTGCCCGTTCGCACCGTCGGCGGCTTGGGCCTGATCCAGCCCTGCTCGAAGGCCCGCTCAATGATGTTCTGCTCGATGAGCTTGATCGTCACCGGCTTTTCATTGATGCCCAGGACGCACGCCTCTTCGCACGGCGCGGGGCAGACCCGCCCTGTGAACTCGGGGAAGTTGTTGGTCTTGTGCAGCATGTCGATGGCTTCCTGCCATCGGCCCTTGTAGACCAGGTCGTTCCATTCGGGGATGATGTTGCCCAGCGGGCAACCGTTGTTGCAGAACGGAATGCCGCAGTCCATG
>CAYSSA010000186.1:0-1552 GCA_964433485.1 uncultured Tepidisphaeraceae bacterium | reverse complement strand
GCGCTTCGGAGTCTCACGGGCGATTTCCTTGAATCCAGTGGGCTTTCCCATTGCTTCCTCAATGTTTTTGTCAGCGGCCGGCTGTCAGCGGCCGGTATTGAAGACATGCCGCCGGCCGCCGCGACTACTACCTACCGCTGACTACCGGCACTCGTGCCTATTTGACCTGTCCTGCCTGGCGCTGCGCCTGCATTCGGGCTTCTTCCTCAATCTTCGCCTGGTTCTCCAGCACCCGGCGGTAATCCGTGGGCATGACTTTCACAAAGAACCTGAAGTCCCTGTCCCAGTTCGCCAGAATCTCCCTGGCCACCGGCGACTCGGTGAATTTCACATGGTTCTCCAGCAGCCGGCGGATCATCCAGATGTCTTCCGGCTTGTCGGGCTTCTCCAGCAGCACCTGGTCCAGGTTGCACAACTCGCGGAACGCGCCCGAATCGTCAAACACATAGGCCACGCCGCCCGACATCCCGGCCGCAAAGTTGCGCCCGGTCTGTCCGATCACAACCACGCGCCCGCCGGTCATGTACTCGCAACCGTGATCGCCCACGCCCTCGACCACCGCATGGACGCCTGAGTTGCGAACGCAGAACCGCTCCCCGACCACGCCGCGGATGTACACCTCGCCCGCGATTCCGCCGTAGCAGATCACGTTGCCGGCGATGATGTTCTGCTCGGCCTTGAAGGTCGCGTTCTTCGGCGGATACACCGCAATCACACCGCCGGACAGCCCTTTGCCCAGATAGTCATTGCAGTCGCCCTCCAGCTCGAACATCAGACCCTTGGCCAGGAAAGCGCCGAAGCTTTGTCCGGCCGAACCGGAGAACTTGAAATGGATGGTGCCCTCGGGAAGACCCGACAGGCCGTACTTTCTGGCCACTTCGCCGGAGAGCATCGCCCCGACCGTGCGGTTGATGTTCTGTATCGGCAATTCCGCATGTACCTTCTCGCCCCGTTCAATCGCCGGGGCGGCGAGCTTGATCAAGTGGTTGTCCAGTGCCTTGGACAGCCCGTGATCCTGCTTCTGGGTGCAATAGAGCGTGTCGCCACGCATCGGCTCGGGCTTGAACAGCATCGGCGACAAGTCGATGTGCCGGGCCTTCCAGTGTCCCGATACGTCCTCCGGCTCGAGCATGTCCACTCGGCCGACCATCTCATTCACCGTGCGGAAACCCATCTCCGCCATGTACTCCCGCAGTTCCTCGGCAACGAAGAACATGAAGTTGATCACATGCTCGGGCTTTCCGGCGAATTTCTTGCGCAGTTCCGGATCCTGAGTCGCCACTCCCACCGGACAGGTGTTCAGATGGCAGACCCGCATCATGATGCATCCGCTGGCGATCAGCGGTCCCGTCGAGAAGCCAACCTCCTCGGCGCCGAGCATGAACGCCACGGCCACGTCACGACCCGTCTTGATCTGCCCGTCGGTCTGCAACCTCACACGACCGCGCAGCCCGTTCATCAGCAGCACCTGGTGGGTCTCCGCGATGCCCATTTCCCACGGCACGCCGGCGTGCTTGATCGCCGTCTGCGGCGAGGCGCCGGTGCCGCCCGC
>CAYSSA010000185.1:8164-10354 GCA_964433485.1 uncultured Tepidisphaeraceae bacterium | reverse complement strand
ACGGCTGCCGCCATTCGCTCATCGATGGCATTTTCCGCGCCAGCGACGTGATGCTGTCGGGCAAAGTGGCCGTGGTTTGCGGGTACGGCGATGTGGGCAAGGGATGCGCTCAATCGCTCAAGGGCCAGGGTTGCCGCGTCATCGTCACCGAAATCGACCCGATCTGTGCCCTGCAGGCGGCGATGGAGGGATATCAGGTGGACACGGTGGAGAACTGGGTCGGCACGGCCGACATCTTCATCACCGCGACGGGCAATCACAACATCATCACGGCCGCCCACATGGCGAAAATGAAGGACAAGGCGATTGTCGGGAACATTGGCCATTTCGACAACGAGATCGATATGGCCGGGCTGAAGAAGATCAAGGGCATCAAGAAAACGAACATCAAGCCGCAGTACGACCTGTGGACCTTCCCCGACGGCCACGGTGTGCTGGTGCTGGCCGAGGGCCGACTGCTGAATCTCGGTTGCGCCACGGGGCATCCGAGCTTCGTGATGAGCAATAGTTTCACCAACCAGACGGTCGCGCAGATCGACCTGGCGCTCAGCGCCGCCGGCAAGGCAACCATGTCGGGCATCCGCTATGAGAAGGGCAAAGTTTATACGCTGCCCAAGAAACTGGACGAAAAGGTCGCCCGCCTGCACCTGGACAAGCTGGGCGTGAAGTTGACGAAGCTGAGCAAGGATCAGGCGGACTACATCGGCGTACCGGTGGAAGGGCCGTACAAGCCTGACCATTATCGATATTAATCCTGACGCGCCCCAGCCTCAGCGTGTATCGAGATCAGACGCTCTGACTCGCTCCCCATCTTGGGGGACGGTGCGGTTTCCGATGTGCGTCGATAGTGTTGGCGGGCAATTTATATCGCCGGCACAACCGTGTCTTCGGTAGACTTATCGATCATCTCTACGCGCAACATTGCCTCAGACCGCTCACGACAACCCCACCGTCGTTCCATCGTCCAGCACCTTGATCTTCGCGGCGGCGGGGATTTTCGGCAGGCCGGGCATGGTGACGATGTTGCCGCAGATGGCCACGACGAAACCGGCGCCCGCCGAGAGGCGCAGTTCGTTGACCGTCACGCGGAAGCCGGATGGCCGACCTTTGCGTGAAGGGTCATCCGACAGGCTGCCGGAGGTCTTGGCCACGCACACGGGCAGCGACCCGTATCCGGTCTTGGTGTACAGTTCCATGTCGGTCTCGGCCACGCGGTCGAAATCGACACCGTCCGCGCCATAGAGCTTCTTCGCGAGAATGTCGAGCTTCTTGTCCAGCGGGGCAGATAGATCGTAGAGGAACTTGAGCTTCTTCCGGCGGTTCTTTTCGATGCAGCGCAGCACGGCCTCGGCCAGTTTCACAGCGCCCTTGGCGCCCTGGCTGAAATGGTCGCCCAGCACCGCCTCGACGCCCATCGACTCACAGAACTTGATGATTCGGCGCAGATCGGCCGGCTTGTCGTCGGTGAAGTGGTTCAGCGCTACCACCGGCTCCAGCCCGAATGCGCGGATATTTTCGATGTGTTTGGCAAGGTTGCCCAGCCCGCCCGTGGGGCCGAAACCACCGTGATACGCGATGGCCTTGGCCGTGGCGACGATGACAACTACTCGCGGATTCAGCCCGGCCGAGCGACACTTGATGTGGAAGAACTTCTCCGCGCCCAAGTCGGTTGCAAAGCCCGCTTCGGTGACGACATAGTCGGCCAGTTTCAGCGCCAGCCGGGTGGCGATGGCGGTATTAGTGCCCTGAGCGATGTTGGCAAACGGTCCGGCGTGGACGAACGCGGGCGTGCCTTCGAGCGTCTGGACGATATTCGGATGGATGGCATCGCGCAGCAGCACCTGCATGGCGCCAACGGCTTCGATCTGCCGCGCATGTACGGGCTCACCCTTGTAGGTGAAGCCGACAACCATATCCCCGAGGCGCTTGCCCAAATCGCTGTAGTCCCTGGCCAGGCAGAGAATGGCCATGACTTCAGAGGCGGGGGTGATGTTGAAGCCGTCGCGGCGCGGCACACCGTTCTTCACGCCGCCGAGTCCCACGAAGATATCGCGGAGCGAGCGGTCGTTGAGATCGATCACACGGCGAAGCACGATGCGGCGAGGGTCGATCCCCAACTCGTTGCCGAATTGCAGATGATTGTCGGTCATGGTGGCCAGCAGGTTCTCGGCGACATGTACGCGGGCGAGA
>CAYSSA010000185.1:5501-8154 GCA_964433485.1 uncultured Tepidisphaeraceae bacterium | reverse complement strand
CAGCAGGTTGTTGGCTTTCTCGACCGCGTACATGTCGCCGACGAAATGGAGGTTGATGTCTTCGGCCGGCACAACCTGCGCAAAACCCGCGCCGGTGCCGCCGCCTTTGACGCCGAAGTAAGGTCCTAGCGATGGTTCTCGCAGGCAGATCGCCGTTTTCTTGCCGAGCAATCGCAACGCGTCGCCGACGCCGATGGTGGTCGTGGTTTTTCCTTCGCCCTGGGGCGTGGGGGTCATGGCCGAGACAAGGATGAGATTGCCATCCGGCCGATGCTGGCGGCAGAGTAGTTCATCCACCGGGATCTTGGCGATGTGCTTCCCGTGCGGCAACAGGCACTCGGGGTCAAGCCCGAGTTCGGCGGCTACTTCCTGAATCTTGCGCTTGGGGCGCGACAGTTCGATTTCGCGATTGCTCAGCATATAGTGTCTCCCGGCCTTGTTATCGGCCGCAAGGGGTGGGAGATTAAGCGAGAATCGGGTAACAAAGCAAGTAAACGTCGATCCGGCCTATACTTGCACGAGTCATTCATACAGGAGAGACCATGACGCAATTCGATCTGCTCGCCGACGTGCTGGGACGGAACCTGGAGATGTTGAAGATGACACTGGCCGACTTGAGCGATGCCGAGTTCTATGCCCGTCCCGTGCCAAATGCCAACAATGTAGCCTGGCAACTCGGGCATCTGATCAGCGCGGAAGCACACATGGTCAATGGCTGTGCCGGTCAGCCTGTCATCACATTGCCGTCTGGATTCACCGACCGCTTCACCAACCAGACGGCCTCCATTGACGATCCGGCAATACTGGGCACAAAGACGGAGTTGCTCGGTTTGTTCGCCAGCGTGCGAGGAGGCACGATCGCCTGGATTAAGAAGCTGACTGATGCCGATCTGGCCAAACCCGCTCCCGAGCGAATGCGGGACTGGTTCCCCACGGTAGGACATGTGGTCCATCTTCTGGCGGGCCATGTGGCAATGCATGTGGGACAGTTCCAAGTTCTGCGGAGGAAACTGGGCAAACCGACGCTGTTCTGAATCAGGCCCCCGCATGGCAACACGAACGGAGTCCTTCGGGGCGCCAAGGGGAGCATGAGCATCGCTATTGGGCATTCACAGGCAATTGACGCCTGGGAAGGCATCAATGTCTGGCTGCACATCCCACGACCGTTCGATGACTCTTCGCGCAGAAACAGTGCTACGACGATGCCAGCTTTCCGCTGGCATTGAGAAAGTCCGGCCGGTATTATCGAGGCCATGAGGTTCCGTGGCATTTGGCACAGCGCTCGCTGGCGGAGGCACCCATCATGATTTCGCATTTTGCGCCTGCGGAGCGTTCCAGTCAGGATCAGTTGCGGCTGGAAATTGCGCTGATCAGCAGGAACCCGATTGTCGATGCGCTCCTGGAAATGGCCGGCGGGGTCCTGGCCATTCTAAACGAACGGCGGCAGGTGCTGGCCGTGAATGACGGTTTCATGCGCTGGCTCGGAATAAAGAACGGAGCAAAAGTCATTGGCCTGAGGCTCGGCGAGGTGGTGGGCTGCGTTCATGCCGACAAATGCGAGGGTGGCTGCGGCACGTCCGATACCTGTTCGACCTGCGGCGCTGCCATGGCCATGGTTTCGGCCCTGGCCCGCGATCTTCCGGTTGAGGAAGACTGCGCCGTGTCGCTGAGGCGCAACGGCAAACAGGAAGATCTGTTTCTGCACGTTCGCTGCAGTCCCGTGCGGTTTTCCGGAACACGTTTCCTTGTGTTGTTCCTGCAGGATGTCACACGCCAGCAGCACGCGGCGGCCATCGAGCGGGTCTTCTTTCACGACCTGGCCAACATCGTCATGAGCCTTGAGACGGCCGGCTCGCTGCTGGCGCGCGATCCGCGAAAAAACGCCGAGGAGTTGGCCGAGCCGATCCGCTCCCTCTCGCAGCGCCTCGCTCGCGAGTTGCACATCCAGCGACGACTGACCGATCCGCTTGGAACGGCGGTGAGCGAACTCAAGGACACGGTCTCGATCAATGCCCTGTTCGAAGAATTGCGGTTGATGTTTGAGTCGCATCCGGCAGCGGAGAAAAAACAACTGGTGTTTACCCCGGTCGCCGCGGACTTTTCCATACGCACCGACATGGCCATGTTGCTCAGAGTCATGGGCAACATGGTGGTGAACGCACTGGAGGCTTCAGCCGAAGGCCAGAGCGTGCGAGTCTACATGGAACACGCGGACGGGCGGCCGCGATTGTGCGTCTGGAACGGCCAGGCGATCGCGCCGGACATCGCCCGCCGCATATTCCAGCGGAATTTCAGCACCAAACGGCAATCGGGCAGAGGGCTTGGAACCTACTCGATGAAGCTGTTTGGCGAGCAGTACCTTGGGGGAAAGGTGGCGTTCGAGACCTCCGCGGATGGGGGTACCATTTTTAGTCTTGCACTTCCGGCCACCGCGTTGTCTGCCGCCGCCGGCCACAACTGAATGCATATACCCTTATGTTTGGACCATGCCCGGTTCGTATTTCGGTGCGGGCGTGCGACCGATCGCGCGGTGGGCTTTTCATTCCGAGGTCTCCAATTCCTTCAATTTCAATGCGATACTGAAATACACTTGTCATTTTTTTGTTGCACTGGCTTTGGCCGGACAATAGAGTGACTGCTGTCCCAGTCGGAC
>CAYSSA010000185.1:0-5425 GCA_964433485.1 uncultured Tepidisphaeraceae bacterium | reverse complement strand
TCTCACGGCGGCGTTGTCCACCCTCCGAACGATTTCTCCTGAACTGAACAGAATCACCGATGAAGCCAACGCTCTGGTGCAGAAGGTCGAAAGCCTTCTGGCGAGCCTGAGTCTGGGTATACCGGCCGCGGTGCATGTGCGGCGTGAATCGACCTGCGAGGCGCCGGACTCCCAGGGACTCGTGACCATTCGCGCGGTCGATGTCTATCTGGAATATCGTAGGATCGACAAGAAATTCGGTCTGGCCGTGGTGCGAACGCAATCGACGCGGCGTCAGGTGAACCCGGACGATGGTTCTGTAATGGTCCAGGATCTGGACGTGACTCCATGGGCGTCGTGTTCACGCGATCTGAAGCTTGAGTCATTTGCCAAGGTACCAGACCTGATCGCCGCGATTGCCGAGAAAGCCGGCGGTTATATTGAACGGGTCAAGGCCGCGGGGGATACGGTGCGCGAGTTGGTCAAGGCTCTGGAGGAACACGCCCGGGCGGTTGCCGCACCGAGTGATGAGCAACTGGCGATGATGGCGAAACTGCCCGAGGATAAACTGCGCGAAATCGAAGATCACATGCGCGCCGGTCGCGGCATGGTGGCAATCAAGATCTTCCGCGAATACACCGGTGTCACCATCGCGGAGGCCAAGGACGCCGTCGAGCGCATCGCACCCAATATCACTGAAGAAGCGATCCCCGCAGCGGACAAGACGCGACGCGGGGGATGAATACAGACTGATCATCAGACCGGCGGAGATTCAGTGCCAGCGACCACCTGCGGCTCGGCGCCCGCGTGTTCAAGGGCGTCGGCCACGCAACGCAACAGCGCCGCTCCATCGATCGGCTTGGGTAGATAGTCCGTGCAGCCGGCGCGCAGGCATTCGTCGCGGTCGCCGGTCATGGCATTGGCCGTCAGGGCGATGATCGGACCCGCGTAACCGCGTACGCGCAGCAATCGCGTGGCCCGGTATCCATCCATCACCGGCATATGCATGTCCATGAGAATCAGGTCAAACGGCCGGTCAGCCGACTCTGCCTGCATCGCCCGCGCGACGGCGAGTTCTCCGTTCTCGGCCACCTCCACCACGGCACCGGCCCGTCGCAGATGGAACGCCACCAGTCGCTGATTATCCGGGCCATCCTCTGCAAGCAGTATTCGGCCATGGAGCCGTATTTGAGGGACGTTGGCAGGTTGCTGCGACGACACGTGAATCTGCTCCACGCTGGTGAGCATGGTCGCGTTCCGGGTCGCAACGACATTGAATCTGAGCACAAAACTGCTGCCCTGGCCGGGCACGCTGTGCACAGTGATATCTCCTCCAAGCAACTGAGCCAGTCGACGGGAGATCACCAGACCCAGGCCGGTGCCGCCAAAGCGACGGGTTGTTGATCCATCGGCCTGGCTGAAGGGCTGGAAGAGCCTCGGCAGTTGCTCCGGAGCGATCCCGATGCCGGTGTCAACAACCTGGAATTCCATCGTGTATCTGTGTTCTTCGCAGGAATCGGCGCGCATCACAATGGTGACTCCGCCCCGTTCGGTGAATTTGATCGCGTTGCCGACCAGGTTGGTCAGGATTTGTTTCAACCGAACCGGGTCCGACAGCACCGTATTCGGAACCGGCGAAGCCAGTTCCATGGCCAGGCGCAGTCCCCGCTCGCCGGCGCGTGGCCGCAGCAGCCAGACCACTTCGGCGGCGATCTGCGCCGGCGAACAGGCGACGGACTCGATGGTGACGCCGGCAGCCTCGATGCGGGACAAATCGAGAATATCGTTGATGATCGTGAGTAGATGTTGTCCGTTGCGACGGATGGTCTGAACGTGGTTCACGCGCTCAGACGGGGTGATGGTCTGGTCCTGCATCGGGTCGGCGAATCCCAGGATTGCCGTCATCGGCGTGCGAATCTCGTGGCTCATGTTCGCCAGAAACTCGCTTTTTGAACGGCTGGCCGCCAGCGCCGACTCCCTGGCTCGCGTCAGCTCGATCACCTGCCTTCGCAGGCCCGCAAACACGCAGCCGAGACCGATCATGCCCGCCAGCCACATGAAGCCGTATCGCAGCGCCGTCTGCCAGCGCTGATCGGCGCCGATCGCCCAGATCGGTTGCATGGGAACGGCCACACTGATACCGCCGCGGATCTCGCCGGCCTTGTAGCCCTGAATCGCGTGACACTTGAGGCATGCGGTCTCAGTCACCAGTGGGCGCATCAGCCGAAGGTGCGGTGAGCCGGCAATGTCCTCAATCGAGCTGCACTCCGATGCGCCGGCCTCGAACTCCCGCAAGGCGTTCTCTTCCCATGCATCAGGTCGGTTGTTCGGATTGAGCGGTCGAAGACTGGTAATGTGTCCGAGGATGTGATGGTCCTTCTGCTGCAGTTCGTGAACCTGGCGGGTCATATAGGCCGGATTGACCAGGGTCAGCACCCGGCCGGCCGGGTCGACGATGTCCCGGTCGGCGACGGTCAGATAAGGGTTTGGTGGCGTGGATTCACTTGCCTTGACATACACCCCGCCCCGCAGGGCGTTCCATCGGCGGTACAGAACATCCTTGTCAAAGGCGGCGCGTGCCTGCACCTTGGCATGTTCGATGTCGAGCGTCCGGTCCGATCGCCATGCCCAACCAAGCAACCCGGCATTCACCGCAGTCCAGCCGACGGCCAGCAGGCCCACATAGCGGAGAACCCGTCTGGCGGAATTGCATGCGTATGTGTCGCTCACACCTCGATACTCCAGTATCGACTTCGACGCTAACGATTCAGGACTTCATCAGTTTTTCCCCGCAGCGAACAAACACGTACGCACAGCAACTTGGAATTGCTCATCCAATAAAAAACCGA
The DNA here is from genome assembly GCA_964433485.1 of uncultured Tepidisphaeraceae bacterium. Classification (GTDB taxonomy): domain Bacteria; phylum Planctomycetota; class Phycisphaerae; order Tepidisphaerales; family Tepidisphaeraceae; genus JANYKD01. Next base: position 2,597 of record CAYSSA010000185.1, on the reverse strand, counting down.
CCCCTGCTCAACTCATTGAAGAGTCGGTGAGGCCGGCCAAAAAGGAAGCTAGGGCTTCCTGTTTCAGGCTAATGGTTGCGTCGACAGATAAAGACTCAGCATTCCGCGGTCGAGGTTCTCCATGTCAACCAGCCGCCCGCCGATCTCAAACTCCCCGTCCGACGTCTCGGCGACCCGAGCCACTGACATCCAGCCGGTCCATTCGGTTCTCGGCCGGATACGCTCTCCCGAAGTGTCTACAAACGGGCTGATTCCAGCATACGCGGGCAGACGCAAGCGCAGTCTGATCTGCTGATCGGGCCGCACGTTCGCCTGCCGTGTGCGTATGCGCATTCCTCCGGAGGACATGTCAACGAGTCGTCCCAATGGCGTGGCATTAACCCCATCCCAGGCTTGTACTTGCACCCCGTAGCCATCCAGGTCGTGGCGGCGATGCTGGCGACGATCGCTCACGGAGGCCCGGGTGTCGGCAGAGCGCGATTCGGGATAGTGCATGCTTGTCATGACGGTCGGCTCCTGGAAAGACTTGGAGACTCTGACACAGGAGGTATCGGTCCGGTACAGAGGCGACTTTTGTCGGATATTGGATTTGTGATCAAATCTTGGGCGGATCAAGCGGACCGATAAGGAGACCGACTGACACCGTTGCCTTAAAGGTGATGCTCCTCCATGCACCAAAGCCAACGGCACAGGCAGACCTGCCCGTGCCGTTGATCAATACCCAGTCGTCCGTTACTTGGTCATTTGCCAAGACCCGGAATCGCCTGAAGCTTGGCCTTGTTGTCGGTGTAGAGTTTCTTCAGTCCGTCATATTTGGTCTGAAGGTCGGCCGGAAGCTTGTCGCGCATGGCATCGAGCTGCTTGATCAGCGCATCGGCGTCCGACCACTTGGCGCTGCCGATGGCACTGCTCAGATCGTTCATGAGCTTATTGGCCTGCTGGTTGGTGGCATCGGTCGCAGCTTTGGCCGCGTCGGTTGCGGCAGTCTTGGTCGCATCCATAGTGGTCTTGGCCGCGTCAACCACCTTCTGGGTCGTTGGCGCAACCACGGCGGGCGTCGTGGACTCCGGCGGCTTGACCGCAGGTTGCTCCGGCGCCTTGGTGGGAGTCTGCGAGCCCGCCGGCGGATTGGTCGGAATTGGCGCGGGCGACTTCTTGTTCTGCTCGTTGTCACACCCCGCAAGCACGGCCAGCGACACCACAACGGGCATGAGAATGGCTCTGGATTTCATGATCTGGTTCCTTTCATTAAACCTTTGTATTTCAGATACTTGTGAGGAATCATTATACCATTGACGCCTATCGTAGCTCAAGCAACGAATCCGAAGGGATCCCGGTCCGCCGACGACAGGCGCAAGTCAAGCTCTGGAATATGTTTATGAATCATTTCCTTGAGCCTTGCCAGCGATGCCCGCTCGCTGTTGGAATGCAGCGTGCAGACGACAGTCATGCCGCGCTGAGCGGCCTTGAGCGCATCGTGATGGCGGATTTCTCCTGTCAGGTACAGACCAGACTGTTGTTCGAGTGCATCCTTGAGGTGTTCCCCGCCGGCCCCGGCAAGGCAGGCGACCGATGAGACTTCTCCGTCAGTCGGGCCCGCCACCAGCAGGTGGGATATCCCAAGTCCTTGGCGGATTCGGTTGAACAACTCGCGACGCGGGACGGGATCAGCGTATGTGCCAATGCGGCCTTGGCCCAGACCATCCGGCGGCGGTTGAAGCGGGATGATGTCAAAAGCGGGCTCCTCATATGGATGGACCGAGCGCACGGCGGCCACCACCTTGTCGATGATCGCCAGTGGAGCGATGGTTTCCAGCCGCTGTTCCTCGACCTGCTCGAACCGTCCGGCCTGCCCAACGGCCGGATTAGCGCCGGCTTCGCCAAAGAAGGTGCCGGTTCCCTGGGCACGGAAGGAGCATCCCGTGTAGTTGCCGATTCGGCCGGCGCCCGCTGCGAACATGGCTTGAGAGACTTTCTCGACAGCGTCCGAGGGGGTAAAGACGACGATTTTGCAGGAAATCGGCCGCGCCGTAGCCAAGCGCAAAGGTCGGCGGTAATCAACAGCAAGCACGTCCATGAGGAAATCGTTGACGCCACCGGGGGCAATATCCCAGGCGGTGTGCGGCGAATAGATCGCCAGGCCAAAGCGCAGAGCGTCGAACACCACTGATCCGGCAGTGAGGCGTTTGAGGCCATCGAAGATCGGCGGGTGATAGGCGATAACCAAATCGCACTGTGCCCGCCGGGCCTCGGCAGCAACCTCGGCGGTGTAGTCGATACAGACGATGCCGCGCGACACCGTCTGGCGCGGGTCGCCGACGAGAAGTCCGACGTTGTCCCAGGATTCGGCATGACGTGTCGGGGCGATCGACTCCATGGCACGTATGAGTTGTTCAAGTATCAATGTCATGTGGGAAGTTTACCGGACGAATGGACCGTGTTGAACACACATGCGTCCGCGCCAATATGAATGGATTCACACTACCTGAATTTAAGCCGCCACGGAATTCGCCGGGAAGGCCAAGCTGGCTGCGGATAACGGGAGCCAGGTGGTTGGGCGCATGGCATCGGCGATCGAGCAGATCAGGAAATCCGCA
>CAYSSA010000184.1:5784-10379 GCA_964433485.1 uncultured Tepidisphaeraceae bacterium | reverse complement strand
CCGGAGCAGCGGCGGCAATTGCTGGAAGTTGTGGCGCTCCTCGCAGCGGTCGATCCCGCACAGCGGGCGGCCGCCTCCCGGAAGCTCGATGGTCTGGGCGCGTCCGGAGTTCTGGCGGCCCTGCGACTGGATCGATCGCTGCTGACACCCGAGCAGGGGCATCGCCTGGACAGCTTCATCGGTTCGCAAACCAGCCATGTCAACGAGCCGGAGCGTCTGCGTCATGATCCGCTGTTTCTGCTTGACTGCCTGGAATTCGATGACCCGAGGGTTCGCGAGTCGGCGTTTGGACAACTCAGGAGCGTGCTCAATCGCGATGTCCCTGTGAACATCCACTCCGATCCGCCATCGCGCAGCCGCGATGTCGCCGCGCTGCGGAAGGAGATTCTCGATGCCATGGCCAAGGCCGAGGTCCAACCCGTGATCCAGACACAGCCGGCGCCTCGCGCTCCCCGTCTGGCGATAGAGTAGTGGAAACAAAGACGGCGCGAGGCAAGCCTCGCGCCGTGGCAGGAATGTCTATTGGCGGGTGCGTTCAGGCGTCCCTGACCACCTCGAAGATGCCTTGGGTCTTGATGACCATGTTGCTGTCATCGTAAAGGTGGAAACTCTGCACCAACAGTTCGTGGCTGCGTCGCTCGATGTCCAGCACGCTCAGGGCGGCGCCAAAATCCTGAGTCGCGGGCACTTCCGCAGTCATAAGCTCGCGCTTCATGGCGTAGTTGGCGATTTCGTGCTTGGTGGCCTCGTAGAGCGTCTGGCTGAGCTGCTCTTCCTGAGTCGAAATCATGTACTTGATGTTCCCGCCCGGCGCGGTCATTTCATGGTATTTCTCGCCCCGGCAGGGGACTGTTTGAATCAAGCCGCGATCGGTGATTGGACCGGAGCTGATGATGATTACCTCCGCCAACATGTGCTTGCCCGCGGTGAAGCTGATCACGTGACCGCCGTCGATGAGCCAGATGTCGGCCTCATAGGCGCGACGGCTGATCTTCTCAGTCGTGATAATCTTGAACAACTCCGGATGCAGAGGGCGCTGGTAAAGGAGAAGGGTAAGTCCTCCGGTACGTCGTTGTTTTGTGCGATTGGAGCTCATTGCTTCCATGCTCACTTTCAAAATGGGGGGCCTGTCTGTAGCCCAAACACCAGAAAACGGGCCAAGAAAAAAAGACAGCCCGTCTCTACGAATGGCGGGTCCGGTATTAACGGAACGGACCATGGATAACCAAGGGCATACACCCTTCCCGAGGTGATGCCCTTTCCGCCGGAATGTTGCCACCCGCACCGCGCGGGCGACGTGATCACCATTATAGATGAAGAGTTCGCAAATAGGTAGAAAAAAATCTGTGACTACAGCCCCGCCAAAGATCGTAACACGAAGCAGTATGAATCGTAAGCTATGTGAGTACCTGAGGTTATGCCAAATCCTCGACAGATGAACAAGGTCGCAAAATACCCTCCAGCCATCGCACGGAATATGAAGGCCGCCGGCTGGATCGGCGGTGCGGATGGGGTCAAATGGTGGTATGCGGAGAACGTCAAGGCGGAGATGATGACCATGAGCACCACCGCCAACGATGGCTTTAAACGGAGCAGGTCCACCAGCACGATGTTCAACAAGGTCAACCCTGCGAGTCGGAACAGCAATTCCTCGTAGATGCCCGCTCCAAACGCCAGAACTACGCCGCGGGCCACGGGGCTATCCGTGGCTGCCAGAGGTATGTAACTGCTCTGGACAATGCTGAACACCACGAGCGGGATCGCCAGCAGCAGCGACTCGAAAAGCATATTGGCAAGCGTGAGGGGGTGAATCCGCCAGGAATCGCGGCGAGCGAGGTGCCATGCCAGCAGAATCCCCACGACGGCCAGAGCCGGCAGATAGTGTGCCGTGGCGCCGAAAAAGGAAAGAAAGGAACGCAGATAGTTGAAAGCCAGAACGCGGATTTCGGTCTTTTCCTCGGCGTCGGTGAGCAGCCAGCCTGTGCCAAGCTCATACATCAGCAGAGGAACTGCAAGAAAGACCAGTGATGTGAGCGGCTTGGATGATTCAAAGAAATAGTCCTGCAGGGTTCGCACCCATGGGTGTCGCCCCAGCGAGAAACCGGGCTGTCGCGAGGTGGCGAGCTGGCTCATCGCCGGGCTCCATGAGCTTGGGCAGTCGTCGTTTCAGGCTGCGGGCATTTGCGGGTGATCCGCACCGCCTTGTTGCCGCGGAACTGTCCAAGAGCGGCCATGAACTTGTTCTTGTCCTCGACCTGGACCAATACCTCGCCGGCGCAGGAAGCGTCCGTCGTGATCAGATCCCCGACCTGGAGACTGAGAAGGTCGCTCATGGTCAGCGTGGTCTGGGCAAGCAGCACACGGACCTCGACCGGCGCCGTGTGAACGTGTCCGGTCAGACGTCGCAGGGGGTCTTCCTGGCTGCCCTTCCGCTGATAGCTGAACCAGTTCTGGGCCGCAAGTATGCCCATGATCGGCTCGATCACGTTGTACGGGATGCAGAGCGACATGGTGCCGGCGCGATTGCCCATCTTGATCTCAAATCCGATGACCACGACCGTTTCGTTGGGCGGGACGATCTGCACGAGTTGCGGATTGGATTCGAAGTCCTGAACGCTGAACGTGACGGGCGTCAGGTTGGACCACGCCTCAGAGAGGTGATGTGTGGCACGGTCAGTAATTCGCTGCACAAGCCGCTGCTCAATCTGGGTTAAGGGCCGCTGGGGAATGAACAAATCGGCGTTGGAACCGCCCAGCAGACGGTCAATGATCGGATAGATGATCAGCGGTGAAATCTCCAGACAGAGCTGACCATCCAGTTGTTCGGCCTTCAGGAGATTGAAACAAGTGGGATTGGGCAGCGAGTGAATGAACTCGGAGTAGGTGAGCTGTTCGATGGAGGAAACGCTAACTTCAATGATCGTACGGAGATACGTCGATAGCGCCGCCCCGAGATTGCGCCCGAAACCCTCATGCAGGGTCTGCAACGCACGCATCTGATCCTTCGAGACGCGCTCCGGACGCTTGAAATCATAGGTGTGGACGTCGGCCGGGACCGACCGGCCACCGGGTCGACCCGATGTGGACTTGGCATCGGATTGCTGCACTTGGCCGGTATCCACGGCCGCCAGCAGGGCATCCACCTCAGATTGGTCCAGAACTTCACTCAACGGAGTCGCCTCCTTGGCACAGTCGTATTATCGGACGGGAACGCCTGCGGACTGAAGGAAAACGGGCCATGCGAGCGTCGGGGGTGCGATCCCTCCAAGATTCGTTATTTGTCGGCCGGCGCGGGGGGTGGCTGGTCCGATGCCTTCGGGCGACGGGGCTTGGGAGAGGGCTCGGCGAACAGGCGTCCCTGGCCGGGGGAATCGTATCTCTGGGCGTCGATGACCGCGCGCGCCTCGGCCACGAGTTCTTCCAGGGTCTTGAATTCCCGGTAGACGCTGGCGAAACGAACGTACGCGACCTGATCGAGACGGCGGAGACGATCGGTGACCAGTTCACCGATGACGGCCGAGGGCACTTCCTTGTCGTAGGCGCGCTGAATCTCCTCCTCGACTTCGTCGATGAGGCGCCGCAAATCCTCGGCCTGGACCGGCCGTTTATAGCAGGCGCGCTCCAGTCCTCGGAGAATATTCTCGCGGTCGAACGGCACTCGGGTGCCGTTCTTCTTGATGACAATCAGGCGGGTGTTTTCCTCGATTCGCTCGTAGGTGGTGAAGCGTTTGTCGCAACTGAGGCATTGTCTGCGGCGACGAATGGCACGGCCTCCCTCGCAGGCGCGCGAATCGATGACCTTGAGTTTGTCCTTGTCGGCGTCGCAGTAGGGACAGCGCATCTTGGCGGGGAATCTACCGCAGAGCGGGCGTGGAGGCAAAAGACTTGCCGGCATCGATTAACGGATGGCGAAACTGAAGACCACCGCCCAGAGCAGGGCGACCACCCAGCAGCCGGCGGCGAGCAGTCGGCGAACGGCCGGCGAAAGCCGGCGGATACGCCGCCATTTCCATAGCCAGAGCCCCATGAGCCCTGCGAAGAGCAGGAATCCGATGCCGTTGATGACGATGAAATGGGCCGCGAAAGATCGGAAACGCCACTCTCGAATGATCATGATGGTCGCATAGAAAAGCAGCAGGCCGCTGAGGCCAAGTCCGGAGGCCAGACCGATGAGACCGGTGAGGACCGCGGCTTGTCTGGGTTCGACGAATCCAATCGTCACCCGCAGTTCCTCGCCGCACTCGGGACACCTCGATGACGGGAGGTTCCGCAGATTGTACCCGCAGGCCGGACACGGCTGGTCGCGTTCGGCCAGGAACGCCTGGAGAAACTGCTGTTCATCGGAAGCGGTCAAGGGCACGAGGGCATGGTACCGGCATCAATCGTCTTCACGCAAGCCGACGGCGCAGCGAGGGTGTATGACCGTTGATGCGGCCCGATCGCAGTCCTGCTCCGCCACTTTGGAGTGCGGTGGCAAGACACCGCACTTCCAAAGGAGTCTTGTCCGCCTGTCGCCGTGGACGGCCGCCGGTACAATCGTCGGGGCAACATGAATCACACGGCAATTCTCATCTTGACGATGCTGGCCTGGGCTG
>CAYSSA010000184.1:0-5742 GCA_964433485.1 uncultured Tepidisphaeraceae bacterium | reverse complement strand
CGGACCGCGAAGGAGTGGCCGGGGCTTATGTCGGCGTTGCCGGCGATGCGTTGCTGGTCTGCGGAGGCGCGAACTTTCCCGACAAGAAGCCCTGGGAAGGCGGCAAGAAGGTCTGGTACGACACCATATTCGTTCTCGATAATCCGCAGGGGACTTGGAGAGTGGCCGAGGAGAAACTGCCCCGTCCGCTGGGCTATGGCGTGTCGGCTTCTTTTCGCGGCAGCCTGATCTGTGTTGGCGGCGGCGACGCGGAGCGAAACTACGCCGACGTGTTTGCGCTTATGTGGCGGGATGGGCGGCTGACCACGGCCTCGTTGCCGCCACTTCCGGCATCCATCGCCAACGCCTGTGGGGCGATTGTGGATAGCACGCTCTACGTCGCCGGCGGGCAGGATCGTCCGGACAGCACTCGGACGTTGCGGACGTTTCATGCGATCGACCTGGCGGCGGCAAAGCCGGTGTGGCGGCGGATTGAGCCCTGGCCTGGTCCGGGACGGATGCTGGCGGTGGCGGCGTCGTTCGACGGCGCTTTCTGGCTGTTCAGCGGTGTGGATCTGGTTGCGCAGCCGGATGGGTCGCTCAGGCGACGGTATTTGCGCGATGCCTATCGCTATGACCCCATCACCGGCTGGAATCAATTGACTGACTTGCCGTCGTCGGCCGCGGCCGCCCCGTCACCGGCCGTTATCAACGCCGATTCCTCAATTCTCATCCTCGGGGGAGACGACGGCTCCAAGGCCGGCTTTGCCCCGCCGGAGCGGCATCCGGGGTTCGTCAAGCAGACGATGGCATTCGATCCCCGATCGGGCAGGTGGTCGGCCGCCGGTGAATTGCCATTTGCCCACGTCACCACCTCCACCGGGCGCTGGCGAGAGCGATGGGTTGTGCCCAGCGGCGAAGTTCGTCCGGGTGTGCGTTCTCCGGCCGTGTGGATATCATCCTCTCCATGAGCAAGCGAACCCCGCACCCGTTGACCGGCCTGGTCGCCGCCACTCATACTCCGTTCGACCACGACGGCGAATTGAACCTTGCCATCGTCGAGAAGCAGGCCGCACATCTGCTCCGCAACGGCATTTCCACGGTGTTCATCGGCGGCACCACCGGCGAAAGCCACTCGCTGACCCTTGGCGAGCGACAGGCGCTGGCGCAGCGGTGGATCGAAGTTGTCCGGGGGACGCCGATGCGAGTGGTGGTGCATGTCGGGGCCAACTGTCTTGCCGATGCCAAGACGCTGGCCGCCCAGGCTCAGCAGCTTGGCGCGCTGGCCGCGTCGGCGCTGGCCCCGAGTTATTTCAAGCCCAGGAACGTGCAGTCGCTGGTGGATTGCTGCGAGCGGATCGCCTCGGCCTGTCCGGCGCTCCCGTTCTATTTTTACGATATTCCCTCGCTCACCGGCGTGCATCTGTCGATGCCGGAGTTTCTGGATGCCGCCGCTTGGCGCATCGCGAATCTCGCCGGATTGAAATTCACCAATCCCGACCTGATGGCCTATCAGTTGTGCCTTCACAGCCACGACGGCGCGTTCGACGTGCCCTGGGGGATCGACGAGTACATGCTGGGGGCGCTGGCACTGGGCGCGGAGGGCGGCGTCGGCAGCGGCTACAATTTCGCAGCACCCATTCACCAGCGCATGATGCGCGCCTTCGCCGTCGGGGATCTGGCGGCCGCGCGCCTCGAGCAGTTCCGCTCAGTCCGGCTGGTGCAACTGCTGGCCGGCCGGGGCTACATGGCGTCGGCCAAGTCGGTCATGGCAATGTTGGGAATCGATGTCGGTCCGGCGCGCCTTCCCAACGGGAATCTCGCACCCGAGCAGATCGCGCAACTTCGCGAAGACCTCGAGCGGATGGGGTTCTTCGACTGGATTCGTCCTGCGTGAGCGTTGCTCACTTCTTGGGCAATTCCACGGTGATGATGTAGTTGTCCGAGAGCTTCTGGCGGAAGACATCCGGGCCCATGGTCGGGTACTTCACGATACCGATGGCGGTGTTGCCTGAGAGGCGCCGGGAATTGGCCGGCACAAACGCGCGGGAATATGGCATGCCTGTGGCTGAGGTGGGCAAGTCCTGGGCATTGAGATCGCGCAGTCCGGCGTCGGCCAGCAGAGCGGCCGGCGTTTCGGTGCTGAGGGGCATGGCGAAATCGCCAATGAGGATGAGTTCCGCCGAGGAGAACCTGGCGCGGATAGTCGAGAGCCCCGCGATGAGTTGGCGCGTCTCGGCGACTCGATGGGCCGCACGGTCGCCCGAGGTTGTGTTGTCGGCAAGATCGACGGGAACAACCACAAAATCACCCGAGCCACCGATGACCTCAAATCTGGCAGCCCAGGGTGGGCAGGCCAGCACCACGGCGCCGTCGGTGGGATTGTCCTTGTTGAGGCCGACGGGGAGAGCCACGGGCGGCTCGGCCATTCGAACGATGGTTGTATCCCAGGCGATGCCGGTCAGGGCGGATTGTTCCTTTACCTGTGATGGAAACAACACGTAGTCCCATTTGCCGGCGGTGCGGTCGTTCAGACACTTGATGGTGGCGTCGAGAGTGCTGTTTCGCAGGTTCGTGCCGGGGCTTTGTCCGGCTTCCTGCACGGCCAGCACGGAGACGCCCGACGCGGCGATGTAGCCCGCGAGGTCTTCGCCGGTCCTGGCCTCGAACCGGTTGTGTGCCGAGGGGCCAAGCCAGCGGAGGTTCCACGAGCCGATGCGAACAGTGGGGTTTGCGGGATCGACGCTCTGCAAGACCGGACGACTGGTGGCGGCAGCCGCGGGCGATCCGGCTCGCGGCCGCGTGGCGCAGGACATGGCCATGGCGGCCAGGAAGGCGACCGAAAGCAACCGGATATGTGCGGATAGCGACATCAGAAGCGTCTCCTTTGGTGAACCGTCGCGATTATGCAGCGGGAGCCGTGCGCGTGCAAATCCCCGGTCGCGGCGGGAAAACGGCGGCGATTGGACGGCCGTGGCGGACTTGCGTCAAAGCGAACGTGCCGGCAGGCTCGATTGCTCGCACTGGCGTCCCGCGTCGGGTAATCTAATGCCGCCAATCGCGCAGGAGATGATTTGTCCATGGATCCCACACTCTGGTTGCTGCTATGCGGCATTGGCACGCTGCTGATTCGCGCTGGTTCGGCGATGCACTGCTCCGGCATGTCGCGATCGAAGAACTCGGCCGGGATGATCATGCGCATGGTGAGCGACTTGGCGCTGATCAGCCTTTCCTTCTGGCTGATTGGCGCAGCGCTGATGGGATCGCCGGGCAGCGCCATCGACTGGAACCACCTGCTGGTCCCAGGCAGAGCGTCGCCATCCGGCCGGCAGTTCTTCCTGCTCACGGCGACACTCATTTCCGGCGGCATCGTGGTGGGCGCGATCGGCGAGCGGTCGAAGTTCTTTCCGGCCTGCGCCGCATCGATCGCGCTGGGTGGCGTGGTGGTTCCGCTGGCGCTGCGGTGGACGCTGGCAGGGGGGTGGCTGGCGAGATTGGGGTTTGTCGATCTCGCGGGCGCGGCGGCGATCCACCTTGCCGGGGCGGTTGCCGGATTGCTCTTTGTGCGGTTGGTCGGCGCGCGTCTGGGAAAGTACAACACCGATGGCTCCTCCAACGCAATCCCCGGGCACAGTGTGCCCATGGCCTCGGCAGGTGTGCTGCTGATGCTCATCGGCTGGTTCCCCTATCTGCTGGGCTTCGCCGGGACCGGACCTGCCGCGGCATTCGTGGCGATGAATCTGCTGCTGGCAGGTTCGGCCGGAGCGGTGGCCAGCCTGGTTCTGGGGCACGTTCGTTATTACAAGCCGGACATCCACTTCACCTACGCGGGATTGATGGCGGGGATGGTGGCGATTTCCGCGGCCGGCAACACCGAATACTCGATCTGGGCTGTGGTCATCGGCATTCTGGCGGGGCTGTTGCTTCCGCCGCTGATGATTCTGATGGACATGGTCTGGAAGATCGACGATGTATCCGGTGGGCTGGCGGTTCACGGCGTGGGCGCCGTGGTCGGGCTGATGCTTGCCCCGTTTGCGGCCTCGCTCTCGTGGGCGGATCGGCTGAGAGCGGTCGGAGCGCAGTTGCTCGGCATGGCGGTGGTTGCGGCGCTGACAGTCGCGGTGTTCTTGCCGGTGTTGTATGTGCTCAAGCGATCATTCGGGTTGCGCAGTCGGGAGGCGGATGAGTTTGACGGCTTGGATCTGGCGGAGCACGACATCGGAGCGTATCCGGATTTCCATCAGAACATGATCAAGAGCTATCACCTTCGGGAAGCGTAGCGGTTTGGGAGTGGAACGGCTTGCGGCGCATCCCATGACGAGGTACATCGAGTGCCATGGCAATCGAGATCGAACGGAAGTTTCTTGTCAAAGACCTCTCCTGCCTGGCCGGACTCAAAGGCACGAAGTATCGGCAGGGTTACTTGTGCTCCGGGCAGGGAGTGACGGTGCGGGTGCGGTCGGATGGTGGGAAGGCGTTCTTGACGGTCAAGGGCCCGCAACGCGGCATTTCGCGTGTGGAGTATGAGTATCCGATCCCGACCGAGGATGCGGATCAGATTCTCCAATCGCTCTGTCGTCGGCCGCTGATTGAGAAGACGCGATATATTCTTCCGCAGGGGAGTCTGAAGTGGGAAATCGATGTGTTCGAGGCCGAGAATGCGGGGCTGGTGGTGGCCGAAATCGAGGTTCCGACGCCGGATCACACCGTGTCGCTGCCGTCGTGGGTTGGCCAGGAGGTGACGGCGGACCGGCGTTACGCGAATGCAGCGCTGGTGGAGTATCCGTATTGTCGTTGGGGCAGATGACGGATGCCGGCGGCAGGCGTCCCTGCTGACGAGGGCCGGCGACCAGGGACTCCCGCCGATTGTCATTTTCTTGCTTTTTGTTTTTCCCTCTTGCAATCACCTCGAAGGTGGATATAGTTCCCGGCCCGTTAGTCGTGGGCGTGTGAATGCGACGTCCGCGGCCGAGGTTGAAAAGTGAATAACTGCTTAGTGGACCGAGGTTTTCGACGGTCGTCCGATAAGCCCCCGATGGCAGTTCCGCGGAGGCGGCGGTGTTGGCGGATGAGTGGATCGGCGACCGAGAAGGCCGCTCTGAAAAAAGTAAAAAATTTCAGATTGGGGTCTTGCAAAGACGAAAAAACAATGTACACTTGCCCCTCCCGAGTTGGAAATGACAAGTGAAACAACGGCTCGGACGAACAGGAGTAACGAGGCTTGACAAAGGCCAGAATTTCTTCAGAACGTTGAGTTGACGCCAGCCCACCTGAGTTTCGCTGGCGTCCAGCCGGCGACGGTAACAACAAAGAGTTTGTCGCTGTGAAGTCGAGTTTGGATCAGCCTGCCGATTATTTCGGCGTGCTCACCCGCACTCGGCGGGATCAGTTGGAACGGCGAGAGCCGGTTTTGGCTGGAAGCTCTTTGACAAGTGAATAGGAAGGTTCAAGGTTTAAGAATCTCCTTGCTTCTCATCCCATGATTTTTGGATGAAGGTCTCCCCGATCTTTGTTCATTGGTCTTTCCGTCGGGATGGAAGCAAACAATGTTGAGCACCTTTTTTGGCGATGACTGCTTATTGATTGGCGGCCGTTATCACAGCGGCCGCAGCTCCCGCTCTGCCCTGAGCGGTGTAGCAGGCATCGGTGATTGGGCGGTTTCCGGGTCTAGTTCTCTCGGAGTCCGTTTGAGAGCCGTTGTCTGGCTTGTGACGGTGATCGATAAATGTGGTCAAGTTACTAAGGGCGTACGGTGGATGTCTT
>CAYSSA010000183.1:6508-10510 GCA_964433485.1 uncultured Tepidisphaeraceae bacterium | reverse complement strand
CGTGACGGGCACTTTTTCTCCGGGCAGAACCGCATCCGCTTCTGGGGCGTGAACATCTGCTTTGCGGGATGTTTTCCCAGGCACGACGAGGCCGACGCCATCGCCAAACGCCTCGCTCGCTTCGGCTATAACTCCGTGCGTCTGCACCACATGGACATGCAGCCGTTCCCGAGCGGCATCTTTGCCGACCGCAAGCTGGAGACGCTCTCACCCGAGGCGCTGGATCGTCTGGACTATTTCATCGCCTCGCTGAAGCGAGAAGGCATCTATATCAACCTCAACCTGCATGTATCGCGCTGGTACAGCAAGGCTCACAACTGGCCGGGCGCTGACAAGACCCAGTCCTTCGATAAGCTGGTGGACATCTTCTATCCGGAACTGATCGATGTGCAGAGGAAATACGCCCGCGATATTCTCGGGCACGTCAACGCGTATACAAAACTGCGCTACGCCGATGACCCGGCCATCGCCATCGTCGAGATCAACAACGAGAACTCGCTGTTCATGTGGGGCTCGGATCAACACCTCGGCGATCTCCCCGAACCGTTTGCGGCCGAGCTCAAGAAGCAGTGGAACCTTTGGCTGACCTCCCAGTACACCACTCGCGACCGACTGGCCGCCGCGTGGAACGCGGGGCTCGAGCCGGATGGGCCAAATCTGGTGGCCGATCCTCACGGCGAGACTCTTGGCAAAAGTGGTTCCAGATGGGTGGCCGAAATGCACAACGGGGCGAAGATGACCGTCGCCCGCGACGACGGTGGGATCAGGATTACCGTGCCGGCCGTTGTCGAACCCTCATGGCACCTGCAATTCAACCATGTTCCCGTGGCACTGAAGAAGGGGCAGACCTACGCAGTGCGATTCATGGCCCGCAGCGACAAACCCAACGCCCGTCTCACGGTGGGCACGCAACAAGCCCACGAGCCATATGAGCCCATGGGGCTGTCCGGCAGCCTCAACCTGACGGCCCAGTGGCAGGAATACCAATTGGGCTTCAAGGCGGCCAGGGACGATGATCGAGTGAAGCTCAACTTCTGCCCGGCCTTCCAGACGGCTTCCATTTGGATCAAGAATGTGCGGCTTTTCACCGGTGGACAGGTGGGCCTGCGGCCGGACGAAGATCCCACGGCCGGGACCGTGACGGTGTCAAGGAAAGGCCAGCCGCTGGCCGCGACGCGATTGCGGGACTGGCATCGCTTCCTCCAGGCGACCGACGAAAAGTACTTTGTCGGCATGTATGACTTCATCAAGAAGGAACTCGGCGTGAAATGTGCCATCACCGGGACCATTGCCTATGGTCCGCTGGGCACAATCGGCCAGGCGAAGCTGGATTTTGTGGACCAGCATTCCTATTGGGAACACCCGCACTTTCCTCGCCGCCCCTGGGATCCCAATGACTGGACGATCAACAACAAGCCCATGAGCGACTCGCCCTCCGGCTCCACCATGGCCGGGCTCATCAGCACGCGAGTGTTCGGCCTATACCGTCACCGAATACCAGCACAGCGCCCCCAACGAATGGCAGGCCGAGTGCATGCCCATGATCGCCGCGCTGGCGGCCGCACAGGACTGGGACGGCATCTACATCTTCTCATGGAGCCACAACGCGGATTACAGGAAACCGCGAATGAACAGTTTCTTCGATATCGAAGGCAATCCAGGCAAGATGGCGCCCTCGCCGCTGGCGGCGAGGCTGTTCCTCGGCGGGGCGGTCAAGCCCCTGGCCGGGAAGATCGTCGTCCGGCCGGACTTCACCCAGTCGCTGGACAATGTCGGCCGATACTGGACGGATATGAAGGGCTATGTCAGCGCGTTCCACGGTGTAACGACGCAAAAGATGCTCGGCTCGCAATTTGCGCTGACCTTCGACCCGGCCGCCCAAGTGGGCGAAATCGGCTCGCCCGATCCTCGCTGGCAATGGACCGCCTCGGGCCCTGGCACCGGCCGGTTCGGATTTGGCGACGAACGCGCCGTCGTCTTCACCGGATTCCCTGGCGCCGCCCTGGTGGTCGGTCCGGTGACCATCGAGAAACTTGATTCGCCTTTCGCCACGCTGATCCTCATCCCGGCCAACCCCGCCCAGACCATCGCCCAGGCCGACAGGCTGCTGGTCTGCGCCATCGGCCGCTGTGACAACGTCGGCATGCAGTGGGACGACCAGCGCAAGACCATCGGCACGCGCTGGGGAAACGGCGCCCCGCGCATCGAGCCGGTGAAAGCGACATTAAGACTTGCCTCGGGCGGCACATACACGCTGAAATCACTCGATGCCTCGGGCCAGCCCAGGGATGCCGGCGTTCCCATTACAGCCGGCGCTGTGGCGCTCCCCGGCAACAGCCCGTGGTATGTGCTTGAACGAAAATAGACGTTGGGAGTATGTGTGCGAGGGATCAGGCCACCGCACGCCGAAATTGTTCAGATTTGTGTGGAACTAGGCGTGCTCGCGGCGCATACTACATTGCATGAGGACAACCGCTCGGCCAGCCCGAGTTGTCCACGGGGGCGGGAACCCCGTTTATCCGCCGGTTGGCGTCGTTTCCCTGATAACTGAACCCGGAATCCCCGCACCGCCCCCCATACCGAAAAGGAGGTGCCCCGGAATGACCTTGTAAACCGTCTGCTCGTGCGGGTTGTTCATGCGCTTTCCGAAAACACGCCGGACGCAACGCGGCAAAGCGGGAACACTACGGAAGCGAAGCCTCGACTGGCAAACTGCAATCATACCATTCATCATATTTCGCAGCGCAGTTGATGAAACGCTGACCCGATTGATCTCGCCTAGCTCGCCACGCCTCCGGCCAGACAAGGAGGCAACCATGACGAGCGAAACATCCCACGGTCTTCGGACCTGGCTCACCTGGATCATCGACCACAACCCCTGCTTCATCCTCAGCGGGCTGTCGATGCTCTTTGGCTGCCATTTGCTCAACATTGCCTTGTACACCCCGGCCGGGGATACGCACAAGCTCCTCGGCCTGCTCGCTGTTCTCAACGTCTACGAATTGCTGTTGGTCGCCATTGGCCTGGTGCTGATCCGCAAACCCGTCTTTGTCCGCGATGGACGGATTCTCCTGGGTCTCGAGGCCATGTTCCTCTGCGACATCACTTTCACCAGCGGCATCATTGCCACAGTCGATCCCCGCTGGGGTCTGGGCATCGCCGTGGTCCTGTTGGCACTGGCCGGTGCAAAGCTGGCGTTGATCCTGCGGGCTCTGGGCGCACCAGTCGCCTGGCGGACATGGACCTACTTCATGCTTCAGCTCGCGGCCGTCTTGTGTCTCGCGGTCGTATTCAAGTTCATTGCGGTTCCGCGGCACGGCAGGCTGCCCGAGGGCGCGGTCTATCTTGCGTGGTGGATCGCTGGCCTGCTGCCGGCGCTGGGCATGGCCCTCCGCAGCCTGCCTGCCCGACAATCTTCCCGATCGGTCGGCGAACTGGGCCTGATCCGCCTGTTCCTTGTTCTGCCCTATCTTTCGCTGCTGGTTCATCTTTACAGCGGTGGGTGGGTCTACTCCGTCCCGTTCCGCTCGGCGTATCTCGCCCCGGTGCTGCTGGGGCTGGCATGCGCCGCGCCCGCGGCAAACTGGATCTTTGCACGACGACCGCTGCTCGTTGCGCAGTTCTCGCTGGCGGCGATGGCCATCTGGCTCGCCGGAGGCGTGCATCCCACGCTCGTCTTTCAGGTCAAGGGGATGCTGCTGACTCCGCTTGGTGTCACCGTGGCCGCGGCGGCCGCCGTCGCTATCCACGCCATCTGGCTCAGCCGCAGCCTGCTGGCCGCCGCATTCACGCTGGCTTGCATCCTGGTCACAATCATCTATCAGAACGCGGCGCTCATCTGGACGATACTGGTCGCATCGGCCCAGTGGTCATGGAGCATGGTCCCGCGCACCATCGGCCAATGGGGCACCGTGGCCGTGGCCGCTTCGTTCATTCTTCTGGCGGTCGGCCTTTGGAGCAGTTGTTGGCGTCGCCATACCGCCGCGGAGTCGGTCGCGCCGG
>CAYSSA010000183.1:4226-6453 GCA_964433485.1 uncultured Tepidisphaeraceae bacterium | reverse complement strand
TATGGCGAAGGCTCGACTTTCCACCGGGCGCCCCGAGTCAGCCACTCCCGGATAAGCACGGCGATCAGGCAACCGACAAACGCCCACACGCCCAGGATCAGCCACATCGCCGCGGGACTGCGCCAGTAGGAAACGTGGCCCTCGATCATGGCCTGTTGGAGTGGCAGGCTCGCTCCGTTGACGACCACCGTCTCCGGCGACCAATATGCCAGCATATGCCCTGAAATCAGGCTGACCAGGGACTTGGCCACAAACCACGGGATGAGCGACAGACCCAGGTACGTGCCTTCCTGGCCTTTGGGCGCGATGGCGGCGGTGTACTCATTCAGTTTGGGCGACCAGATGACCTCGCCGACGGTCACAATCACCATACACAGCACCGCCATGACATAGTGGGCGCCGGCAATGCTCAAGCCGTACATCTGCCAGGGGAGTGCCAACGGAAACAGCGCGAAGGCCGAGATCATCGCCCCGTAGACCAGCATGGAAAAGACATTGAATTTGTTGGTGATCGGAATGAACAAAATCAGCCCGACCACGATACCGATGGGATTGATCGTATTGAGTATGCCGATGCCGGCATCGGGGCCTATGGTGCGCAGCCAGTACTTGGGCATCAGCAGGTAGAGATAGGTATAGACCGCGCGCACTCCAAGGATCAGAGCGATCAGCACAAGCAGTCTCCAGATCGCCTGCTCACGAACCACGGAGCGCAGAATCTGCAACGGGGGCTTGTGCTCCACCGTGCCTTCCTGCTGTTGAACTTCCGGCGATTCGTCTGGACTGACCAGTTGATCCTCACGGCGCACCATCAACACTCCCACCACCAGGCACAGCGCGGCGGTGATCACCCCCATCGTGAATATGTGGACATTCGGTAGTTTCAGCTTGAGGCGAACCACATCCACCATGAACCCGCCCGCGGCAGCGCCGACATTCATGAACAGATACCACAGATTGAAACCGGCGCTGCGCGAGCGCCTCGTGGTGAACCGCTGGCACGAGGCCTGAAAGATGGTTTGAATCGCGGCCAGGAACGGGGCCATCAGCAGAAACAGCACACTGGCCCAGATTCCCCGGTACGGCACGCCGGGCACCAGTGCGATTCCAACCATGGCCAGGCGCATCACCAACATCGCCGCCATCGACAGGTGCAGGGACTTCCTGATGCCGAGCCAATCGGTGTAAAGCCCCGAAAGCAGCAGCATCAGCGTGGTGGCGGAAGTGAATATCGCCACGGAATAACCGGCATGTTTGTCGTTCAGCCCCAAATCCTCCGACAAGAAGATCGTCGCGATTGTCAGCATGGCGAAATAGAACGTGCAATCCAGAAAATTGACGATCTGTATGCCCCAGTATTCCCTCCGCGTCTCCCCGAGCACGCGAAAGTCCCGAAAATAGTCCACAATCATCTGCCCGGCGGTCTTGGATGCGGCTGGCTGCATGAATGCCTGCTCCTGGTTTGTTCGCTTGACGTGGTCCGGCGCTTTGTTGGGCGAGAGATTCACCGAATCGGGCGAAGCAGTCAATGGGAACGAGCGAACGTGTCAAAAGTGTAGGGTGCATAACGTGTCGGCGGACTCGAACGGAGGGCCCGAAGGCTTCGGATGCGCTGGAACCCAGTTGGAGCGCGGTCGCACCAGGCCGCTCCGGATTTCCGCTCGAAAGGCCTGGCGGCGCCGCGCCTGTGCAAACCGAAGCGGGGTCAGGCCTCCGCACTCCATGTTTCCGCCGACGCTGCGCACCGCAATCATCCGGCAAAACAGGACCCGTCGAATCAACCCGATCGGCTTCCATCAGCCACCCCGGCGATCCACATGACCGTCCGATGACCCTTGAGTGGAGACGGTCGCACATGTCCTCCCCGCCATGCCTTTCCGAGTTTCCATGTGGTATACTGCCGCCGAAGCGGCCGGGGTCGGTTGATGTGCGTTCCCCGCGTCCGAATGGAGTCATCGCGGTCATGCCGAGTTTCCTCAACCCCATCACCGCCGCCATCGCCGCCGCCATTGCGGTTCCACTGCTGCTGGTGCTCTATTTCCTGAAACTGCGCCGCCGTGAACTGGATGTGCCGTCCACTTTGCTCTGGAAGAAGGCGATCCAGGATTTGCAGGTCAATGCACCGTTCCAGAGACTTCGGCGAAATCTGCTGCTCCTGCTGCAAGTGCTGTTGCTGGCGGCGCTGCTGCTGGCCCTGTCGCGGCCGGTGGTGAACCACAAGGCATCA
>CAYSSA010000183.1:3102-4211 GCA_964433485.1 uncultured Tepidisphaeraceae bacterium | reverse complement strand
CCTGATCGACCGATCGGCGTCGATGTCGGCCACGGATATGCCCGGCGGGCGCTCTCGCCTGGAAGAGGCCAAGAACCGGGCTGCTGAACTTGTCGGCTCTTTGCCTCGCGGAGCCATGGCGATGGTGATTGCCTTCGACGAGGGCGCGGATGTGGCGCAGGCGTTCACCACGGATCATGTGCTGTTGAAGAACGCCATCGCCGCGATTCAGCCGACGCAACGCGGGTCTCGGCTCAAGACCGCCTACCAGCTTGCGGAAGCGCGAGCGCTCGCCTTTTTCGGCGACCAGCTTCGCACCGAGAAGGAAGGGCCGGAGATATGGCTCTACACCGACGGCCGGATTGCCGATCGCGAATCCCTGGCGCTGAAGTCGGCGAAACTGCGGGAGATGGTCGTCGTCGCCAACGAGAACGCGGCGAATATCGGCATTGTGGCCCTGGCGGCCAAGCGCAACTTCGACCGCCCCAACGAGTTGCAGGTGTTTACGCGCCTGGTGAACTTCGGACCTCGGCTTGCTGAGGCGGCCGTACAACTGAGCGTGGACGGGACGATCCCGCCCGGCGGCGTGCGCCGCGGCATCAAGCTCTTGCCCGATCGCTGGACCGAGGACCAGCGCAAGGCCGCCGAAAAGCAGGACCGGACCATCGGCAACGGAGGGGTCGAGTTCAACATCGACCTGCCGCGCGCCGCGGTGGTGCGCGTCGAACTGAAGGAACTGAAGGACGACGCGCTGTTGGTGGATGACACGGCCCAGATCGTCGTGCCGCCGCCACGGTCGCTCAATGTCCTGCTGGTGTCGAAAAAGGGCAATTTCTGGCTGGAGCGTTTCATCCAGAGCGCCGGTTTGCGGAATCCTGGCCAGATCGTTCCCGAAGTCTATGAGGAGAAGATGCAGGATGCGCAGGCGATGGCGCGCGAGTACGACGTCATCATGTTCGACCGCTATCAGCCCAGGGCTCTGCCGCCGGCCGGCAATTTCATCTTCTTCAACGCGGTTCCGCCGCTGAGCAAGCTGAAATCAACCGAGGACGAGCAGGGAGTCGTGACGCTGAAGGACCAGTCGGTGCTGGATTGGGATCGGCAGCACCCGCTGCTGAAGAACCTGAACC
>CAYSSA010000183.1:1837-3072 GCA_964433485.1 uncultured Tepidisphaeraceae bacterium | reverse complement strand
TGAAACTGCAAATCCCCGTGGAAGCCCAGACACTCATCGAGGGCAAACGCGGACCACTCCTGGTGTTGTATCGCGAAGGCCGGCACACCCACCTGGTGTTGCCCTTCGACATCCAGGAAAGCAATTGGCCGACCAAGCCGAGTTTCCCCGTGTTTCTGGACAATTGCCTGCAGTTCCTGGCGCTGGGGTCGGACATGGACGTGAGACAATCCTATCGACCGGGTGCGGCCATTCGCATCCCGCGTTTTGCTTTGCAGGCGGCCGGAGCAAACCTGAAGAAGCTGCGCCTGTCAGGCCCGGACGACTTCGCCGCGGCGGAGGTGGCCATCGGGGAGGTGGGCGATTTCGCCCTGCCTGCGCTGCCGAAGGTGGGGGTGTACACGCTGGAGCCTCCGGTGCCTCAATACGAAAAGATCGCGGTGAATCTGCTGGATGAGAACGAGAGCAACGTGCTGCCCCTGGCGACGGCGCCCGGTGGTGGGGGCGGCGGGGCCGAGGTGGTGCAGGCTGGAGCCGCCGCCAGGTCTCGCATGGAACTATGGTGGTGGCTCGTGGCGGCAGGCGCGATTCCGCTCTGCCTGATCGAGTGGTGGGTGTACACGCGGCGCATACATTTGTAAATTCCGGATGCAGCATTAGATTGCATCCGCCGCAGTCGTTGTGGCTACGATCGCTGATGGCGGTTTCCCTTGCCTTGACAAAGCAGTCGTGCGGCGCGCCTCAGTTTCCGTTCAGCCGGCCGCGCAACTGCCCAATGGCGCCCGCCCGGTCCTTCTGGTCGAAGATCGAACTGCCGACGACGAACCAGTCCACCCCCGCCGCTCGGGCGATGCCGATGGTCTCATTGTTCATGCCGCCGTCAATCTCAACCCTCTGATGCGGCTTCAGCCGCTGTTTCACCGCCCGAACCTTGGGCATCTGGTCGGCCATGAATTTCTGCCCGCCAAACCCCGGCTCCACGCTCATAACCAGAATCAGGTCGACGTGTTCCATGGCCGGCCAGATGGCCTCAATGGGCGTCTTCGGCTTGAGTGTGATGCCGACGTGGCAGCCAAGCCTGCGAATTTCCATGGCGGCTGCCGCAGGGTCTCGCGTCGCTTCAACGTGAAACGTGATGCAGTCGGCCCCAGCCTTGCGAAACGCCGGCGCATAACGCACCGGCTCCTCGATCATCAGATGCACGCCGCGCGCGATGAAGTCCTCCTCAGTCGTCAAATCGCAGGCGGCATCGGACT
>CAYSSA010000183.1:0-1827 GCA_964433485.1 uncultured Tepidisphaeraceae bacterium | reverse complement strand
CAGGCAGGCCACCACGGGCACGCCGATGGAGATGTTCGGCACCAGGTGCCCGTCCATCACATCCACATGGATCAGGTCGGCCCCGCCGCGCAGCACATCCTCCACTTCGGCGCCGAGTCTCATGAAGTCGGCCGACAGAATGGACGGCAGAATCAGCGGAGCCGTCGTCTTGAAGGGATCGCGAATCATCCCCGTATTGAACCGTCACACGTCCGAAATGGGAAGGGGAGCAGCCGCGGCTATCATCCCATGCGGCACGATTTGGCGCGGATGTGATCAGCTCGAGGCGCGCAGGTCCCTCGGATCCAATCCCTGTTCAACACAGAATCTCTCGTATGCCGAGGGAATGATCTCGCTTGGCTTGATTTCGCTGCGGCCTCCCCAGAACACATTGGTGTAACTGACCGGAATCCCGCACCCGGCCAGGTGATCGTCGATCGCGCGCTTGTGCGCCAGCAGCAGTTCGCGGTCATGGCCGTGCGCCACGCCCATGATATTCACCCGGCCGAACTCCTCGCCGGCCTCTCGCCAGTAGGCGTGGGTCATGATGTGGAATCGCCCGACCTGCCTGCCGGCGTCGATCTCCATGCCCCTGGGCACCGCCCAGTGAAACAACCCGTTGAACTTGGTCACGCGCTCTCCTGTCGCCAGAGGCTTGACATGCTCAAGAAAAGTCGAGAACCGTCCGATCACGCGCTTTTCGTCCAGCGCTCTGGCCACACGCACGAATTCGTCCAATGTCACGCCCGCCTCGGTTGCCCGACCGGCCCATAGATTCGTGCCAAGCTCCTCCGGATCAAATTCGCGTTTCAGTGCCGTCAGTACGCGCCACTCCAACTCGCTCAGCCGCACGATCTCGGTGTCGGTGGCATCGGCCAGTGCGTCCGACTTGCTTCCCGGTTCCATGCCGCGCCTGCGGACATGGCCCACGCCAAGCACGAACAGCTTTTTAGCCGGCAACAAAATGAACTTCTCAGCGCCAGTCTTGCCGCAAAGGAAATGGCAGTGTTTCTCCAGCGAATAGCCCTGCGGGACTTTCAGGGTCGTCCAAAGGCGGTAGCGCGAGGCGGCAATGGCCGCGTCGGTCGATCGGATAACGACATGGCCGGAAAACGGATCGTGCCGGAACATCCAGTCGAAGGCGCTGTTGAGTTTGTCCTCAGACACCACCCAGGCGACCAGGCAGCCATGCGCAAGACTGGTCGACAGCAGTGTTTGTCGGATACGCCGAATCGTGCCCGCCCTGAGCATGGCGACCAGGCGCTCGATGACCAGATCAACGGGCAGATCGGCCTCTCGAGCGATACAGCCCAGGGGGTCCTCCCGAAAACCATGAATTCGGTCTTCCGAGACCGATAGAATCCGCGCGTTGACAGGGTCGTTGGTGGCAATAGCCGGAGCGGTTGTGATCGTCATGCCCAATAATCGTAGGCCCGTCAATCGATCGAGTCTCGTGTTGGACATGCCATGCATTAACAGGGTGACATTTCTATTTCTGGTTCTGCAGCAGAATCTGCGGGTGAGATGAAGCGGGATAATTGGGGCTCTGCCCCAAACCCCAGGATTTTGGACGCATAGGCTCTGGTGCTGGCTGGGAGGAAGAAAAGCCCCGCTTGCGCAGGAGCAAGCGGGGCTGGCGCATGCAGCACCATCGGCTTGGCTATCCCTTGCCAGGTTGCGTCCTCGCAGAGCCTGGCGCCGTTTGACCAAGCGGCGGCATTGTACGGTGAGGCGGTGGGAGGTGGCCATGGCGCCATCGCGGGCGAGCGGGCGATGCCGGGCAAACAGCGGACGGCGGCGATCCGGTTCATCTGCAGCGACATGTGG
>CAYSSA010000182.1:8473-10619 GCA_964433485.1 uncultured Tepidisphaeraceae bacterium | reverse complement strand
AGAAAATGTTCTTCAATTACCAGGCCTTATGTGTTAGCAAGCCTCCCTTTTAGGGGAGGTTTGGCGGGGCTTTGTACACCCGCACATAATCCACTTCCATCCGCTGGCGGAACGCCCGGCGGCTGGAGAACGGGCATTTTCTTGTCACTCATTATGGTGACGAGGTCGTGCGCGAGTATGACGGCGACGGCAAGATAGTGAGGGAGTTCCAGGCTCCCGGTGGCCCGCATAGCGTGGTGCGGCTGACCAATGGCAACACACTGATCTCCCTGGCCGACAAACGCAAGGATGCCAAGGTGGTGGAGTATGACAAGGATGGGAAGCTGGTTTGGGAAGTGTCAAACAAGGATCTGCCCGGCGAGCCGTTGAAGTTCGTCGCCGGGCTGCATCGACTGCCCAACGGCAACACGGTGATGTGAAACTGGCTTGGGCACGGGCAACTTGGCAAGGCACCGCATGTGCTGGAAGTCACGCCGGACAAGAAACTGGTGTGGACGTACGCCAACCACAAGGACATGAAGACGATTTCGACGATCCAGATCCTGGATACCGGTGGTGATGTGACCAAGGGCGAGGTGCAGCATTAGGTTGGTCATCGGCTAGCCTGGATCGCTGATCATTAGGACGAACATTCTTGTTCCCAAAGGCCACATGTTCGAAATCACCACAACTCGTACGTTTTCAGCTGCTCACGCACTGCGGCTCTACGATGGCTCGATGGAGCCGCTGCATGGCCACAATTGGAGGGTGAAGGTCACGGTGGCCGCCGTGGCGCTGGATTCAATTGGCGTGGTCTTGGATTTCCATGAACTCGAGCGGCAGGTGGATTGCCTGCTCGCCCCGATGCACAATGCGGACCTGAATGATGTGGAACCGTTTCGGCGGCTGAACCCATCGGCAGAGAATGTGGCGTGGCACATCGCGCAGTCGCTCAAGCTGCCGACGCATGTGCGATTGTCCAGCGTCGAGGTGTGGGAAACCGACACGAATTCGGCGGTGTTTCGTCCATAGGGGCCGCTTCAGGCGATGCGGGTCAGTGCGCCCGAAGCTTTCTGGTTCCACCGAAGCGGTCCCTACGGGGTTTGTCGTGTTGGCAAGATTCGCGGTGCCAGAAAACTGAAGATAAATGCCAGCAGGCATACTCCCCCCGTCGCCCAATGCGGCCAGTCAAAGGGTGTGCCCGTTGGTCGGAGGATCAACGGGGAGCGATCGTCGGCCAGAGTGAAGGAGATTCCCGGCAACACCAGCAACACAATGCTGCTAATGACGTTGGCTCCGATCATCCATCCCCAACTGGTGCATCGTCTGGGGCACTGCCATGCCAGATACCACCATTCGATGATCACCGAGATCGCCACCGCCAACACAGACCCGAGCGGCATCGTGGCAAGCGTGACCGGCAGCAAGAAGATACCCGCCACCAGGCTGACGAAGTTTGCCTGCATCGAGTACCAGATCGCATGCGCGCCAATCCCGGTCCGCGTGTAGAATGGCCGTTCGATGACCGCGGCCAGCAATGTCGCCGGCAACGCCAGCAGCATGCCCAACGGCACGAACCCCGGCGCAAAAACCAGCGGCGCGATGCTGTTCCCCACGGTCCAGGTCAATGTGAGTTCAATATACCAGTGAAAGACCTGCCGGACAATCGCCCCGTCATGCGAGAGCATCATCACCGATTCACGATCTGGAGGTTGTCGATGTAGAACACGGTCCTGGCGTTGGCGTTCGAGACAAAGCCGAGCCAGTGCAGGGCTTTCCATTCGGCGCGGCATGGGATGTTGTCGAATGTCTCCTTCCGGCCGTCGGGCAGCACGACCGCTACACTCCACGTCCGGCCGGGCGCGTCGCCAAGGACCGCGCGGATTTCAAGGCGCATCCACTGCGAAGCGGGAACGGCGATGGTCTTTCCGGCCACATGCAGCTTGCCTTCGCGGACCCAGAGCAGCGGGCCGGTGTGATACGGCGAGGCGTCGTCGCGCCATTCATGCAGAAACTCGACGCCGGACTCATAGCGGAAATCGAAGGAGACGGTGACCGGACCGCTGGTCATGCGCGGATCGATGTGCAGGTGTGGATTGAAGCGGTATTTAAGGCCCGGCGCATCGGTGAACTGCAGGGAGGGCTTGGCGTGCCGGAGGTATTCGCC
>CAYSSA010000182.1:5870-8463 GCA_964433485.1 uncultured Tepidisphaeraceae bacterium | reverse complement strand
AGCGCTTGCCGGAGGCGGCCAATTCCTCCGTCACGCCAAGCGAGTCCCCCTTGCCTTCGACGTTGTACTTGCCGGGGAAAGGCTGTTCGCCGACGGCACAAGATTCGTAGTGTTCATTCATTGCCAGTGGCGGCAGCATCGGGGCATCGGGCAGCATCTTGAACTCGGGCAATTGGATATCGGTCGCCCGCTTGCGCCAGGCATCATTGCCGTAAACCCCGGCCTTGGTGTAGTCAAACGGCACAAAGCCAATCTGTTTCACCGGCGAGTTGTCCGTGAGACGGAAGTCGCGCATGGCCGGATTGGCGAAAAGCGGATCGGCGATGATCGAGCCGGCTTCATGCCCGGCCTGTTGCCATTGCTCCAGCGTCTTGCCGTTCCATGTGACCGGTCCATCGGTGCGCCAGAAGAGGTTGTTGCGCGAGACATACTTGTCATCCGCCCAGTTGCCGCGGAGCAACTCGCCGCCCTGGTAGAAAACGATGTTGCGTTCAAACGTGAATGAAATGTGCGGCTCGACGCGCGCCCGCCAGAGTTGCGCCGTTGAGCCGAAAGCGTAGATATTGTTGCGGAACACGTTCTCCCGGCCATAGTGCTGAAGCATTGTGGCCGTGCGCGTGTCGTGAACCAGGTTGTTCTCCATCACGATGCCGCTGGAACCTTCATCCGTATACAACCCCGTGCTGCCAGCGCCGTAGAGGTCAAACGAACTGACATGGTGAACGTGGTTGTTGCTGACGGTGGTGCCTTCGGATGGCCCCAGCGTGTACACCCCGGCCATATCGCTCAGCACGCCCCAGCCCAGGTGATGAATGTGGTTGAACTCGATCTTGTTCCGCCTGGCGACGGACGGGCTGTATCCCCAGCGCCAACCGGCCGATATGCCCGTGTAGAAGAAGTCGGCAATGTCGTTGTGCGTGACGATGTTGTCGCTGCTGTGCCCGATCCACAAGCCAACCGCGCCTCGGTGGATCCGTCCGCCATGGCGGATAATGCTGTTGTCCACGGTGATGTTGCGCGTGATCTCGGCGTCCGAGGGCATTTCCTTCTCCCAGCCGTGGCCGATTTTCACCCCGCCCGCGCCGAGATCCTCCAGCAGGCAACGCGACAGCCTGCTGTCGCGGACGTTCTCGTGGAACCAGATGCCGTGCAGGCCGGTGTGGGAGAGTGCGCAGTCCTCGAGATTGATGTTGCGGGCGTGATCCACTTCGATGGTCGCCGGCAGCCGCACGACCGCCTGCGCATCGCCGTATCCGGTCCTGGGCAGCATGAATCCGGCATACGAGAATGTCAGACCACGAAATGTCAGATCCCGCACCGGCGCCTCCGGGTGGCCACGGACGATCAGCAGCCGTTCAGAAACGGGCGCTACCGCATGCGCGGTCGCCATGTCCTCGTCCGGCCGCGGCCAATAGTGGAGTCTCCCGTCACGGTCCAGGAACCACTCGCCTGGTGAGTCCATCGCCTCACGGAAGTTCTCGAGGTGATACCGCTGATAAGCGCCCCAGGCGAAGAATGCCCAAGGCGCTCCGCCGGTGAGAAAAAGCATGTTGGCTTGCGCATCGAATGACTGCACGCGGTGCAGCGATGATTCCCATGAGTGGTAAACAACGGCCGTCACATCGGCCGTTTCCCGCGGCGAGAGCCTGGCCAGCGGCGCCAGATCCTCGGGGCGTCCGCCGATGGTGCGCGAGGCCAGGTCGGCTTCCTTGCCGGTGCCCGGGTCGATGCCCTTTTTCAGGTGGCGCTGCATGTAAAACCAACCGGTGTTCGGTGTTCGGGCGCGTGTGGCCCGGCGGCCATTTATCCAGAGTTGCTCGAATCGCCACTTGCCATCTCGGACATCGGGAATCTCCGCCAGCCAGAGGGCATCCTCCGACTTCTTCCAACCGGCAATGACCCGACCGGCGGTGAACACGGGATGGGCGCCCTCGGCGGCCCTGAAGGTTGTGTTGGAGTCCGCCGCATTGAACTCAACCGGTCCGGTGAGCGTGTAGCGTCCGTCAGCCACGATAATGGTCACGAGCTCGGTCGGCGGCAGCTTGCGACGCAGGTCGCGGGCACGCTCCAGGGTGGCAACCGGACCATCGCTTCCAGCGGGGTTTGGCGTCTCGAGGGTTCCCGTCCAGCGGTCATCGCCCTTGGGGTGGATATGGAGAGTGACCGGACCCGCACCCGCGCAAAGACATGCCGCAAGCAATACAAACTGGAAGGAGATCGTTCTCATGAGCCGCCTTTCTATTCACATGTTAATCGGCGGCGTCTGCATTGCCATGGTCGGCAGCGCCGCGGCTTTCGGGTGGTACTGAGAGTGATGCAGATGATCCGACAAGCTCCGTTTCACACAGCCTGCGGCCGTATTGCGCCGCCGGCACGCTCTTTCGCATGGTTTCGATCCGCGGCCCCGGTTGTGTTGCTGGTATCCGCCGGCCTTGGCGGTTGCGCTCCCGATGATTACCGCAACTGGGCGGATATGCAGGTGGAGAGACTGCTGGCCGATCGTCAGAAGCAGACCATCGACTATCTGCCGGACTCGTCACGGCCCGTCCCCGCGCCGACCACACGTCCGATTGCGCCGGCGTATGAGCGCATT
>CAYSSA010000182.1:2398-5834 GCA_964433485.1 uncultured Tepidisphaeraceae bacterium | reverse complement strand
GCTTCCCTCCGCGGGCGAGTCTCCGATGGAACGACGCGTGACCGAGCCGGGTATCGGTCCGCTTGGTCCTGACAGGAGGCTGCACGAGGCGCCCAAGGTCGAGTCCGAGGAGTCGGGCATGGAATTGCTGCAGCGCCGCCTCAAGGCTGAGACGGCGCTTGGCCCGCCCCGTCCCGGCCAGCAGACCTTCGCTCTGGATCTATTCGGCTGCATTGAATACGCCGTGCGCCACAGCCGAGCCTATCAGGACGCCATGGATAATCTGTATCTGGCGGCGCTGAATGTCACCCTGCAGCGGCATTTGTTTGATCCCACTCCTTTCGCCAGCTCCCAGTTGCAGTATGTCGGGCAAGGCGCGGAGGACGACATCGGGTATCGTTCGGCGATGCGGGTGATCAACACGGCGGGGGTAAGCCAGAAGCTGCCGATGGGTGGCCGATTGACCGCGCAGGCGGTGCATAATTTCATCGAGACGCTGACCGGCTCCGCCCTCGACGGCAACTCCGCGCAACTGACTCTGAGCGGTTCCATTCCCCTGTTGCGCGGATTCGGCATGGTCAACCTCGAACCGCTGATCCAGTCGGAGCGGTCGCTGGTATATGAGGTCCGAGCGTTCGAGGACTACCGCCGGCAGTTCGTGGTCGATGTCTCCCGGCAGTACTTCCAACTCGTCTCACTCCAGCAGTCGGTGATCAACCGTCGGCTCAACCTGCGAAACCTCAACGATCTCACGGAAAGAACCCGCTCACTCTACGACGCCGGCCGCATCAGCTTCCTCGAAGTGCAGCGGGCCATGCAGTCGCGGCTTTCGGCCGAGTCCTCTCTGGTCAACTCCGAGGAGGTCTACAACGCAGCGCTGGATGATTTCAAGATCACTCTTGGCATGCCCGTGGACCAACCGTTGGATGTCATCGCCGTCGTGCTGGACACCCGCGTGCCCCGGATGGACATCAAGGACGCGATCCGGCTGGCCGAGCAGTATCGTCTGGATTTGCAGACCGCCATCGACAAGGTCGAGGATGCGCGGCGCGGCGTGCGCAACGCGGAAAACCTGTTGCTGCCGGAACTCAACGCCGACGCGCGGGTATCAACCGGCGATCCGGGCGATTTGTCGGCCATCCATTTTGACCACCGGACTGCCGACTACCAGGCCGGTGTCACGCTGAACCTGCCGCTGGACCGCCTGGCCGAACGCAACACGTATCGCCGGGCGCTGATCGGCGTCAACCAGGCCAATCGCAACGTCGTGTCGCTGCACGACAAGATCCTCTCGGACGTGCGCGAGTCGCTGCGGCTCATTCGGGCGGCCGAGATCAACCTCGAGATCCAGCGTCGTGGCATCGAGTTGGCTGAGAAGCGACTGGAATTCTCCAACGACCTGCTCAAGCAGGGCAAGACGACAGCTCGTGACATCGTGGAAGCGCAGCAATCCATGCTTGACGCCCAGGATGCCTTTGAAATCGCCCGCTCCAATCTTCAGACCCGGGTGCTGTTGTTCATGCAGTACACCGGAACGCTGCGCGTCGATCCGGCGGCAGGCGCCATAGGCCGGGCCATGGACCGGCAACGCACTCCGTAGCGCGATTCTGTTGTCTCGAAGTCGCCTCGATTCACGGGATAGCCCGACGTCCGCTGGCTCGCGTGGCCGGCCCTGTCTTAATGGGGAACTCAATGGAGTCGGTGCGAGCCGTGCTGATGATGGCCGCCGCTTTCTGCGTCAGTTCGGGATACTGCTCGCTCAGGTTGGTTTGTTCGCCCGGATCGGTCTTAAGGTTGTACAGTTCGATTGGGCTGTTGGCCCTGATTCGCACCGCTTTCCAGTCGCCCATGCGGATGGCCTGTTTGAAGCCGCCCTCGTGGAACTCCCAGTAGAGATACTCGTGCTGTGTTTGTTCTCCAATGCCTAGCAGGGTGGGCAGCATGGAGATTCCGTCGATGCCTTTCGGCGCCGAGGTTCCGGCGAGTTCCGCCGCCGTCGGCAGAAAATCCCAGAACGCCCACACCTGGTCGCTTGTGGCGCCGGCCGGAATGCGGCCCGGCCAGCGAGCGATCATGGGCACCCGAATACCGCCATCATAGAGGTCACGCTTGATGCCGCGCAATGGTCCGGATGATCTCGAAACGGCCGGGTCGTTGCCGCCTTCCTTGTGTGGCCCATTGTCGGAAGTGAAGAACACGATGGTGTTTTCATCGAGCCCCCTTTCTCTGAGCTTCGCCATGATCTGCCCGACGTACTGGTCCAGACGAGTAATCAGTGCCGCGTAGGCCTTGCGCGGTTCCGGCCAGTCGCGATCCTTGTAGATGCCCAGGTCGGGAACCTCGTTGCGTTTGCCTTCGTTGTTGGCATGTGGCGCGGTATACGCCGCATAAAGAAAGAACGGCCGCCTGTGGTCACGGCCCAGAAACGACAGGATTTCGCCGGTGAACAGGTCGTTGGAGAAGTCGATCTTCTCGGTTGCCACGCCCTGACCGACTTCCCCCTCGTTTGGCACGACGTTTCGCAGCTTCACCCGCGCCTCGTTCCGATAGAGATACGTTGGCCAGGAGTTGTGTGCGTGGTGCTGGTTCAGGTAGCCATAGAAGTAGTCAAAGCCCTTCTTGTTGGGCACTCCGGTGCTGCCTTCCTCGCCCAGACCCCATTTGCCGATCAGTGCGGTCGTGTACCCGGCGTCCTTGAGCACCTCGGCGACGGTTCGGTCCTCCGGGCGCAGCGGCACCAGCGCATTGCCGCGAATGAATGCGTGCCCGCCGTGCAGGCCAGTCATCAGACTGCATCGCGATGGCGCACAAACCGTGGCTCCGGCATAGGCCTGCGTGAAGCGCATGCCCTGGCTCGCCAGCGCGTCGATGTTAGGCGTTGCGATGTCCTTCTGGCCATAACAGCCAACATCGCCATAGCCCAGGTCGTCTGCCAGGATGAAGATAATATTCGGTCTCTGCCCTACCGTTGTTGCGCTGGTTCCGCTCTTGAGGTTTGTGCATCCCTGCAAGGCGACCGCGAATAAACACCACGCCAGTGCGTTCGGGACAAGGCTTTGCATGAAGTTGGCCATGTGCTTGTGTCCTCGCTTTGTGATCGAGTGTACCCCACTGTGCGTTGTCGTCCAGCCCGACTTCCAAGTCGGCACATTTTTCTTCGCGGATAGGTAAGTTGGCGTTGAAACGTCAGATTGTGCCCGACGGCCTGCTTCTGGTGTGGCCTGCGAAGGGGCAAGGGCCATGATTGACACGTTCGAACAGCGGGGTTCCTGGTGGCGGAAGATGTGGAGTTCTCATTCGCCCTCGATGGTTTGGCAAGATGCAGTTTCGGCGCCTCTGGAGATGTTTCGAGCGACCTGGCGGCGTGGGACGGCGGAGAAATCTTCGCATTGGGGACAGGCGAAGGCGCGATGTCGCTGGCCCGGTTGCGGCCGGACGGCAGCCTGGATCCCACGTT
>CAYSSA010000182.1:0-2373 GCA_964433485.1 uncultured Tepidisphaeraceae bacterium | reverse complement strand
CCGCCGAAGGCCGGTCGCCGGCGCTGCCGACGGACGGAAGGCTGCTCGCCGGCGGAACCGGTGGCCCGGCCGGCAATCGCGACTTCCTCATGGCCCGTATCAACAGCGTTGGCACGCCCGACACCACCTTTGGCGTCAACGGCATTGCCCTATTGACGCCGCCGGCAAAAATGATTTTCTGGCGGCTATTTCTTCGACGACTGATGGCAGAAGCATCGCCGGCGGATCGGGCTTGGTTGGTCAACAGACTCGCTTTGCCGCCGCCCGGCTTCTCCCCACCGGCGACTTCGCCGCGAGCTTTGGCAACGGTGGCCGCGCCACCGCTTGTGCGACACCTTGGCCATCCCGGCTTCAAACGGGAAGCTGGGAATCGTCGGCAGAACGAACCCGGACTCGGCGCGTGTGGACCTCACGGAGTGCGGTCCGAATGCAGTGTGCGTGATTATCCGAAGGGCGTTACCGACGGCCCAGGCTGGATCACGATCTTGATACAGGCTACCTGATCGCCGCCTCAATGGCGTCGATCACCTTGGGGTCGTCGGGTCTGGTGCCCGGCTCGAAGCGTCCGATGATGTGTCCGTCCTTGCCTATCAGGAACTTGGTGAAGTTCCACTTCACATCGCCGCCGAACTTGCCTTCCTTGTCAGTCAGCCACTGGTAGAGCGGCGCGATGTCCTTGCCCTTGACGACGACCTTCGAGAACATGTCGAAACTGACGTTATATTTTGAGGTGCAGAACCCTTTGATCTCCACGTCAGAGCCGGGCTCCTGGCCGCCGAACTGGTTTGCCGGAAAACCCAGGATCGCCAGGCCCTTGTCCTTGTATTTCTCGTAAACTTCCTGGAGCTGCCTGTATTGTGGAGTGTACCCGCAGCGGCTGGCAACGTTCACCACCAGCACCACCTTGCCCTTGTATCTTGACAGTTCCACGTCTTTGCCGTCGATGTCCCTGACCGTGAATGAATGCAGAGTTCTTGGCGAAGAAGCGTCCTGGGCAATGGCCGGACATGCAGCCGCGAACAACAGCAGAACCGAAGCGACGACGAGCAATGTATTCATGACAATTCCTTTTGAACAACCGGCTGTTCACGACAATGATAGGCGCAGCGGTTGGCCAACGCTCGACACCGAGTCAGGCACATTCACAGGATCATCGGATCCGATAATCCCGGACAAAAATTATGCGATTTGCGTGGATTTTCCTCGTGGAGTGGGGCATATAGTGATTGTGGTTAAGAAACGGCTAAGCGCCGGCGGTGGAGGTCGAATGGTGCTGCGAGTGGAATCGAGTTCACCTCTTCTGTAGACACATCGCGTCGACAACCTGCGGAAAGGACGGCGGCCATGTTGCAACGATCCCATGATCGAGGTCGGTCTGCGCAATGCGCATCCGGCGCGCCCAAGCGCGTCGGCCGGGTTATCCATCGGGCCTGTCTCGAGGCCATGGAGGCACGACGCCTGCTGAGTTGCAGCGTGATCCAGCGGGGAGACACGCTGAGCATCACGGGCGATCAGGCCTCCGACATCGTGACGCTGACCGATCTTGGCGGCGGCAATCTCGCGGTGGCCTGCTCTGTTCGGCCGGGACAGATCAAGACTACCAGCTATCAGGGCGTGGCTCGCGTGGTCATGGATACCGGCGCGGGCGACGACACGGTGCGGCTCGTCGGCCAGGGTGGCGGCGGCAGCGGGGGAAGTGTCAGCTCATTCTTGGATGTTTTCACGGACATCAGCGTAAGCACCGGAGCGGGCAACGACTCGCTCTTCATCAAATACGGCGACATCGGCGATCTCAAGGCCGGTTCGGCGAGTTTCTCGCTTCGCGCCAGCCTTGGTGACGGGGCCGATACCTGCAAAGTCGAGTTTGCGCGGGCGTCCAGCGCCGCTTCGTTCGACGCGTTCATCAAGTTCAGTTTGGACGCCGGCGCGGGCAACGATACGGTCAGCGCTTCCTTCTTCGACATTTTCACCGACGAGTTTGTCACCATGGGCGCGGGCAATGATTCGCTCTCTCTGCACCGCTCCCGCACTGTCGACAAGGCATCGCCCCTTCTGCTCCGGTGCTCGTCCCAGTTGGATCTCGGCGAAGGCAGCGACACGTTCGACACTTCGATGGTCGCGACCTATTCCGGAACCACAGCGCCTGATCCGACGGGTGCCGGATCGCCGCAGCCTGCGCTTTCGATGAAGCTCAAGGCCGGCGGCGGCGACGACCGCGTTACCGCCTCGTTCTTCGACATCTTCGTTGATGCGCTGGTTGATCTGGGCGCCGGCAATGACAGCCTGGCCTGCACCACCGAGTTCAGCCGTTCCAGCAGCAGCAATGCGCTGGGGCCCTCGGTCTGTCTGATTGTCGCCGCCTGCGATGGCAAT
>CAYSSA010000181.1:6855-10809 GCA_964433485.1 uncultured Tepidisphaeraceae bacterium | reverse complement strand
AGTTTCCCCAGGGGCGTGTTCCTTCTCACCGGCACCGGCGTCGTTCCTGAAGAGGGATTCACCCTTCAGCCGGGCGATGAAATCGAGATGACCGTCCCAGAAATCGGCACGCTCATCAACCGGGTGGAATAGGCCCCGGCGTTTGGATCCCTTCCCGCATTTGGGCTGGTGTTGACAAGTGTTGCGCAACGGCTCGGGGTGAGATTTCCTCCACGAGCCTTGAATATCTGGCACCATTCGAGCATCATTTCATCCATGGCGTCGGTCTACTTGGAGACAACAATTGTCAGTTATCTGACTGCCCGGCCCAGCCGGGACATTGTTGTTGCCGGACATCAGCAGACGACACGAGAATGGTGGGACACCGCTCGCCCCCGTTATACGCTCTATGTTTCGGAAGTCGTGTTGCGGGAATTGCAGGCAGGCGATCCCGAGGCGGCCGAGCTGCGGGTCAGGACAACTTGTGACATCCCCATCGTCGGATTAACCGATGATGTCGTGTCTTTGGCTCGCACATACGCCACCGAATTGCAGTTTCCGCCAAAAGCGGGCAACGATATCCTTCATATTGCCTTCAGCGTGGCCTACGATCTCGACTATCTGCTCACATGGAACTGCGCCCATATCGCAAACGGGCATACCATTCGGAGATTGGCCGCTGTCAACGAGCGCTTGGGGCGGCGAACACCCGTTATCGTCACTCCTGAAGAATTGCTGGAGGATTGAATCATGAGGAACGATCCGATCGTGGAAGAAGTTCATCGCATCCGCGAGAAGATGTGGGATGACTGCGGAGGTGATCTGGAGCACCTCATAGCGTCGTTTCGTTCCAGCGAGGCCGAGCATCCAGAGCGTGTTGTCTCCGGTGAGCTGCTCAGGCAATTGCGGCCAGACGCTGAACATCCAGCGGCAAATGTACATATCAAGTGATCGTCACACGACCGCCATTGTATGTTTGTCGTCTTTGCCGGCGCGACCCACCTCAACCGCATGCGCCGAACGCCGGACGAACTCGTCTCCTGGCTGTTCCGCAACCAGAGTTTCCCCAGCGGCGTGTTCCTTCTGCCCGGCACTGGCGTTGTTCCTGAAGAGGGATTCACCCTTCAGTCGGGCGACGAAATCGAGATGACCGTCCCCGAAATCGGCACGCTCGTCAACCGGGTGGAATAGTGTAGCATATCACCATGGCTTCATTCGTATCACGCTCCATCGAGCAGGTTCTTGCATCGGACGATCCGTCTATCTACGACATCTCCACCCACGCCCCCGGTCCGCAGGGGCAACTGCCACTCACCGACGATCTGCTGCGCAACTCCGCAAGCGGCAACCTCTTCGGCTGGACTCAGGATGTCGCCATGGGCTGGAAGCCGTCGCTGCTGACCAGGCCGGAGTTTCTCATACTGGGAACCTGCGGCGGGCTGCGCGAGACCGACGGCTCGCCGCTGGCCCTGGGCTATCATACCGGCCACTGGGAAATCGACCTCCTGATTCGCGCCGCGGCTGAGGAGTTCCAGAGGATTGGCGCGATACCGTTCGCCGGATACTGCACGGACCCATGCGATGGCCGAACCCAGGGCACGCCAGGAATGATGGATAGTCTCGCATGGCGCAACGACGCCGCCATTGTCCTGCGGCGGCTGATCCGCTCGTTGCCGACCCGACGCGGCGTAATGGGCGTGGCTACCTGTGACAAGGGCTTGCCAGCGATGATGATGGCGCTGGCCGGCTCGCTCGATCTGCCCGGCATTCTCGTTCCAGGCGGGGTGACGCTGCCGCCGACCGCCGGCGAAGATGCCGGCAAGGTGCAGACGCTTTCGGCGCGCTACGCCCACGGACAGCTCACACTGGAGGAGGCGGCCGAGCTTGGCTGCCGGGCCTGCGCCTCACCGGGCGGCGGGTGTCAGTTCCTTGGCACGGCCGCCACCTCCCAAGTCGTGGGCGAAGCGTTGGGACTCTCCCTGCCCCATTCGGCGCTGGCGCCTTCAGGCCAGAAAATCTGG
Source organism: uncultured Tepidisphaeraceae bacterium (assembly GCA_964433485.1). GTDB lineage: Bacteria > Planctomycetota > Phycisphaerae > Tepidisphaerales > Tepidisphaeraceae > JANYKD01. The sequence goes on along the minus strand of CAYSSA010000181.1, from coordinate 8,809 downwards.
CTCGACATGGCCGCGCGCTCGGCCAGAGCTCTGGCCGACCAGTTCGCGCGCGGAATCTCGCTGGGTCAGATCCTGACGCCCGATGCCATCCACAACGCCATGGTGGTTCATGCCGCATTCGGCGGGTCGACCAATCTGCTGCTGCATATTCCCGCCATCGCCCACGCCGCAAAGCTGCCGAGGCCCACAGTGGAGGACTGGATTTCCATCAACCGCAGCACGCCAAGACTGGTGGATGCCCTGCCCAACGGTCCCGTGGGACATCCAACCGTACGCGTGTTTCTGGCCGGAGGCGTGCCGGAGGTCATGCTGCACTTGCGAGACCTCGGTCTTCTGCGCGAGAACGCGCTGACCGCATCGGGGCTCCCTCTGGGGCGGGTGCTGGACTGGTGGCGCGACTCCTGGCGTCGCGGCCGGTTGCGCGAGCTGCTGCTCCGGCTTGACGCCGTCGCCGCAGACGACGTGATCATGCCGCCGGCGCGGGCAAAAGACCGCGGTCTGACCAGCACGGTCACGTTCCCCAAGGGCAATCTCGCTCCGCATGGCGCGGTGGTCAAGAGCACCGCCATCGATCCGTCGGTTGTGGATGGCGACGGAGTCTACCGGATAACCGGCCCCGCCCGCGTCTTCACCAGCGAGCGCGCCGCCATGGAGGCCGTCAAGAATGGCGGCGTCCGCGCGGGCGATGTCCTGGTGTTGATCTGCCGTGGCCCGCTGGGGGCGGGCATGGAGGAGACCTACCAGATCACCAGCGCTCTGAAGCACCTGGACTTCGGCAAACACGTCGCCGTCGTCACCGACGCGCGCTTCTCCGGCGTTTCCACGGGCGCCTGTATCGGGCATGTCGGCCCCGAGGCCCTTGCGGGCGGTCCCATCGGCAAGCTGCGCGATGGTGATCTCGTGCGCATCGTGGTCGATCGCGTGCGGCTCGAGGGATCCGTCGATCTGGTGGATGCGGCAGGTTCCGCCGAAGTCGGCAGCCGCATCCTGGCCGACCGCCGGCTGCGCCCCGATCTGTCCCCGGACCCCTTGCTGCCGGAGGACACGCGGTTATGGGCCATGTTGCAGTCGGCCAGCGGCGGAACTTGGGCAGGGTGCGTGTACGACATCGATGAAATCGGAAGGCGACTGCGCTAAACATGAGGCAAGGATTTGCCCTTGAAGAGCATTCAGACTTTATCCGGCGATTGCCTTCCCAATAGCCCGCTCGGCTTGAACAGCAGTATCAGGATCAGCACCACGAAAGCGACTCCGTCGGCGTACTCGGTGTAACCGCGCGGCAGGTAGTATTTGGCCAGGGTCTCGACCAGGCCCAGGATCAACGCGCCCAGCAACGCGCCCGGGATGCTCCCGATGCCGCCAAGCACCGCTGCGATGAACGCTTTCAAGCCCGGCATCAGCCCCATCAGCGGACGCACATCATAGCGGATGGCGTCCATGACGCCGGCTACCGCCGCCAGCGCCGAGCCGAGCATGAACGTGAACGAGATCGTTCGATTGGTGTTCACGCCCATCAGCGCAGCGGTGTCCACGCGATGCGACACCGCCCGCAAGGCCAGACCCGTGCGCGTCCGCATCACCACCCACGACAACACCCCCATCAGCGCCAGCGACAGGCCGAGGCTCAGAACATCGAGGTTGCTGACGGTCACGGGAGAAGCGGATTCGCCGATATGGAAACTCAGCGCCGCCTGCCGCTCAATCAGCGGCGGCATGTTGCGGGGTGTTGCGCCAAATATGATATCAAGTTGTGCCGCGTTCTGCAGTAGCAGCGACACTCCGATCGCCGTGATCAGCACCACAAGCCTTGGGCGGCTGCGAAGCGGTCGATACGCGAAAAACTCGATCAGGAACCCCAGCAGCGAACAGGCCGCCATCGCCCCCAGGAATACGATGCACAGCCGGAGGGAAGCCGACTCCGAGGACTGCACGACGCGGCTTCCCGCCAGATGCC
>CAYSSA010000181.1:0-6741 GCA_964433485.1 uncultured Tepidisphaeraceae bacterium | reverse complement strand
TAGGTGGCGCCAATGACCAGACCGATGATAAGTTGCTGAACAAGTTCCTGCATGGGTCGGGCGAATTGTACTCCACTGGGAACGTGGCCGAAACGGATCCATTGCTCCGGCGCCTTCGGGTCGCCGGCGGGCAACCCGCCGAAGCGGTCCATCCCGCACTAACGCGGGGCAATGGAATCGGCGCGAGTCGCCTTGCCGCCGAGAATTCGCACCACCACGATCGGCTTGCGGGCGTTCCGATTGGCGTCGATGGTGATGACCCCGCTGGCGCCGGGATAATCCTTCGTCGCGGCCAGGGCGTCCCGAATCGCCTGCGGCTCGGTCTTCCCGGCGCGCTTGATGGCGTCCGCCAGAACTCCCATCGCGTCGTATCCAAGAATGGCCATCGCGTCGGGAATCTCTCCGTACCTCGCCTGGAAACGCTTGATGAAGTCCTGCACCTCCGGTCGCGGATCGTCGGCCGAGTAATGATCGGTGTAGAAGCAGTTGTCCGCGATGGCGCCGAGCGTCAGCGTCTGCGGACTGTCCCAGCCATCGCCGCCGAAGAACGGAACCGTAATGCCCAGTTCACGCGCCTGCCGGAGAATCTTGCCCACATCGGTATAGTAGCCGGGCAGGAACACCGCATCCGGACCGGCCGACTTGATCTTGCTGAGCTGGGCCTTGAAATCGTTGTCGCCCTCCCGGAAGGTCTCCTCGGCGACAATCTGCCCGCCACCGGCGGGATAGGTCTCTCGAAAGGCCTTGCTCAGCCCTTTGGAGTAGTCGTTGGCCACATCCGTGAACACGGCGACCTTCTTCCACGCCGTTTTCTGTATTGCCGGCAGTTCCTTCAGCGCGAACTGCGCGTTGACCATCCCCTGAAAATCGTCGGTGAAACAGATTCGAAAAATGTAGTCGCCGATCGCGGTGACGGTGGGATTGGTGCTCGCGGGCGAGATCATCGGTATCTTCGCCTTCTGGCACACGCCGCCTCCCGCCAGCGAACGCTTGCTCGCCACCTCCCCGAGCACCGCCACCACGCGATCGCGGCTGATCATCTTCTGGACGGCCGTCACCGCCTCATTGGCGTCGGAGCGGTTGTCTTCGGTGATCAGCTTGATCTTCCTGCCTCCCAGCAAGCCCTGCTTGTTGATCTCCTCCATCGCCAGCACGGCGCCCTTGTGCGAGCTTTGTCCGAATGTCGCCGTGTTGCCCGTCATAGAGGCATACTCACCCACGAGGATTTCGTCGGATGCCGATTGCCGGCCGGCGTCGTCCTTGCACCCGACCGCCAGCAGCAGACAGGCGGCAACCAGGCCACAAGCAAGCTGTCTCATGGAAGTCTCTCCTGAAAGGTGGTTCCGCGCAACGCGCCGGAATTTATCAGTGCGACACGACATACGCAAGACAAACCGTTGCCGGGTGACGATGGACGATGGCCAGTGCTCCGAACAACTATAGTGCCGTCAGTGTGGATCGGCTCGGAATCAAAGCCTTTCCGGTCAGAGACGCAGTTCCTCGCCCGTCAGGCGGAGGCACGCTTCCAAGTACTTCTCCCGGGTCTTCTGAACGACATCATCCGGCAACACCGGGCCGGGCGGGGTCTTGTTCCAATTGAGTGTCTCAAGGTAGTTGCGCACAAACTGCTTGTCGTAGGAAGGCTGATCCCGGCCGGGCTCGTACACGGCTGCCGGCCAGAATCGCGAGGAGTCGGGAGTGAGTACCTCGTCGATGAGAATGATGCGGCCATCATTCAGGCGGCCAAATTCAAATTTGGTGTCGGCGATGATGACGCCACGGGAGGCGGCGTATTCGGCGGCAAGCGAATACAGGGCCAGTGTACGGTCCCGCAACATGCCGGCCGTCTCCAGGCCGATCCGGGATGCGCATTGGTCGAAGGAGATGTTGATGTCGTGCCCGGTTTCTTCCTTCGTGGCCGGGGTGAATATCGGGTGCGGCAACTGATCGCACTGCCGCAAGCCCGGCGGCAACGGCACGCCGCAGACGCTTTGGCTCTGCTGATACTCCTTCCATCCCGATCCGGCCAGATAGCCGCGGGCAACGCACTCGATGGGGATGACTGTCGCCTTCTTCACCAGCATGGACCGACCGACAAGCTGATCGGCGTATGTCCGGACGTTTTCCGGATACTCCTCCACCTGCGTGGCCAGCAGATGGTTGTCGTAAAAGTTGGAGAAACGCCGGAACCAGAACAGGCTGATGGCCGTGAGGATCTTCCCCTTGTCCGGAATGCCGTTTGGCATGATGACATCGAACGCCGAGATTCGGTCCGTGGCGACGATGAGCAGGGAGTCGCCGAGGTCATAGACATCCCTGACTTTCCCTCGGCGGCATGGAAGCGGCAAGGTGGATTGAAGAAGGGCTTGGCTCATGGGTTTCATCATAGCATCGGGGATTTGCCGATTCCAAGAACCGGGGTTTGGCTGACATCCGACGACTGTTACAATCAGACTGCGGCTATTCCGAAGGAGACAAAACATGAGGCAGGCAGTATTAAACCAGACTCACCACCTGGCGGCCGGGTCACCAGCAACTCGGATTGAAAAGAGAGCTTCGTGGTCCGCGTGTTGGTGGCGTCCGGGACTCTGGTCCCGCTTGCTTTGCGTCGTGACAGCGGTTGCGTCTTGGACGCACTGGGCGGCTGCGGGCGCCGAGATCGCACCGGGCGCGAACCTGGCGCTGGTGGCTGCCGCATCCACATCCTATGTATCGCCTCACGAAACCATCGCGGCGCTGAACAGCGGGCACGATCCTCGGAACTCCAACGACAAGCGCCACGGCGCCTATGGCAACTGGCCGCGAAAGGGCACGCAATGGGTGCAGTACGAATGGTCGCAGCCCATCAGCACCAATCGGATGGAGGTCTACTGGTTTGATGATCGTGGCGGCGTGCGTCTGCCGGCCGCGTGCCGTCTGAGCTATTGGAAGGATGGCCAATTTGTCCCGGTTGAGAATGCCCAGGGTCTGGGCCTGGCCGGCAACAAGTACAACCTCACGACTTTTTCGGCGATAACCACGAACAAGCTGCGCCTGGAATTTGATTCGAGCGGCCAATCGACGGGCCTTTTGCAATGGAAGGTGTACGATTCGGGGCAGTCGCCGAATTTCGCGCCGGTGGTGCGGGCCGGCGTGGATCGAGTCGTCGTGTTGGGCGGCAAGACCTGGCTCAGCGGTACGGCCAGAGACGACGGCAAGCCCGGCAGCGCGCTCAAGGTCGTCTGGAGCAGGGATTCCGGACCGGGCGAGGTGGCTTTCGCCGATGCCGGTGCGGCTGACACGACCGCCACATTTTCAGCGGTCGGGGCTTATGTGCTGAGACTCTCGGCCAGCGACGGGCAGTTGTCGGCGATGGACACGCTCAAGGTGGTCGTTGAGCCCGCGCCGCCCCCGGCACACCTGCGGGGCGTGCATACCGATACTTACCAGATCAACAGTCCGCTCTGGAATCACCGTGTGAAGAAACTGATCACCAACTGGATTCCACACTGCTATGCCAAATGCTCGGATCCCGCCACCAAGGAAGGAGGCATCGAAAACTTCACTCAGGCCGGGCTGAAACTGGCCGGCAAACCCCACGGACGGCATCAGGGCGCGGTCTTTGCCAATGCCTGGGTACACAACACAACCGAGGCCATGTGTGTGGCGCTGATGGTGGATCCGCAGGGCGATCCCGAGATCATTGCCGCCCAGAAGTCCATCCGCGAGAAACTGGATGACTGGATTCCGAAACTGCTTTCGGCGCAGGAGCCCGACGGCTACCTGCAGACGTTCTATACGTTGAACAATGTTCGTCGCTGGACCAACAAACACGACCACGAGGGTTACCTGGCCGGCTATTTCATGGAGTCGGCCATCGCGCATTACCAGATGACCGGCCGGACCGATCCGCGCATGTACAACGCGGCCAAACGCCTGGCCGACTGCTGGTTCGACAACATCGGTCCCGCACCGAAGCGAGCCTGGTACGAAGGTCACCAGGAACTGGAGCAGGCGCTGGTGCGGCTGGCGAGGTTCGTCGAGGAGATCGAAGGCGAAGGCAAGGGGCGCAGGTACGTGCAACTGGCCAGATTTCTCATGGACTCGCGGCGCGACGGCGAGGAGTACGACCAGTCGCATCTCCCGGCCATTCAGCAGTATGAGGCCGTCGGTCACGCGGTCCGCGCGGTGTACTCATATGCCGGCATGGCCGACATCGCCATGGAAACCGGCGACATCGACTATCACAGCGCCATCAGTTCGCTTTGGGACAACATTGTGAATAAGAAGTACTATCTGACCGGCGGCGTTGGCAGCGGTGAGACTTCGGAGGGCTTCGGCAAAAACTACTCGCTGCCCAACAACGCTTACTGCGAATCATGCGCCGGCTGCGGTGAATTGTTCTTCCAGCACAAGATGAACCTGATCCATCACGACGCCCGCTACGCCGACCTGTACGAGGAGACACTGTACAACGCCATCCTCGGCAGCATTGACCTGGAGGGCAGGAACTTCACCTACACCAATCCCCTGGACTCCGCCCACGCCCGATATCCCTGGCATGTCTGTCCCTGCTGCGTTGGCAATATACCGCGAACGCTGCTCATGCTGCCGACGTGGATGTATGCCCGAAGCGACGATACGCTTTGCGTCAACCTGTTCGTCGGCAGTACCGTGCGGGTTGGAAAGGTTGGTGGTGTCGATGTGCGGGTCACTCAAGTGACGGACTATCCCTGGAGCGGAAAGGTTTCCATCACATTGAATCCGGCGGCCGAGGCGAACTTCAAGTTGAAGGTCCGCATCCCGAATCGTCAAACCAGCAGCCTATACACCGGCTCGCCCGAGTGCGCCGGTCTGACGTCTCTCTCAGTCAACGGAGTCGCGATCACTCCGCCGATCGACAAAGGCTACGCGAGCATTACACGCGCGTGGAGGCCCGGTGACCGGATCGACCTTGTCATCCCCATGGTCGTGCAGCGGGTCAAGGCCAGTCCGCTCATCACCCCCAGACTCGGCGGCGTGGCGCTTCGCTACGGTCCGCTGGTCTATAACATGGAGGCGGTCGACCAGAGTCTCGATCTTGCGCTGGCGCCCGATGCGCCCCTGACCACCGAATGGAACGCCGGTCTTCTCGGCGGTGTGATGGTCATTAAGGGAACATCAACCACGGGTGTTCCCATGACCGCCATTCCCAACTATGTTCGCAACAACCGGGGAGGAAGGTCGATCGTGTGGATGAAGCAATAGGGTCATCTGGATGCGCCCCGGCTCTGGGGGCGGTTGTTCGTCTGCTTGACAATCGCCCGTCGGCCCAGTATTTATAAACTTAGTTTATTAACTCCTTCCATGGCGACACCCTCCCATCTGCGGCAACTGAATCAGCGACGTGTGATCTACGCGCTGATGCGTATGGGTCAGGGCTCGCGCGCGGACCTGGCCAAGGCGACGGGCATGAGCCAGCCGACGGTTGGCAAGATCGTGGAGGAGTTGCTGGCCGGTCGGGTGCTCGATGTGGCGAACGGGGCTGTAGAGCAGGATCCGCCGTCGCCGAAGCTGGGACGGCCGGGACAGAAGGTGCAGCTCGACGGTCGTAATCGCCGGTTCATCGCGGTGCAGATGGGTGTGGTGAACACCCGCCTCGCGGTGTTGCCGCTGGCGGTGAAACATGCCGACGAATGGGACGTTGAGTTCGCGACACCGGCTTCGCCGCGCGCGTGGGTGAAGTCGCTGGGCAAGGCGATGGAGAAACTGTCCTGCGGCGACCTCGAAGCCATGTTGCTGAGCGTGCCCGGCGTGGTCGATGAGGCGACAGGCCGGGTGCTGCTGTGTCCGAATCTGCGCTGGGCGGAAGAACTGAATCTGCACGGGCTGTTGCGGGACGTCTGGCCGGCCCGATTGCTTGTGGTACAGGAGATCAGGGCGCTGGCCCTGGGCCAACTGGCGGTCGAGCCTGCCGAGGAGGATTTTCTTCTGGTCGATTTCGCCGATGGTGTGGGCGGGGCGGCCGTTGTGGGCGGGCGGCTTTTCAGGGGATCGGCCGCTCTTTCCGGAGAACTCGGACATACGCCGGTGTTGGGCAACAACCGGGCCTGTGGTCGCGGCGCGGTCGGTTGCGTCGAGACGCTGGTGTCGCGCCGTGGACTGTTGGCGACATTCGCCACCGAGGTCGGCCGGCAAGATCCCTCCTGGCAGGAACTGGTGGATCATGTTCATGATAAGGGCTTGCAGCGGTGGCTGACCGGGGCGCTGGACACTGCGGCCACGACCATCGCCGGCGCGATCAATGTGCTTGGACTGCACAGGGTGGTTGTGACCGGATCGCTGGTTGAATTGTCGGAAGTGGCGGTGGAATATCTGGCGGCTGCCGTTCGCCGCGGAGCCATGTGGGGCAGATTCGGGCTGGTGCAGTGCGTCGGGGCGCCGCGCCGGCGCATGGCCGGCCTGGTGTCGGCGGCCATCGATCGTCTGCTGTGTCCGGATGTCGTCGCCGATGAGCCCGGCGAGCAGGGACGCGTGTTGACATGAGTGTCGAATTGATTGAGATTGTCTGGCAGCAACTGGTCATTTTAGGAGCACAGATGAAACGAGTATCCTGGATTGCGGGCGTTGTGGCGGTTGGCTTGTGCATGGGATTGCTGGTCTCATGTAAGGATGACAAGAAGGGTGACGGAACCTCGGGCGGCCCTTCGGGCAAGAAACTTGTGGTTGGCTTCTCGCAGATCGGCGCGGAATCGGCATGGCGGTGCGGAAGAAGGATCCGAC
>CAYSSA010000180.1:9934-10862 GCA_964433485.1 uncultured Tepidisphaeraceae bacterium | reverse complement strand
TGTTCCGGTGCTGGTGAAAAACCCGGTCAGTCAGGATCTTGAAGCCTGGATCGGAGCTCTTGAACGCATCCACAACGCCGGCGTCCGCCGCCTCGGCGCCATCCATCGCGGGTTCAGCGCCTCGGGCGATTCCCGCTATCGCAATCCGCCCCTGTGGCGAATTCCCATCGAACTCAAACGACGCTTCCCCGAACTGCCGCTGATCGGCGATCCCAGCCACATGTGCGGACGGGCCGACCTCGTGCCGCCCACCGCCCAGGAAGCCCTCGATCTCCTCTACGACGGCCTGATGGTCGAGACGCATTGCCGGCCGGCCGAAGCCTGGAGCGACGCCGCGCAACAGCTGACCCCGGCCCAGTTCCGCGAAATGGTCGCGCATCTGGTGATCCGTCGGGAAGCGGGCAACGGATCTCCTTTTGACAACGAGCTGCGACAGCTCCGGCATAATGTGGATGAGGTGGACGAGAACATCATCAGCCTGCTCGCCCGACGCATGGAAATTGTCCGGGCCATGGGAGAACTCAAACGCAAGCACCACGTCTCCACACTGCAACCCGGCCGCTGGCAGGAGATCCTCGACAGCCGGGCCGACGCCGCCGGCAAGAAGGGTCTCTGCGCCGATTTCATTTCGCAGGTCTATCAGATCATCCATGAAGAGGCGATCCGTCAGCAGGAAGGGCCGCTGTACAGGAACTCCGCCGCTCCGCGGCTGTGGACGGAGGACTGATCCCGCCTGATGTGGTTCCCCGCTGACGAAAGCGTGGCATGAATGACTGCGGCGGGCTGGGGAGATGGAGGTCCATGCCACGACCACCGGCCGAAATGGCGTGTGCAAATGCAGCAGGCACGACTACGGGTCGTGCCTGCTTGCAAACCGCTTGCTGCTGTCGCAGAGTTACAGCGTGAAGTAGACCTCGACGCGGAAGTA
>CAYSSA010000180.1:9647-9907 GCA_964433485.1 uncultured Tepidisphaeraceae bacterium | reverse complement strand
AATTGCCGGGAATGAACTCCTCGAACAGCGCATGCATGCCGACGTGCTTGTTCAGCGTGTACTTGACCATGAGCGTGAAGAGGTGGCCGCGGAAGTTGCCGTCATCAAACATCGGATTGCTCTGCGGACCATTTTCCGGGGCGAACAGAGCGTGATACCTCAGGGACACGCCGAGGTTCTTGACGGGGTCGATGTCCCAGCCAAACCAGAGGCGATGGAGGTTCGTGACCTGAGCCACACGACCGGTCTCCGGAATATAC
>CAYSSA010000180.1:8694-9637 GCA_964433485.1 uncultured Tepidisphaeraceae bacterium | reverse complement strand
TGTAGACGTAGAGTTCGCTCCATTGCGGCCAGCGGCCCCAGATCAGGTCGAAGCCCTCATAGGTGTCGCTGTCCTGATCGTCGCCGCTGAGGTACTCATAACCCACGCTGAGGCGGTTGTTCATCTGGTCCTTGAAAGCATAGACCAGGCTGCCGTTAAAGCCCAAGGCCTCGGCGTCCTCGGCGTTTCGGGTGCCCCACTGGCCCGCCAGTTCGGCCCGATAGGTGAAGTTCTGCGCGAACTTCCCGGACAAGGCTCCGCCCACGGTGTACAGATCGCCCGAGATGCCAGTGGGCACGATCGGATCGCTGCCCTTCCACATGAAGTAGCCTTCAACATTGGCGGCCTCGACAGATCGATTGGTCAGATAGATGATGGCGCTTTCGGCGTTTTCCTCACAGGTGATCTTGGGGACGTAGTAGATCGGATGGAACCAGGCGTCGTTCTCGGCCGGCTGGTTGATGTAGATCACATCCAGCGTGGTCTTGGCGTTCTTGAAATCGAACTTGGTGCGGAAAGCGTCGAAGTAGATCGTGCGGGAACCGTCGAGCGTGGTGCCGTCAAGCACAAGCCAGCCGTTGCCGAAAATGATGTCCTGTCGGCCGATGGTGGTGGTGATTCCGACATCCTTGCCGCCCAGATTCATTTTGGCATAGAGGTTATCGAAGATGATGTCCTGTTCGGGCCAGCTATCGCCGCTGTCCGGCTGCGTGTAGTGGCGGCCTTCCCATGCAATGCGAGTGTAGATGGAGAATTCCTTGCAGGCTTCGGCTTCGGCCCAGGCGCGAGCGCGAATGCGCTGGAAGTCCCGTTCATGGCCGGGCGCGTCCTGGTTGAGGGTGACTGCGTTGTTGACATACTCGTTGCGCAGCCGCAAGTCGGCGCCGAGCTTGAGCCAGTTGGTCGGCTGTTTGATCGAATCCGCCCAGTCGGTGGCGGGTTT
>CAYSSA010000180.1:2282-8670 GCA_964433485.1 uncultured Tepidisphaeraceae bacterium | reverse complement strand
CGCCGGGACGGGGGCGGGCGCCGGCGCTTCACCGGCGAAAGCACTCAGCGGCGCCAACGCCGCGGCCAGCAACATCGCACGAAGACGATTCTTGGACATGCTCTACTCCCAGAAAAAATGAAATGACATCTCTACGAGCCAGAATGGGACAAAAGGATAGATGAGTCCGCTGTCTTCGGCAACCCCTGACGCGACAAAAAATGGACAGGAACCCGGAAAGCCGTTAGTCGATCCGGAGCCGTCGCGTTTCACCAGGGAACGTGACAGAATTGGCCATGCATCGCGCCGCAATCAAAGGGATTGCGGCAAGACGTGTCAGGGACGCCGAAATGCCCCAAACGGGAACGCCGTAGCTGCCAACCGCCCTTGTCCGGTCAGCTATTGCCGGCGGGCGGCCTGAAGATTGGTTGCTCGGATGATCTGGTTGGTCTGGGTGTTCCAGACCATTTCATCGAACGAGGCATCCTCCAGTTCCGTCTTGGGATCGAGCTTGCGGGCACGCTGGCGATCCTTGCCGCGAACCGTCAGCAGATGCGCGGCCGGGTCGTATTCAATCTCGCTGGCCACGACAAAGAGCTGGTCGCTGCGGACGGTCACATTGCCCTGGACCACCACTCTCTTGAGCTGCACACGAGTCTCAATGCCGCCGATGTTCATCGGCTGGGCGTTGCCCGCACCAGCCGCTCCGACCTGCGGCAACTGTTCCTGGGGCACGATGTCGGCCACAATGCGGTCGCCCTGCAACAGCATCGGCTCGTGCTTTTCACCCAGTATTTGCTCGCGGGCCACAATCACATCGCCAGTCATCACCAACTGTGATGCCTTCTCGCTGTAGGTCAGGCGTTCCTTCCAGCCGAAGGCCGTGCGCCCGCGCATGTTCATGGGATCCATGGCACGCTCCCTGGCATCGGCGTCGTCACCTGCCGGCCGCAAGTCCTCGAACAGCATCCTGCCCGGACCCGGAATCACGAGTTCCTTCGCTTTCTCCTCTCTCTGGAAGAACTGGATCGTCTCCGAGTCCACATGGAACCGCCGCAGCAATGTGCCGACTTTGTCGTTCAACACGGAGTCACACCTGGCCGACCCACTCAGCGTGATGGACTGGATGACGCGATTGGCCATGACGTCGAGTTCGCTCCTGGGCCGGGTGCTGGGTTTCGCGGCAACGACGGGCCGGGTCGTGGGCCGAGTGGTGGACAGGCGAACGCGCTGGCCTTCGGCGGTGTTGACCGCGCCATCGGGATCGATGGACCTGGCGACCACGTCGCCCTCGACATCAACGACATCGCCCACGCCATCGAGCATTCGCTTCCACGTCACCTCGACGGGGCGGGCGGGCTTGTCCGGGGCTGCCTGCTGCACGCCTGTCAGCTTGCCGGCGCCCATGATTGTCAGGTGCTGCGATTCCACGCCCATGGTGATGACAGGGCCGCTGATCGAGTCTTTCTCCCGCTGCACGACGGCCGGGCGGCCGTGAAGGGTGACTTGGGTCTGACCATCCCTGGCCTCGATGTTCAACTGGTCGCCGCGGGCTTCCTTGCCGTCGGTGGTGCGAATGCGAACATCGACGTGAGCCCAGAGGCTTTCCAGTTCACCGGGCGAAAGGGAATCGCGACCCGCAGGACGAGTGGCCGGGCGCGTACTGGCCGGCCGGGTGGCGGGCTGGGCGAGAACGATGTTGAGGTTGCCCGCCCACATTTCGCGCTCGGGATCGGACGTGTGAACATTGCCGATGGCGATCATCTCGCGGGCATAGAGCTTTCCGTCCTTGCCGGGCGCGGTGACGAGTTTCAGCGCATCGCAGTCAATCCTGCGAACATCGCTCGCACCACCCTGCCCCTGGGCGACGCAGCGAACATTGCCGTTGGCATCAAGCTGTTTGAGCGAGGCCGTCTGGGCTGGTCGAGTGGCAGGCCCGCCGCCAACTGACGCCGAATCGTTCTGAAGCTGCAGATCCAGCACGTTGGAGTCAAGCGAAATCTGCGGATGACGGACTTTCACCTCGCCCTGGAGCGAGATTCGATCAACCTGCATGGCGACGATATCGTCGCCGCGCAGGCTGAGGATACAGCGCTCAGTCCAGGCGGCATCCATGAGTTCAGTACCCAGCTTGCCGCCTGCATCGGGAGGTGAAACCGGCAGACGGGCCGCGGACTGTCCGTAAAGAACGGCGGTGCCGTCGGCCTGGGAGAAGACCATGGTATGAGTCCGCAGCGCCATGCCGCGGGTGTCGAGCATCTGAACGGGCAGATTCTGCACTTCTTCGAGCTGCGCGCCGTCATCGAGGGTCCAGTGCGTGAGCTTGCCGCAACGCAGAGTGGTGACAACCTCGCCGGCCTGCCGCACAACCTCGACCGGCCGGGCGGGGGAGCCGGTCATACGGACAATGGCTTCGCCGGGAGCGATTCGCGCGGGCCGTTCGCCGGGCAGGGGAATCACGACCAGCGGACCGGTCCATCGAATCTCCAGCGGCTGCTGAGAGGCATCGGTTGTCGGGCGGGTTGCGGCGCGCGACGCGACTGGCCGGCCAACAGCCCGGCGAGATTCCGGAAGCCGCTCGGCGGGTCTGGAGGTGAGGGCTCTTGTCGTCGAGGGCGAGGACGAGCGCGGTGAGGGATCCACCTTCTGATTCGGGCCGTCCTCCTGCTCCTCCGGCAGGAAATCCACGATGAGTTCCTCGCCCGATGCGAGCTTCAGTCCTGCCTGGAAGACTTCGACGTTGTCCTTGAATGTCGCGCGATAGACGGGTTGTTCGCCATCGGCGGCGGGCCGCGTGGAGAGCCGGCGTGGCGGAACCGCACGACGCGTCACCGGGCCAACCGGCACGGGTCTGGCGGCCGCAAGGAGAACCCCTTCGATCGGTCGCAACCTGGCCGGATAATCGAGCGAGACAGGCGAATGTCCACGCTCAGACGGTGGCTTTGCGGTTTTCTGGAACGAGCGGAAATTCTTCACCAGGAGTCGCTGTCCATGCGCAATTCGCAGATACTCAAGCCGACGTTCGACTTCGTTGTACTGGAGTCTGAGTCCCGTGCCGTCAAACTCATAATCAACGCCCCGCACAGTGACCGGAACCCGGTCGCCCTGCACCAGGTTACCGCTTGAATCGCGAAATGCCTCGGTCTGAATCTTGAACGTCTCGTTGTCGAACGAGGCGTTGTTCATTCGCATCGTGAGTGTGGCCCCGGCTTCGGTGGCCGTGCCGTCCGGCAGAATGAACAGGGTTACGTCGGACAGCTCGCCCGAACGGGGTTGCCCGAGGTTGGTGGCCGACAAACCGGACTTGGAGCGGCCGACAGTTTCCTGAAGCAGGATTGAGCCTCTTTCGCCCACGACGCGAAGCACCTGCCCGTTCTTGAGAAAGAAATCGACGACCGGACGATTGACCAGCAGCTTTCCGTCTTTGTTCTGTTCATAGCGATCAACACGAATTCTGCTGGTGAGCAGTCCGGTCTTGGGATCATACTTGTCCCAACCCGCGCCCTGGCCCGGACCAACGACGGACTCGGTCGTTGTGGGCAGCGCGACCACGCCCGGCCTGATGGTCCGGTTGCCACTGCGTCCGACGGGCGGCGTCTCCGCGCCCGTCATCATCCAATAGATGGCGTAGCCCATGACCGCGATGATGGCCGCCGAAATGAATACGAGGATCGATCGCATGTCGTCACGTCTCCGGACCCACGTCAAAAAGCTTGAGAACCACAAGATCCTGCACGTCGATCAGGCCGACAGCCACGCCGTCGTCATCCACCACGGGCACCTCGTCAATTCGGTGGGCCTTCATCAGGGCCATGACGTCGGAGGCCAGGGCTTCCTGATGCACTCGCTTGGGATTGCGCGTCATGACCTGTGCGATGGGCCGATCCAGGACCGAGCCATCGCCGTCGGTCAGCAGCCGGCGCAGATCCGAGTCGGCGAAAATGCCCGACAACCTGCCGTAATCGTCCACCAGAACCACCGCGCCGCTGCGTCGCTTGATGTGGCTGACCTCGTGCAACACCTGCGAGACGGTCAGCCTGTCCGACGCCAGCGGCAGGTTCTCTCCCTTGCGGAACGTCATGGCCTCGCGAACCCGGATCAGCCTGCGCCCGAGTTGACCGGCCGGATGAAACAGGGCGAAGTCGTCGGCGGTGAACTTCCGCATCCGCATCACCGTCAGAGCCAGCGCATCGCCCAGCGCCAGCATGGCGGTGGTCGTGGCCGACGGCGCAAGGCCCAGCGGGCAGGCTTCCTCGATCCTGCCGAGTTGCAGGACCACGTCGGAGAACTTCGCCAGCGACGACCTGTCATTGCTGGTGATGGCAATGACCGGATGGCCAAGCTTGCGGATCACCGACAGCATGCGCACGATCTCATCACTCTCGCCGCTGTAGGACAGGAGAATGACGACATCGCCGCGGCGAATGGCGCCGACGTCGCCGTGCAGGGCGTCGCCGGGATTGAGAAAATGGCTGGGAGTGCCCGTGGAGGCCAGTGTGGCCGACAGTTTGCGGGCAATGAAGCCGGCCTTGCCGACGCCGCTGGTCAATACCGCGCCCGCGCAATCCAGCAGCAGGTGGACCGCACGCTCGAACGACTCATCGAGCCGTTGGGCCAGAGAAGCAACGGCCTCGGCCTCTTTCAGGAGGATCTCGCTGGCGTAGTGCCTGATTGATTCATCCATAAAGTTCGAAGTACCGCCCTGGGCTGTCGTTGAGACCGCCCCAGGACGGTACTGCGAACGCTGGATTATCAAACCCCTGCCACTAAAATCAACCCCAACCAATGGAATACCGTGTCGAACTTGACGTTTACTCGGGCCCGCTCGACCTGCTGTTGTTTCTCATCAAGCGGGACGAGCTGGACATTTACGATATCCCGATCGCCCGCATCACTGATTCGTACATGTCCTATGTGCAGGAGCTTCGCGAGATGTCGCGCGAACATGGGCTGGACATCAACGTCGCGGGCGAATTCCTGGTGATGGCGGCAACACTGATGGAGATCAAGTCCGCCATGCTGTTGCCGCGGCAGCAGGTCGAGGACAACGGCACTCAAACCACGGAAGACCTGACGGATCCGCGATACGAACTGGTGCGGCAACTTCTGGAATACAAACGGTTTAAGGACGCGGCCATGGCCCTGGACCGCCAGCAGGACCGGCACGCAATGCGGTTTGCGCGCTATCCGGCGCGCTTGCAGGCCGAGGGTGACGATGCTCCGCCGCTGGACCTGGAGGAAGTGCAGATCTATGACCTCCTGGATGCCTTCAAGAAACTGATGGCCGAGGTGGGAATGCGCAAGCCGCGGTTCCACGAGGTTGTGTTTGACGACACGCCCATCGACCTCCACGCCGCCGACATCGAGGACCGCCTGCGCCGCGATGGAAGACTCAGCTTCCGGCAACTGCTGGAGGGACGTGGCTCGCGGTCGGAGATGATCGGAGTGTTCCTGGCCATTCTTGAGCTGATCCGGCAGCGCAGAATCATGGTGAACCAGGGCGAGACGCCCTCGGATCTGCAACTCGACATAGCGAGTGAAGAATATCGCAACGCCGCGCCTGAAGGCCGAATGCGATTGGTTGGCGACGAACCGGGCAGCGAACCGGCTGCTCTCACCGACCCGGCCGAGCAATACAGCGGTCCATCTTCGCCGGTGCGTAGGCGCCGAAGGCGCAAGGCCCAAGAGGATCTTAACGCCTCTGCCGCCAATGCACCTGTGGTCGAGCCGCCGTCATCCGATGTGATAGCACCGGCATCCACCCCCGCAATGAACGATGCCGAATCCTCGAACCCGGAGAATCCATGAGCCTTGGAGCCAGACTCGCATCACTTGGTTTTACCCTTCCCACCCCGGCAGGACCCTACGGAGCGTATGTGCCGGTCAAGCGCCTGGGCAACATGCTCTATGTCTCCGGGCAACTTCCCATGAAAGACGGGCAGTTGATCGCCAAAGGTCAGGTCATCTCCCGCTGCACCGTCGAACAGGCGAAACTAGGGGCGAGGCAGTGTGTCATCAACGCCCTGGGCGCCATCCAGGCGGCCGAGGGAACCGTTGACAAGCTCACCGGCGTGCTCCGTGTCGGCGCTTTCGTCAGTTCCGACGCCAGTTTCACCCAGCAACCCGCGGTCGCCAACGGCGCCAGCGAGTTTCTCATCGAAATTTTCGGAGACGCCGGCAAACACGTCCGGGCGGCCGTGGGCGTGAACACCCTGCCGCTGGATGCGGCCGTGGAAGTGGAGTTCGTGTTCCTGACGGAGTGACACGCCATTGCGCTCATGAACAGCCAGCATTCATGACAAGGACGGCGGCTGCTCGGAGGGTTAGTTGCAGGCGTACGCGGACAATCGGCGCGATCCGGGGCCATCCCTGCCGTCCAGACCAGCGCAGACTTTGAGTGGCAGTCATA
>CAYSSA010000180.1:0-2272 GCA_964433485.1 uncultured Tepidisphaeraceae bacterium | reverse complement strand
CGCACCGAGAAAGCGGCCACGCCCGGCGGTGGACCAGGTTTGCTACGGCTTGCGGAACGATACGACGGCCGCCTCGTTCATCTTCCAGTCCAGCTCAAATATCCTGCCGCGGGCCAGTTCCTTGCCGGTGCGCTCATCGCGGAGGGAGTCCATTTCGCCGGTGAATTGCAGTTTCACGTTCAGTCGCTCGGTCTTGAGACCAACGGAGTTGCCACCGCCGGTGGAGGAGACGGCCGTGTCGGGATTGAGGCAGAGAAACACAATGCGGCGGTCGCCCTTGTCCCAGTAGACGATCTCGTGGCCAAACTCCCGCTCACCGGCGCCGGCGAGGCGAGCCCATGGTTTTACGGGGAGATGCTTCATGAACACCTCGCGCCTGGCGGCGGCCGCGTGGCCGGACTGCCGATAGGCGTTATACCACTGCGGCGAGAGGTTCATCAGCACGGCCCTGCCTTTGCCCACGGTGCGCGATTGGTCGACAGGCAAGGAGCGGGCCACCTTGTTGAAGCCGGAGGCATCTCGGATACAAGTGTTGGCTTTGGTGAGAAAAGCCTCGAAGTTTTTGTAAGAGAAATTGGCGTCCTGATCGACTTCGCACCAGAGTTTGCCGCCGAAAAGGTCGGCGCTGGTCCAGCGCGGGTCGTGCTTGATTCCGAACAGGTCATCGAGCACGCCACCAGCCGGGCGTCCTTTGCCGTGCTGGTCCCACAGGCCGGGAAGATAGTCGGCAATAACAACGCCACCATCCGCGGCAAATTGCCGGATCTGTCTGGCCTCCGCATCAGAAAGACAGAGCGCGGCCGGAAGAATGAGAACCTTGTACTCTCTCGGCACGCCCTTTTGGATCACCTCGGCATAGCTGATGAAATTGTACTGTATGCCCGAATCGCGCAGCATGTTTTCCCAGGCGCGGCGGACAAGGTGGGAGGCGCCGAGTTTGTCATCGCCGTTGCGGTTGACCCAGGTCTTGCCGTGGGCTTCGGCGTCGAGAATCCAGCCGAGTTGGATGGAGGCATGGCTGTAGTAGATGGCCACGCCATCATGAACCCAGGTTGCCCCGGCCATCAGCGGACCGATCTTCTCGTTGGCCTCGCGATACGTCGGAGCCATCTGCGCGTGCCATTCTTTGGGTGTCTTGCCATCAAACCATTTCTCCACCCAGCCGATGAAGCCGCGGTTGCCGTGGGCCAGGTAGTACCACGTCTGCCAGACGCTGTCGTCGACCGCCCGGTGGAAATGGGTGGTCACCAGCGGCATGGCGTTGCCGGGGTTGAACGAACGGGCAATGGCCTGCGACGAGCCAATGTTGTAGGCCTCGAGAAACTGAACCTTGCGCATGAGCTTGGCGTAGTCGTATCCGCCAAAGGCGTTTGGGCACTGGCCGCCGACATAGCCGCAGGGAGTGTGTGGATCGACGGAATTGGAGAACTCAACGAGATCGCCGAGGAAGTTGTTCCAGTACGAGTCATTGAAGGTCCACTGGTCCATGATCGGGCTGGCGTCGAAGGTGGCGATGGACCATTTGCGGAGGCCGGGGCGGATATCGTCGTAGGTGACCCACTTGTCGGGCGTCGGGGCGTCGGGGCCGTAGATTTCCTTGAGCCATAGGCTGTAGGCGGCCGGATCGTCGGTGATCTTCCACATCGTGGGGTGAACGAAATGGCCCCAGGAGATTTCATCATCCAGCGCATAGGCGGCGCGCATGGGAGAGTCTTTGAGGTTGCCGATATGGCTGCGGATAAGTCCCTTGAGCCGCTGGGCCATGGCGGCGTTCACCGGCCTGACTCGCGTGCCGTTGCCATGAACGGCGGCGATCTGGGCTTTGGGCACGCCGCCGTCCCAGAGGTGCAGATCGCCCTTGCCTGCGAGATGGTCGACATAGAAACGCAGTTGATGCCTGTTGATCCAGTCGAGCTTTCCGCCGCTGCCATCGCCGCGGTCCAGGAAAGCCCCGTTGTACCCGGCTTCGCGCGACCATCTGCCCGACTCGTCGGTATAACCGATAGTCCATTGATACGTCCACGGCATGTACGTCCAGCTCGGATAGGCCGCGTAAAGCCGTTGCGCATCCTGTTTGACGGGCGTGAAGTCCTTCGAGGTCTTGACATAGCGCTCGTAGGGGTCTTGTGCGCGGGCGACAAGCGAAACGGCAAGCAGGAGAATCCCCATGCATCGTATGGCGAGTGTCATGAAGGCGAATCATACCTCAAGCGCAGACTGCGAACAGGGTCCACGGCCGTTGTTGCAGGGCTTCCTGCCCCGCCGGTCATTC
>CAYSSA010000179.1:1428-10873 GCA_964433485.1 uncultured Tepidisphaeraceae bacterium | reverse complement strand
ATGTCAGTGTAGTAGTGATCCGATGAATACGGCTTGCGTTTGACGAAGATGATCTCATCAAAGCCGAGTTCTCCGGCGTCAACGCGCGCTGGAGCGTCCGCCGCAAGAGCGGAGCCATCGCGGCAACAGACCAGCTCCAGACCAGCAATCGCAACCCAGGCACACAGAGCAAATATTGCAGGACGCATCGGCAGATCTCCTCGCTGTTGCATTCAATCTCAGATACCATCGCAATTTACCGGTGTTCCCCAGGATTGGACAGCAAAATCCTCGCGCTGATGTTTCCCAGGAGCCGATTTGGACGCCACGGCTGCATCCCATACAATAGCGTGACGAAAGGTCATGCACGGATGCAATCCACACGTCGCTGGATCATCACCGAGCCCATGGAGGCAGCCGCCGAACTGGCCCATTCACTTCGCACCAGCCCTGTCATCGCGCAAATCCTTATCAACAGAGGACTTGGAGAACCGCAGCCGGCCTTCGAGTTTCTCAATCCCAATTTGAAATTGTTGCATGATCCCCGACTCATGCCCAATCTTGAAAGGGCCGCCAGGCGTATCGAGCAGGCCATCCGCCGACAGCAGCGGATGGTCATTTACGGCGACTACGACGTCGATGGCATCACCGCCACAAGCATTCTCTGGCACGCCATCCGCCGGCTTGGCGGTCAGGCCGATTATTACATCCCGCATCGCATCGACGAGGGTTACGGTCTGAATTCTGAGGCAATTACGCAGCTTTGCGATTCGGGCGCCGAACTCATCATCACCGTGGACTGCGGCGTGACCGCCATCGATCAGGCCGAGATCTGCCGCCGGCGCGGAGTCGATCTGATCATCTCCGACCATCACGAATGGCGCGAATCTCACGAGACTGGCGCGCCCATGTTGCCGGAATGCCACGCCATCGTTCATCCGCGACTGCCCACGCCGGATGGGCCGTCGCCCTATCCAAACCCCAATCTCTGCGGCGCGGGCGTGGCATTCAAACTCGCATGGGGCATCGGACAGATGCACAACAACGCCGATCGCGTCAGCCAGGAGTTTCGTGAGTTCCTTGTCGAGGCGTTGTCGCTGGCGGCGCTGGGCACCATTGCCGATGTCGTGCCGCTCACCGGTGAGAACCGCGTGCTTGCCCACTTCGGCCTGCTCGGACTCAAGCGAAGCAGCCTCGTCGGCATACGCGCATTGATCGAATCGGCCGGGCTCACCGGCCAGTCGCTCGACGCCTACCACGTCGGGTTCCTGCTCGCACCTCGCCTCAACGCCTGCGGTCGCATGGGCCACGCCCGCGAGGCCGTGGAGATGCTTACGCGGGCGGACGCGGCTCGGGCGAAACAAATCGCATCGGACCTGGAGTCACAGAACCGTGCCCGCCAGGCGATCGAGCGCAAGATCTTCGAAGAGGCCATGGAGCAGGCCGTCAGGAACGGCTACGACCGTCAGGACTGCCGGGGAGTGGTGCTGGCGGCGGAAGGCTGGCATGCCGGCGTCATCGGCATTGTCGCCTCGCGAGTGGTCGGTCGGCTTAACCGTCCGGCCATCATGATTTCGCTGGCCGACGGCCATGGCCACGGCAGCGCTCGCTCCATCTCCGGCTTCCATCTCGCCAAGGCCCTGGATGCCTGTCGCGAGCACCTTGAAACCTGCGGCGGCCACGAAATGGCCGCCGGCTTGCGGCTGGCCGAGACCAAACTCGACGCTTTCCGTCAGGCGTTCATGGATCATGCGGCCAGGCAGATCACACCAGACATGCTCATTCCGGAACTGCGCCTGGACTGCGCCGTTAGGCTGGGTCAGATCACCGAGGCGCTGGTAAACGACCTGAAGAGACTGGGGCCTTTTGGAACAGCCAACCGGCGACCTTTGATCTGTTGTCCCGATGTTGAACTGGCGGCCGCCCCGCGCCGGGTGGGCAAGACCGGCGAGCATGTTCAGATGCTGGTGAAACAGAATGGCGCCACCATGAAGTGCGTGGCCTTCAACCGCCCCGATCTGGCCGATGCGCTCAAGCCCGGCGATCGTATCGACCTGGCTGGCGAACCTGGCATCAATGAATACAACGGCTACCGCAATGTCGAACTGCAACTGGCGGATGTTCGCTCTACCGGCGCCGCTTATGTCGCCGGCTGAGTGGAATCTTGCTGCCAATGGTCAACTTGCGGGCTGGTTCGGCCGGTGGCAAGGCATCGGCCGGCGTGACCGTCGGCGTTGACTCGCCCGGGCGATTCGGAGGGGCGTCCGTCCAGTCGGCGGGCGCGGGCGAGGGTGTGAACCCCTCAAGCGTGGCCGGGTGGATGAGCATGTTGATGAGGTTCTCCACCTTGGTCAGCAGTTCGCCCTGATCGCGCGACACGAAAGTGAAAGCCTTGCCGGCGGCGCCCATGCGAGCTGTTCGGCCCACACGATGCACGTAGACCTCGGGGTCATCCGGAATGTCGTAGTTAATGATGTGGGAAATACCGGCCACATCAATGCCGCGCGAGGCCAGATCAGTCGCCACCAGCACATCGAACTTGCCCCCGCGGAAATTCTTCATGACACGGTCGCGTTTGTTCTGGGCGAGATTGCCGTGAATCTCACGACACTCGATGTTGTCGGCGTGCAGTCGGCGTGCCAGCTTTTCGGCGCCGTGCTTGGTGCGGCAGAAGATGATGGCCAATTCCGGCTGTTCGCGTTCGAGCAGCATTCGCAGCAGACGATACTTGTCCCAGGGCTGGACGGAGAAATAGTGCTGCTCCACCTCGGCCACGGTGGGCTTTTCGTCAGAGCCGGGGGCGATCAGTTTCTCGGCGTTGCGCATGTAGGTGCGAGCCAGGCGTTCGATTTCGTCGGCAATGGTCGCCGAGACGAAAATGGTCTGAATGGAGGAGTCTTCGGCGCCGTCGGACGCGGGCGGGGTTCGCTCCATCGTTTCCGGCTCACGTCGCTCCGACGTCTGTTGGGCGCGTTGCGCAATCTGTTTGACGCGAGACAGGATGTTACGGATATCCTCACGGAAACCGATATCCAGCATTCGATCGACCTCGTCGAGCACCACGAAGCGCAGATTGCGGAAGTTGATGATGCCGCGGTCCAGCAGGTCAATCACCCGGCCGGGCGTGCCGACAACGACCTGCGGGTTATGCCGTATCTGCTTGAGCTGCGCCGCGATCTTCTGGCCTCCATAAACCGCGACGGTACGAATGGGCGTGTACTTGTTGAGCCGTTGGATTTCGGCGTCAACCTGCACGGCCAATTCGCGGGTGGGGACAAGGATGATCGCCTGGGTTGCGCCTTCGCGGTTAGCTCGCTGCAGGATGGGGATGGCGAAGGCGGCCGTCTTGCCGGTGCCGGTGCGGGCCTGGCCAAGAATGTCAACTCCCGCCAGGGCGCGGGGAATCAGGAGCTTCTGGATTTCCGACGGCGTGATGAACGATTCCTCCGCGAGGGCGCGTAGAATTGATGGTCGGACTCCCAACGCGGCGAATTGTTCAGGATACGGCGAGTGCTCGGTCTTGTCAGGCATATGTCGAATTGTAATGCCAAACAGGGGAATTTGGCAGTGCCATCGCATCAGGCCATGGGGAGAGCGCTATTGCAATGCCGCTCAACGCGGAGGCCTGCGGGGCTTGGTTCTGGTCGGATTCAACTCCCCAAAAACGAAAAAGCACGGAAAAAATCCGTGCTTCGAGGATGGTTCAATCAAGACCGCACGCAATCAGCGGACGTTCCAGCGGGTCAGGCGGCTGGGCTCGTCCAACAGCATGACGTCATTAAAGTCGTCGGTGATCTGCTCAAAATCGTAGGCAAAGATGCGGATGTAATGATTCGCCATTTCGCCCGTCTGTTTGCGTTCAGGGAAACGAATCGTCGGCATGCCACCGGTGTATCCAGGGGAAGAACATCCGGTAGCGGAACCGACAAGAGCCGCGAGTACGAAACCCAGAAGGAGTTTGGACATACGCCTTTGCCTCGCTGTAGAGTCCTATGTCGAGCCGGGGGAGCGTGTTGCTCCACGTCGAGGATGAATTTATACCACGATCCATTCCATGTCAAAAGGCCCGGAGTACAAATTTCGACACTTCGTTACCGTCTCCGAACCGTTCCGACCATTTGCCTACAGGTCGCCCGCCGACAGCAGAACCGCCAGTGCGTGCCGCCATTCGACATAGTGATAAGGTACTTGCAAATCCTGGTGGATATGACGCAGGCGAGCATGGAATCGTTCGTATTCACCCTCCTGCCAATCGCGAGCGGTCGCATCACAGAAATACACCCGGCATCCAAAAGGGCGGATAGAATGCACCGAGCACAAACCTTCGACCTGAAACGGACATCCTGCCCACGGTGGCCCAGCCGTCGGCCCCTCCATGGGCAATTCGGCCAGGAATACCGCCAGTTCCATCGTGGTTACGTATAATCGGTGGCCCCATTCTTCGAAACGGCAACATCGCCCCGACATCCGGCAGACCGGACGGCGTTGGGCGACGCGCTGCTGAAGGTCCGCGTAAAGTGCCGCGATGGCAGCGCGAACCTCCGGCCGGGCAGCGGCCGCGCGCACGGCGGAAATGAGCGATTCATCGCACATATCTTGACTTTCTACACCATCCCCCGACGCTTGTCGCATGTTCATTGTCGACGCACACCTCGATCTGTCTTACAACGCGCTTCGGGGCCGAGATCTCTCCCTGCCCGCATTCCAGCAGCGGCCGGATGATGAGGGGACGCCGACCGTGGGCCTGCCCGATCTCCACACAGCCAGAGCGAGGCTTGTATGTGCCACGATCTTCGTCGAACCGGTATCACGAAACCCCGTCGATGGGTACCGCTCGGCCGATGAAGCACATCAGCAGAGTGTGCGGCATCTCCAGTGGTATCAGGAGCAGGTCATCGCGGGCAGGATGCAATGGGTGCGCAACCGATCAGAGTTGGAGGCAATCAAGCCAAGCGGCGCCTCTGGAGCCATCGCCGCAAGGCCTGCCATGTGTAGTGGGCCGAAAGTGGGCGCCACGAATGTTCCCTTCATTCTCCTCATGGAAGGCGCGGACGCCCTGCGGTCAGAGGCGGACGTAGCCTGGTGGTGGCAGCGCGGATTGCGTATGGTGGGGCTGGCGTGGAAGCGCACGCTGCTGGCCGGGGGCACGGGTGACCCTGGTCCACTGACGCCGCTGGGCCGCACCATCGCGGCCGCCCTCGATCGCACCGGCGTCATCCACGACGCCTCACACCTGGCCGAGGAGTCCTTCTGGGAGCTGCTCGACCTGACGACGGGGCCCGTCGTCGCCTCCCACTCCAACGCGCGCGCCCTGATCCCGACCGACCGGCAATTATCAGATGCCATGGCCCGCGCGATCGCCCATCGCGGAGGTGTCATTGGCATTAATCTGTACGGGCCGTTTCTGGTGCCACCCGGGCAGCGAAGCCAGAGACCCGCGCAACTGGCCGACGCCGTGCGTCACGTCCGTCATTTCGCCGACGTGCTGGGCGGTGTACAACACATCGGACTGGGAACCGATCTGGACGGCGGTTTTGGGCGCGAGGATGCGCCCCTGGAACTGAACACCATTGCAAATCTCCCGATGCTGGCGCAGGAACTATCCGACGGCGGCTTCGACGATGCGGCCGTGGCGGGCATCATGGGCGGTCACTGGATGGAGTTTTTCACACGGGCACTGCCGGCCGCGTGATCAGACCATGGCTTGCCTTTGTTTCGATAGCTTCATTGCCAGATCGCGAACGAGGTTTCGAACGGCGTGCCGCCAGTCGTGCTGGCGTGCGCGGACATGGAAGTCGCCGGCGGAATCATGAACTTGAGCCTGTGCCTCAAAGAACTTGCCCGATCGGCGCAGCGAAACCGTCAGCACGAAATTGCCGAGGCGTTCGCCGAGCCGGATGGCCCTCCGAAGCCAGGCCATGAGCTGCCTGCGATGACTGGGTTTGAGAAGCACGTTTCCCGCGTCAAGTTTGATCATAATGCGACTCCTTTTCTTTCGCGGATCGCTCCATTTTACGATTTGCAAGAAGCGTGCCGGAAGAAAAAACCGCAAAAAATCGGGCCGATAAACAAGATATTCTGCTCCGCCGATCGGCACTTGCTCTTATCTGATCATGCGGTAACTTATGGCAGCACATAAGGAAAGGAGAGTCCGCATGGCCAAGCCACGGCGTCGCCGCAAAGTCGGCAGCAAGAAACGCAAAGCCCGGCGCGATCGGCGCAAGAAGCGCTAAACCCCGGTGCGGGAATGCTCAAGCAGCAGGCAGGGCGAGCCGCAAGGCCCGCCCTGTGTTCTTTTGTTGAGCGTCGCACATCACTTGCCCCCGTACCACAGCGCCCGCCGCCATGCGTGGGCGCGCAGCCTTCGCTCCAGTTCGTCCGACAGCGGCGGCATGTCGCTCACGGCCATGTTCAACTCTGCCTGTGCCGCGTTGCGGATACCCGGGATGACCGTGGAGACAGCACGCGGCTTGAGGCCGAATTTCAGGGCGGCCGTCGGCAGATCCCTTTCTGCCGCGCCGACTTCGCGCTGAACCTTCGCCACACGATCCACGGTGCGCGCCAGGCGGTCGCCCGCGAAATACCTGGAGCGGAAGTCGTCCGGCTCGAACCGTGTCTGCGCCGACAGCTTGCCGGTCAGCGCGCTTTCGTCGAAAACGACGCGGACGATTACGCCGACGTTGTGTTCCATTGCAATCGGGAAGAACTCCGCCTGCGGTTCCTGCTCGAAGATGTTGTAGATCACCTGCACACAGTCGAGCCAGCCGGCTTTCATCAGGTCGATCAGCGAATTCTGGTCGTGCTCGGGCGTGGAGATGCCGATGCCGCGCAGCTTCCCCTCCTTCTGGAGTTTGCGGAGCGTCTCCAGGGCAACCGGGCTTCGGTTCCATGCCCGCGTCCAGGTGTGAAGCTGCACGACATCGAGACAGTCCGTCGCCAAGTCGCGCAGCGACCGCTCGACCCGCTCGCGCAGATAGCGATCCGGATAGCGATCCTCGATCCGGTCATACGGCGTCGGCGGCCAATCTCCGTCGGCCGTTGGCGGGATCTTCGTCGCCACGTAAATCCGCCGACCCTTGTCCTCCCTGAGCACCTGCGCAATCAGCCGTTCGGATTTCCCGTCGCCATACGCCTGGGCCGTATCAATGAAGTTGCAGCCCATCTCGATTGCACGGCGCAGTGCCGCCAGAGAATTGGCATCGCTCTGATCTCCCCAGCCTCCCCCGATGGCCCACGCGCCAAAACCGATCTCCGAGATTGTCCATCCAAGCCGACCGAATGTGCGATATTTCATACGGGTGATTGTACAGAGGGAAATGACAAAACTCGAAATCCAACTGTCCTGTGAATGTCGACGAACGAGGGTCCGACCGACCGGTATGTCACTGGCGTATCCAATCCCATGAGGTGAATTCGTCACAGGTGTTTCGTGTTTCATCATTCGCCGGATCACGGCTATATTAGCCACGGCCTTGCGCGGAACTGTTCACATCCTCGGCGTCTCCGCCTTCTACCACGACAGCGCGGCCTGCCTGCTGCGCAATGGCCGGATCGTCGCGGCTGCGCAGGAGGAGAGGTTTTCCCGCAAGAAGCACGACGACCGATTCCCGACGCACGCGGTCGAGTATTGCCTTCGTGAGGGCGGCATCGACGCGGACACACTCGACCTGGTCGCGTTTTACGACAAGCCGCTGCTCAAGTTCGAACGGCTTCTGGAAACCTACCTTGCCTTCGCGCCGCGAGGACTGCGGTCATTTGCCAAGTCCATGCCACTGTGGCTGCGCACCAAGCTTCACCTGCCTCGTGAAATGGACCGCGGACTGTCCGGAAAGTACCGCGGCCGGTATGTCTTCACCGAACACCACGAGTCCCACGCGGCCAGCGCGTTCTTTCCTTCCCCCTTCGCGGAAGCCGCCATCCTCACGATGGACGGCGTGGGCGAATGGGCCACGGCCAGCTTCGGCGTCGGCCGGGGCAATCGCGTCGAGTTGACGCACGAAATGCGTTTCCCGCACTCGCTCGGACTGCTCTATTCGGCCTTCACCTATTTCGCCGGATTCCGCGTCAATTCCGGCGAATACAAGCTCATGGGCCTGGCGCCCTATGGCCGACCGGTCTATCGCGATGTGATTCTCCGCCGCCTGATCGACCTGAAGGACGATGGTTCTTTCTGGATGGACCAGTCCTTCTTCGACTACTGCGCCGGTTTGCGCATGACCGGTGGCCGATTCGATGCGCTCTTTGATGGTCCGCCCCGCAAGCCGGAATCGCCCATCACGCAACGCGAGATGGACATTGCCGCCTCTATTCAGGATGTGACCGAGGAAATCGTGCTGCGGATGGCCCGTCATCCTTCCACCGCGGCGCTGCTCGACGAAGCCTTTGCCGCGAAAGCTGCCGAAAGCTGCCATGTCGTCGGCATCACCGGTCAGCGGAAACTGGTGCTGGCCGGAGGCGTGGCGCTGAATTGCGTCGCCAACGGGCGCATACTCCGCGAGCGCATCTGCGACGGACTGTGGATACAGCCTGCGGCCGGCGATGCCGGCGGAGCACTCGGCGCGGCGCTGTTCGCCTGGTACCAGCTTCTGGGAGAGGAACGCGTGCCCGACGGCATCCATGACAGCCAGCAAGGGTCGTTGCTCGGCCCATCATTCGGCAATGACGAAATCACTGCGTTGCTCAATGGCGTGGGCGCAAGGTACACGCGATTCGCCGCCGAGGCCGATTTGCTCGATCGCGTCGCCGACCTAATCGCCGATGGCCAGGTCGTCGGCTGGCTGCACGGCCGTATGGAATTCGGTCCGCGTGCATTGGGCGGACGGTCGATTCTGGGCGATGCGCGTTCGCCGGCCATGCAATCCGTAATGAACCTCAAGGTCAAGTTCCGAGAGTCCTTCCGCCCATTTGCCCCGAGCGCGCTGAAAGCACACGCTCCCCGCTGGTTCGATGTGCCCGAGGGCTTTGAAAGCCCTTACATGCTGCTTGTGGTGGATGTGGCCGGGCATCAGCGGCTGGCGTCTGACGCGCCTGGGGCGCCCGGTATGCAGGGCATTGACCGCCTGCTCAAGGAAGTACGCTCGACAATTCCGGCCGTGACACATGTGGATTTCTCAGCGCGCGTGCAGACGGTGGATGAAGCGCTCCATGGGCGATTCTTCCGGCTTTTGCGACGCTTCCATGAGAAAACCGGCTGCCCGATACTCATCAACACCAGCTTCAATGTCCGCGGCGAACCAATCGTCTGTTCACCAGCCGATGCCTGGCAGTGCTTCACGGCCACCAACATGGATGCGCTGGTGATGGAAGACTGCCTGATACTGAAGTCCGACCAGCCTGCCGCCGAAAACCACCAGGTCGATGCCTACCTGGCCCGGCACGAATTGGATTGAGGAGTTGGATGGCGTTTGTTGAGCTGGATCTTCGTCCCCCGAGCCGCCGCCTGCGAGTGTTCGGACTGGCGCTGGCG
>CAYSSA010000179.1:0-1413 GCA_964433485.1 uncultured Tepidisphaeraceae bacterium | reverse complement strand
CCTGCTTTGGTTGGCATGGCAAACGCAATGGATCGTTGCCCTGGCGGCCATTCTTGCGGCCGGACTGGCGCTGCTGTGGCCATCGGGACTGCGCTGGGTTTACGTCGCGATGTTGCTGCTGGCGTATCCGGTTGGATTCGGGGTGTCTTGGGTGGTGCTGGGCGCAGCCTATTACGGCGTGGTGACCCCTGTCGGGCTGATCGCCCGGCTTTGCGGCAGGGATAAGCTTCGCCTCCACCGACCCCGAAACCAGCGAACTTATTGGGTGGCTCGAAAGCCACCACCACCCTCCGAGAGCTATTTCCATCAATGGTAAGGCCGCGTTTCAGAAGATCGTGTATATGAGCGGCGCCAACCCCGACCCCCCCAGCATCACCAGTGCGGCCATTGCCAGCAACACCAGCACGATCGGCAATAGCCACCAATTGCGGTTCTGCCATAAGAAGCGAGCGATTTCCCCGATCAAACCAGGGCGCTTCCCCCTGGCCTGATGCAGAAAGTCCTCTCTGTCATTGTAATTGTCCGTGCCAGCCGCCATATTCAGACCGCCAAACTCACGCGACAACCGTTGTCAAAGCGCCCCACGATCCGATCGACCGTCGGCTCAGGAGCGAAAAGGATGTGAACCGGTGATTAATATCCACGCAAACAGCCGGAAAGCAAGCGAAAATTCATAATCGACTGGGAAGCATTCTCATTTGCCCCTAACCTTACCGATTCGTTAGAATGGCGCGATGGCAAGGTCGTTTGACTTTGCCGCAATCATCCAGAGGAGACACCATGGCCGGCACTGACCAGATCGTTGAAAACGCTGTCCCCGATCGACCAACCGCCCAGCCCAATATTCAGGTCGAGGAACGAAGACTAACCCTGACCGATTTCCTTAAAACCGTCGTCAAGTTCAACGGTTCTGACCTGCATCTGCAGGCCGGCTCGGTGCCCATGATCCGCGTGGACGGCCGACCGCGTTTCCTTGACGTTCCGCCGACCACGGATGCGGCGATGGTCGAGTACGTCAACGAAATCATCGCCTCGCAGGGCGAGCCGGCCAAGCGGCGCGAATCGCTCGAGCACAAGGGCTCGGTGGACTGCGCCTACTCCATGGGAGTTGGCCAGCCGCGCTTCCGCACCAGCCTGTTTCACAGCCGCGAGCGCTTCGCCATCACCATGCGCCGCATCGTGACCAAGATTCCCAATTTCGACGAACTGAACCTGCCGCCGATCTGCGAAACGCTGGCCGACCACCAGCGAGGCATCGTGATCGTCTCCGGCACCACGGGCTCCGGCAAGTCAACCACGCTGGCAGCCGTCATCGGCAAGATCAACCGAACCCGCGCCGAGCGCATCATCACCGTCGAAGACCCGGTCGAGTTCCAGCACGACAACATCAAGTCGATGGTGGCCCAGGTCGAG
>CAYSSA010000178.1:9292-10904 GCA_964433485.1 uncultured Tepidisphaeraceae bacterium | reverse complement strand
GAAGAAGCCCTTGCCGCCGAAGACGAGCGCCGCCAGGGCAAGCGCATCCCCGACACCTGCACCAGCCCCTCGGGCCTGATCTACACCGATGTCTTCAGCTTCTACCCACAGGTCAAACGCTACTTCGACACCTTCCCGCGCCGGCAGGTCAAGGTCATCATCTTCGAGGACTTCGTGAAGGACACCCCCAGGATCTATCGCGAAACGCTCGAGTTTCTCGACCTGCCCAATTTCGCCGCCAGACTCGAAGTCGTTAACGCCGCCAAGCCAGTCGCCCTGGGCTTCAACCGGTTTTTCGGTCAGCGCCCCGCTCTTCGCAGCATGGTTCACCGATTCGTCCCGGCCTCGTTGCAGCGGAAGATCGTCAACGTGCTTCCGTATCTTACCAGGACACTCCCTCGCGAGGCGAAGATCTCGCCGGAACTTCGCAGGAAGTTGGCTCCTCGATTCAAGGAGGATGTTGAGAAGTTGTCCGACCTGCTGGGCCGCGACCTGACACACTGGATCAAGAAGTAAATGCCCGACGCCCGCGCCCTCCAACTTCGCGCCAATCCGCGAATCGTTATCCCGATCGTCGCGGGCATCGGCAACGCGCTGCTGGCCGTGCCTCTGGTGCGCCAACTCAAACGCGGCCTGCCGGGTTCGCACGTCGGCATCGTTGCCCGCATCCCGGCCATGGCCCAGGTGTTCCAGCGCCTTCCCGAGGTCGACGAAACGCGCCTGATGAAGCCCGGATCGCTGGGCATGGGCATGTCCATGCTGTGCTTCCCCCGGCCCGATCTCTGCCTTCTACCGTTTCCTTCCAACCGCTGGCAATACGCCATGCTCGCCATCGCCAGCGGGGCGCGCCTGCGGCTCATGCACAGCTATCCCGTTGGTCGGATGCGCTCGCTGGCGTTCGTTCCCGCAGCGCGCGTTCCCGCCCTACGCGGATTGCACGATGTTGTGCAAAACCTTGCCTTGTTACGCCCGCTTGGCATTGAGCCCGACAATACCGAATCTCCCCGTTTCCTCATCCATGACCAGGATCGTGGCCGTGCGGCCGAGATGCTGCGGTCCATTGGCGTGGGCGCCGCCTCCCGCCCCATCGTCATCCATGCCGGCTCGGCGCGAACTGCCATCGGCGCAGCCAAACGCTGGTCGCCCGAATGCTACGGCCATCTCATCGACACCCTCGTCCGCAAACTCGGCTCGAATATCGTCATCTTCGAAGGTCCGGATGAGTTGGGTGTGGCCGAGGAAATTCGCCGGGCCTGCACGACATCCAAACCGTCCGTTCTGTCGCTTCGTGGTCCGCTGGCCGAGGCCGCCGCCGTTCTGGAACAATCCCGCCTGTATATCGGCACCGACTCCGGCCTGGCGCACTTGTCGGCTGCCGTCGGCACGCCGCCTGTGACGCTTTTCGCTCCCTCCGATCCCGACCGTGTTTGTCCCTTCGGCTACCGCCATCTCGTTGTCCAACCCCGCGGCCGAACTTGTTCACCCTGCCTGCAATACCCCTTTGCCGGCACCTGTCCCGTGGTACGCTGCCGACCGCCGCTGTGCATCAACGACATCCGTGTCGAAGATGTCCTGGCGGCCGTCGAACGGGCTCTCGCATCAACGCGATCTT
>CAYSSA010000178.1:0-9267 GCA_964433485.1 uncultured Tepidisphaeraceae bacterium | reverse complement strand
CGAAGAATCCCAAAGGCGCCGACGATCTGTTTGCCCCGGTCAAACGGCGGCATCCGCAACTGATCCTTCCCAGGCTGCTCATTGACAAGGCCAACGTCTGGATGCCCGAACCGGCGGCATTGAGCGCCGCGACCGCTGCGTTGAAGCGCTGGGCCGACCTGGCCGAATCCCACGCGCTGGACCATAAGGAAGTCTCTCTCGACGCCGAATTTCTGCGCGTGATCTTCTGCGATGGCCTGGGCTACAAGTCCCGCACCGATTCTCCCGCGGCGTATCAACTTGAGCGGCAGTTCACCGTGCCTGGCGGCGGGGCAGCCGATGGGGCGCTCGGAAGATTCAAGACCGATGAGCCGCTCAGGCCACTCGCCCTTATCGAGTGCAAGGCCATCGCCGCCGATCTCGACCACGACAAATCCAATGGCCGCACGCCCGTGCAGCAGTTGTGGGATTACCTCAACGAAATGCCCGACGTGCCATGGGGCATTCTCAGCAACTACCGCGCCATACGGCTCTACCATCGCGACAGCCCGAAAAGTGCTTACGAGGAATTCACCATCCGCGATTTCCGCGATTCCGATCGCGTGAAACAGTTCCTTTATCTTTTCGGCCCGGAGGGACTCCTCGGCAGCACGATCCAGAAACCCCGCGCCAGGGAACTCATCGCCGAATCGATCACCGAACAGCGCGCCATCGGCGACGAACTCTACGAACTCTACCGCGAGGCGCGCGATCAGATCATCGGCCAACTCCTGTCACAGCATGATTATTCGCTGGACCAGGCCATTCACGCGGCCCAGAAACTCCTCGATCGCGTGGTCTTCATGGCGTTCGCCCAGGATCGCGGCCTGCTGCCACACAAGCTGATCGAGCGCGCCTACAACGGCATATCCGTGCTTTCTCAATACGAGAACCCCCGCTGGCGCAACTTCCTTGACGCTTTCCGGGCCATTGACAAAGGGCACAGGAATCTCGACTTGCCCGACGGCTATAACGGCAAGCTCTTCG
This sequence comes from uncultured Tepidisphaeraceae bacterium, assembly GCA_964433485.1. GTDB lineage: Bacteria > Planctomycetota > Phycisphaerae > Tepidisphaerales > Tepidisphaeraceae > JANYKD01. Next base: position 8,262 of record CAYSSA010000178.1, on the reverse strand, counting down.
AGGCCGATCCGCTGGTGGACAACCTGCAGCTTGAAGATCATCCCTATGCGCACTTCTTTCTTTCCATCGGCGCCTTTGACTTCCGCGATGAAGGCGAGGTCAACGTCGAAGTCCTCGGCAATCTTTTCGAACGCAGCATTACCGAACTGGAAAAGCGCCGTGTGCTGGGCGATTTCGGCAAGCGACCCGCTGACGGCGTTGTCGCCACCATGCCCAAGAGCGCCGAGCGCAAGCGGTTTGGCGTCTACTACACGCCGCCGGAGTTCACTCGCTTCATCGTCGAACAGACGCTGGGCAGGCTTATCGAGGAGCGCGTCCACACGCTGGAGTCCGCCGACGCTCAACTGTTCGCCCTCAAACAAATGAAGGTGGTGGACCCGGCCTGCGGCTCGGGCGCGTTTCTCGTGGCGGCCTATGACTGCATCGAGCGGGCCTACTACAAGATCGCCTACACGCTGCGCAAGGAAGCGCGCCTGGAAGAGGCGGCCGCGTTGGAGCGCAATTACCCCGACGACATTCTTCGCGACAACCTCTACGGCGTGGACCTTTCCGAGCAATCCGTGGAAATCGCCCGCCTGGCCCTTTGGCTGCGCTCCGCGCGCAAAGCCCACCGCCTGGTCGATCTGTCCAATAACATCGTTCAGGGCAACAGCCTCGTCACCGATTCGGCTGTCCACGAGCGGGCCATGGACTGGAAGCAGACTTTTCCGGCCGTGTTTGCCAATGGCGGCTTTGACTGCGTCATCGGCAATCCGCCCTGGGAACGGCTCAAGCTCCAGGAACGCGAGTTCTTCTCGCTTTCCTCGCCCGATATCGCCAGCGCGGTCAATGCGGCCGACCGGCGGAAACTGATCGAGAACCTGCAGAGCAAGCGACCCGAACTCTGGCAGCGATACAACGCCGCCAAGGCGGCGGCCGAGAAGACGCTGGCCTATGTCCGCGATTGCGGACGATTTCCTCATACCGGGCGCGGCGACGTCAACACCTACATGCTCTTCGCCGAACTGTCGCGGCAACTGGTCGGCCCGCAGGGGTTGATCGGCCTGCTGGTTCCCAGCGGCATCGCCACGGACGACACCACCAAGCACTTCTTCGGCGATCTGATGGAGAAGAAGGCGTTGGAAGCCCTCTATGACTTTGAGAACAAGGGAGCCGTTTTCGCGGATGTGCACCGCTCATTCAAGTTCTCCGTCCTGTTGCTCAACGGCGCCGAGCGCACGACGGACGAGGCCGACTTTGTCTTTTTTGCCCGCACCATGGACGACCTGGAGCCGCGTGAGCGGCACATTCGCATTTCCGCCCGCGACCTGAAATTGCTCAACCCCAACACCCGCACCTGCCCGATCTTCCGAACCCGGCGCGACTGTGAGCTGACCAAGCGCATCTACCGCAACATCCCGATCCTTGTCGACAAGAGCCGCAAGGCAGGCGGGAATCCGTGGGAGATCAAGTTTGTGACGATGTTCCATCAGACGAACGATGCCGAGCATTTCCGCACAACCAAGGACTTGCAAGGCGAGGGCTTCCACCTCGATGGCAACCGCTGGCTCCGCCGCAAGGATGTCTTCCTGCCGCTGTACGAAGCCAAGATGATTCAGGCCTACGATCACCGGGCGGCCAGCGTGATCGTGGCCGAGGGCAACTGGATGCGCCAGGGCCAGACCGAGGAGACAACGCTGGTCATGCACCAGAACCCGGAGTTCGTCGCCATGCCGCGGTTCTGGGTGGATGAGAAGCACGTGCTGGCGCGATTGGATCGTAAGGAGGCGTTTCTGGCCATCAAGGACGTCACCAGCCCCACCAACCAGCGGACCATGATCGCCGCGTTCATCCCCTGGGCGGGGGTGGTCAATTCGGCGCCGCTCATGTTGACCGTCAACGGCATGAGTTTCCGCCGCCGAGCCTGTTTGCTGGCGAACCTGAACTCGTTTGTCTATGACTTCGTCGCCCGACAGAAGGTCGGCGGGCTTCACCTGAACTTTTTCATCGTCGAGCAGCTTCCCACGCTGCCGCCCGACCGTTACGACGACAAATGCCCGTGGGACAGGAAAACCTCGCTGGAGAAATGGGTCAGCGAGCGCGTGCTGCGGCTCAGTTGCACGGCCGATGACATGCGCCCACTGGCCGAGGCGGCCGGATTCAAGGAGGCCGTTCATAAATGGGATGAGGCCGACCGGGCGCGGCTTCGCGCCGAACTGGATGCCGCCTATTTCCACCTCTACGGACTCTCACGCGAGGAAGTGAATTACGTGTTGGATCAGTTCCAGGGCGTGTTGAGGGAAGATGAAGCCCACGGTCGCCCCGGCCCGACGCGAGCGGCCGTTCTGGCCGCGTATGACGCGCTGACCGCATGACCCGGCTTGGCCCACGCGGTGTTCCTTGTTCGTCGCCAGGGGTCCAGAGACGGCGGACCCTCGGTCAGTGCGTACCCGTTCGGGGCGGGTTGGGTTTCGGTGTGGCCGGGCCCGCCGCCTGGCTCAGCTCCTGCAACAGGAACTCTCGTCGCTGTACCAGGTGTCGTTTGAACTCGTTCACGCTGTGTGTCAGCGCGTTAACCGCCGATTCCGGCTTTTCGCCGCGTTCCTTGGCTCGCAGCATAGCATCATCGCGCAGTCGCATCGCCATGCCGTCGATAATCGGAAAGTAGACCTCGCGCGTATAAATCGTGGTCAGGATTGTCCGCAGACGGGCGTGGTAGATTGCCTTGAAGCGGGGATTGGCCAGCAGCGGGCCGGAAAAATAGCCCGGCGCCCGCCACCATCCGGCGCCTTCGGGCTGTTTGTCGCCGTTGGCGCCGAAGGTCAGCGGCATGTTGAACTTGTCGCCAAAACCGATGCCCCAGGTGCCGTCGCAGTCCCAGGGAATCATCTGCCACTTTCGCGCGGCCGCTTGCGCGGGCGTCAGGGGCGTTGCCGGATCGAGCGGCGTGGGGCAGTGGTAAAGGAAGTGGTTGTTGAAGAAGCCATCCCAGTTGGAAAGCACCAGGCTGACGGCGTAGTAGCTGCTCATCACGTCGATGTTGAAGTTGGCCTCTATGACCTTCCACTGCTCCTCATCCTTTGTTTTGTTGAGCTTGTCGATGATCTCGATCAGGTCGCCGTGGCCGGTCTGCATGTTGGTCTTCTTGGTGTGCCGCGAGATCAGGTCGCCCCCCGCCCAGCGGTATTTGTAAAGGTTGCCGTCGTTGTCCAGCTTGTTGCGCCTGAGAAAAGAGCCGTTGGGGCGCTCGGCCGCCAGGTTGTATCCCGAGAATTTCTCGTCCACCCAAAGCCGCAGAAATTCCCAGTTTGGCGAAGGTACCCCCGCCCGGCGATAGACGTCATACGCCAGCGCCTCGGCCATCAGCGCTCGCTCGTTACCCTCGAACATGACGCTCACCGCTGTCATTCCCAGGAATGGGCGGTCTTTGTGGAAGTGCAGGATGTAACCGCGTTCGTTCACCCTTCGCACCGCGTTGATGTGGTCGAACAGGTGCATCTTGCCGGTCCGGGGATCCACATAAACCAGCGCCGATTGCCCGCGGGCCGAACGGACTCCGCGACGATCCTGGTCCTCCGGCCCCTGTGCCTTTTCTCGATCACGCCCGCCCAGCACCACCATCGCCAGCGGGATGGACGCCTTCTCGAAGCGAACGTGCGAGTAGGAACTGAAGGCCGACCGCAGATCGTTGGCGTCCGGCAGGAACCGCGTCGCACCGGATTCGCCCGTGGCTCGGACACGGTAACGGATCAGCGTCCCGCCCGGCTGCGGCTTGAGCACCGCGCTGAAACGTGACGAAGTTCCCACCCGCGTCATGGGAACGGTCGTTTCCTCTCCGATGAAATTGACCCGCGTCAGGCGATACAACAGCACCATCTCCTTGATCGAGCCGGGGTCTTTGGCGTCCACCTCAACTCTCACCGTGTCGGTTGGCGAGAGATCCTCGCGGATGTTGCCGACCAGCGTGATGATCGGCGGCACCTTCGCCGCCCAGACGGAGTTCTGTTTACCCGGACTGCCCGACGGCGCGATGGCGCCGTCCGGCAGCGCCGACGCCGCCCAGTTGTCCACCGAAGCAGCCGGCGCGGTCGGGCAGATCTCCAGCGAGGCCGAATACCCGTCCGCGCTGACCGGCCAGGGGGCGCGGTCCGAGTAGCTGACCGAATCCACCTCGGTCTTGCTCGCGTCCTGCAGTTTCAGATCGCCGCCGGAACGCTTGAGATGCTTCTTCAGCGGGCCGATTGCCGTGACCCCGTAGGTCTTCTTCATCAGCGCCGGGTCGAACGCCACTACCACAAACCCTCCGGCCGCGATCGTTGTGTTGGCCGGGAACTCGTACAACTTGCCGTTGTTCAGCGACCATCCACCCAGATCCACCGCCTGGTCGCCCGTGTTGTGCAGTTCGATCCATTGCAGGTCGTTCACATCTTCCGGCGCGTTGTAGAAAATCTCATTGATGACCACCCCGGCCTGAGCCAGCGACGCCTCCACCATTATCCCGATAAGAACGAGGAGACAAGTCAGGCGCATGCAACCTCCTGGTTTCCCGGCCCTCACGCCGGCCGGGCGGTTCGTGGCGGGCGAATCATAACTTCCCGGAAGGGGGTGAGACAAGAGCCTAAATGAGCCTGGTCGGCGTCATCGGGGGGATGCAATGCGACCGCCGCATCAACCCTGAAGCCTGTTCGCCGCCTTCGGGCGGGCGAGCAGTGATTGATAGTCGGCATTCGTGAATCTCAGAGCCCCGCGGGCGTGCTATTCCGTTCCCTCCACCGCCCCCAGATCCGCCGCCGGTCCATGGTAGCGATCGTGGCGGTGGTAATCCCGGAGGATGTGGCCGATACGGCCGGTTGCGGCATCTCTTGCGGGGCTTGTTGGTGATGGTGCGAACGTACTCAGATTGACCAGCTTTGCCTCTTCAAGGGTCCGCAGCACCAGGTTGTTCTCGATGATGATCCCTTTCTGGGGCCCGGCGCCGAGGTGACACACGTAGTCTCGCTTGGAATCCCAGGGCGTGTCGGCTTCGGGTTCGATGACCAGGTTGTGCTTCACCGTTACGTCCGGGCTGTAAACGTCCACCAGCGTCCCGCGGTAAGGGCTGTTGCTGTCGGAGGCGATGCGCGAACGATAGAGCGTATTGAAATAGACCTCCGACGATGTCCGTGAGAACCACGGCGCGGCCTTCTCCGGGTCCACCTGCTTCACGGCGTTTTGTTCGAACATCGGATACTTGCGTTTGTCCCAACTGATGTTGTTGTAGAAACGGTTCACCGCATCCGGTCCGTTGTAGCCCAAGGCGTTGAGCTTCATCGGAAAAACGCGCACATCATTGGCCCACTGACGGGTGAAAATATTGTTGAATACATGGAAATAGCCCGAGCCGCCGATGCAGGCATTGTGCCCGATGGGCGATTGGGCCATGCCCAGGTCGCTGAAATTGCATTCATGCACCTTCAGATTGAAGCACTTGTCAAACGAGATCGGTCCAAACGCCTGCAATGTGTTGTCAAAATTGCGAAACGTGCAGCGGTAGACCTCGAAGTCCAGCACAACCGACTTCAGCCCGCCGATGTTGTAGTCGGTGTTGGTCAGGGCATGGCCGTTCACCTTTCCATCCACCAGCACGTTCTCCCATTTGAAGTTATAGAAAGTGCTGGCTCTGGTGCCATCGAAGATCTTGCTGGGGTCATAAACATGAAAGCAATAGCCGGAGGCGTCCTTGATCGTGAAGTTCTTGAACAGCACGTCGTGGCTCTTCCCGGTGATCTTCATGATGCCGGCGTTGTATTTCTCGTAACGGAAGTTCTCGAAATGCACAAAGCTGATATTGGCGAAGTCATTTGACACCGGCGTAGCCGTGGTAAAGATCGCCTCCGGATCGCACGCCACCGTGATCGGCGCCTCGACCGTGCCGGTGATGTTCCCCAGCGACAATCCGCTGTATTTCCCCGCAGCGATGTACAGTGTGTCGCCGGGTCGTAGATTGAGCGTGGCCTGGGCATCGGGATACCGCAAATACCCCGATCCCGTGCCGATAGTCACCCGCCGCGGTTCGGCCGACGTGGACATGCAGCATATCACGCATAACAAGACGCCGACCGCATTCGACCGCGACGCAAGGGTCATTGGTTTCCTTTCTTCGATCGCCTTGTCATACCACATGTGAACCATCCCCGTTTCCCGTGCCCAATAATGTCGTTAGACTCCGCACGTTCGGAGTTGACCCTTCATGTTGTGCCTCCTGCCCGCCGACAAGCTGAAGCTCGAACTCCGAATCATGGAGAACGCATTATGAGGATTGACCAGACCATCGTCCCGTCCGATCTCGCCAAACCACTGGCTCATCTGTTCGAAATCGCTGGCCGCAAGGTGCGAGACCTTGACCGCGCTTGGGATTCATCCCGCGGCGCCCCGGTCTTCACCGTCGATGGCCGCTACACCTCGCGCGGCTGGACCGAGTGGACCCAGGGTTTCCAGTACGGCAGCGCCGTGCTGGTCTTCGACGCCACCGGCGAGGCGGATCTGCTCGATCTCGGCCGGCGAAGCACGGTGCGCTTCATGGCCCCCCATGTCAGCCACATCGGCGTCCACGATCACGGGTTCAACAATCTCAGCACCTACGGCAATCTGCGCCGGCTGATGCGCCAAGGCCGCATGCCGTACAACGAGTGGGAACTTGCGTTCTATGAAATGGCCATCAAGGCCAGCGGTGCGGTGCAGGCGGCGCGGTGGTCGGGTGTGACCGTGAACAAGCCCTCGCCCAAGTCCGCAAATGCGTCGAACCTGGGCTATATCTACTCCTTCAACGGCCCGCACTCGCTCTTTGTTGACACCATGCGCACCATCCGCATCCTGGGCGTCGCATGGCAACTGGGCCACAAGCTCATGCACGAGAACGACAAGGCGGCCGACCTGCTCAAGCGATCGGTGCTGCACGGACTCTGCACCAATCAATACATCATCTTCCACGGCGACTCGTCCCACACGTATGACGTCCGCGGCCGAACAGCCCACGAGGCCATCTTCAACCGCAACGACGGCAACTTCCGCTGCCGCAGCACCCAGCAGGGATACTCCGCCTTCAGCACTTGGACGCGCGGTCTGGCGTGGGCGATCCTTGGCTATGCGGAGGAACTGGAATTCCTCGCATCCATCGAAGCCGAGCGGTTTCAGGCATCCGTCGGCCTCCCGAAAAATGACGTGAGCGACGTGTACGAACAGGCCGCCAAAGCCACCGCCGACCACTACATCGACGACTGCGCCGCGGCCGATGGCATCGTCTACTGGGACGATGGCGCACCGGGATTGGCAAGGCTCGGCGATTGGCGCTCCCGCCCGGCCGACCCATTCAACGACCACGAACCGGTCGATTCCTCCGCCTCGGCCATCGCCGCGCAGGGTTTGCTGAGGCTGGGCAGATTCCTGGGCAGCAACGGGCAACGTTACACGCAGGCTGGGCTGACCATCGCGCGTGCTTTGTTCGCAGCGCCCTATCTGTCGGAATCGCCGTCGCATCAGGGGCTGCTCTTGCATTCGGTCTACCATCGCCCCAACAACTGGGACCACGTCCCGCCTGGTCGAAAAATCCCCTGCGGCGAATCCAGCATGTGGGGCGACTATCACCTGCTCGAACTGGCTGTTTATCTGCAACGCCTCGCTTCGGGAGGGACATATCTACACTTCTTCGACTGAATCGGGTACACAATAGATCATGGAAACACGCACCCTCGGCATCATTCTCAGCGGCGTTACCGGCCGCATGGGCACCAACCAGCACCTCGTCCGCTCGATCCTGGCGATCATCAAGCAGGGGGGTGTGAAGGTCTCGGACGAACTGCGCCTCATGCCCGAGCCCATCCTCGTCGGCCGAAACGCCGACAAGGTGCGCGCCTTGGCCGAGACCCATGGCCCGGCCGTCGTCGGCAAGCCTCTCAAGTGGACCACCGACCTGGATTCCGCCTTGGGCGACGATAAGTACGGCATCTTCTTCGACGCCTCAGGCACGTTGCAGCGGGCCGCGTTCATCGAGAAGGCCGTCAAGGCCCGCAAGGCGATCTACTGCGAAAAACCCACCGCTACCACGACGGCCGAGGCCCTGCGCCTGGCCAAGCTGTGCGAGGATGCCAAGCTCAAAAACGGCGTGGTGCAGGACAAGCTCTGGCTCCCCGGCCTGCGGAAGATCAAGCAACTTCGCCAGCAGGACTTCTTCGGCCGGATCCTCTCGGTCCGCGGCAATTTCGGTTATTGGGTCTTCACCGGCCATGACGAAGACCAGCCCGCCCA